>NZ_JH597773.1:134364-412167 GCF_000243335.1 Leptonema illini DSM 21528 | reverse complement strand
CTTCGAGAATCAAAGCTCCTACGTAGCCGAGTGCAAATTCGCGCACACGGGAATCGAGGCTGGTTCGAATATAATCCCGAAACTCATCGGCCGCCAGGCTTTGTGTTTGACTGTTTTCTGCCCGTTCGTTCTTCTTCACTTGGAACCCTCCGTAAGGGAATGTGGTTGTTCGGCCCATTTTGGGCCAGGGTTCCGCCTTTTCAAACTCTAACTAAATTCGGGACATAATCGAATTTCGATGAGACTATTATTAATGGGAGTAATAACGATGGGATTCTTGAGTCTGTTCAATTGTAAAACGATTTACCACAAGTTATCCACGGGTGATCACGATAACACTTTTAAGGATGCCCTGATAACGCTGGAGCGTATTCAATCGATACGACCAGGTGTAACGACGCCTCAAGAGCTTGATGACATTTTCGACGGCGTTAGATCAAGTAAGTGGACTTATCAGAAGCCTTTCTGGCTGACTTGGGAGGGAAAGAGATATAAAATTGACAAGTCTCTGTCATATGGGCAAACCATTGCCTATGAACCGAGAGACCTCGGTGGTGGTACGATGCTTCATGGCTGGAAGGAGCTGCGCTTTGTGGCCGGATACTTTTACAAAGACGTTCTTCAGTTCTATATCGTTGCCCATAGTGCCCGTGATGAGCAGGGCAAGGCTATTGATGGTCCGTGGCGAAACTATGATGCCCGTGAGTTGAAGTTTGGATCTTCAAGCGGACTTGCCTGTGAACGGTTAATTTACGAGGTCGTATCGCTGGGGGCTAAACTGGATCGAGACGATCAAGAGGACTTCGACAAATACTGCCGTGATTTGATTATTGAAGAAGGGGAATAGACCCTGCACAATTGCGAAATCTCCATTGGAAGATGGACCGTAGAGCTGACCATGAGGGTTCGCGCTAAATCGGGGGTCGCCTACAAAAATGCATCTCATGCGGCCTTCTCCAGCGGAAAGTATGGAGTCCACGGACTCGCGGAACGGAGATCTGGGGTTGATCGGGAGGCATTTCTGCCCGGGGTCGGCCGTGGGGTGAATCTCTTCCGATCGAGGAATGCGTACGATCTTCATTATAATGACGCATGTATTCTCTGACGAGACTTCTCAGATGAGCTTCTGAGAGAGGGATGATGTGATCGGTGAGCTCTCTTCGAATGGTTCCGACAAATCTCTCAGCGTAAGCGTTCTGCCATGGGCTGTGAGGCGCCGTTCTGAGGGGAGTGATGGAAAGCACGTTTTCCATGAATCGTCTGGAGTAGACAAAGACCGGGTCATTGTCGTGAACAAGGTATCTCGGGATGATGCTTCCGTCAGAGAATGCTTCTTTCAGGTTCTGTCGCAGCCACTGCATATTTGGATGTGCCGTGACGTTAACGTGTAGAATCTCTCTCGTTGCATGGTGGATGATAAAGAAGACATAGAGCGGCGTGAAGTTCCACATCGGTACTACGAAGAAATCCATGGCCTCGATCTGCGATGAATGAAGGTCGAGAAAGTTCTTCCAGTTCCCTCCGGGAGTTTTCGCACGTTTCGGCATATATTTACGTAAGGTATTGATATGCAGTCGATAGCCAGCAGTCTGTAGCTCGCCGAGGATGCGTTCCGGTCCCCAGGTGGGATTCTCTACTGCCATACGGATGATCTCGTCTCTGAGCAGAGAACGTATGGCCGGTCTACCGGACTTCTTTCTTCGCGAGATCCACGTCCAGAAAGATCGATAGGCCTCTCAATGCCATTGGATCACAGTAGCAGGTTTGACGAAGGCAAGAGCATTCTTCCAGAAGGCAGTCGGCAGAAGACCGGCCAGAATGACCCAGAGGATTCGATCAATCTGTCTGATGCGGGGTTTCTGGATCGACCGTTTATAGGCAAGAAGCTGATGTCGCAGCATGAGATTTTCGGCTACGAGATGACGGGAGATGAAGAGCTGTAGAAAAAGCAATAGGGCGCACACAGATATACTGTTTTTATCGGCTGGCATTACGGAGATATCAAAAAACTAAGTATACTTTCAGTCGTCTTGTGTGGATCAGCGTAGCGGTGCCAGCACTTCATCCTTGCTCTTTCCTTCGAGAATAGCCCGGCTTGCTGCTTCGATGAGATCTCTGTTTGAGCAGGCGCGGATGGTATCATTCTCCTGTTTCGAGAGACTGCCGAATCTCCACTCCATCTGTTTGATAAGTAGCTTCTGCTCTCCTTCAAGGAGCCCCTGTTGCATGCCCTGCTGCATACCCTGTGCAAATCCTTCTTCTCTGAGTTTTTGGGCAGCGGTCATAGCTTCCTTCTCCAGTCGTTTCGAGACCGAGGAAAGGATGCTCGCAACTTTCTCGTGCGGCACCTCGCCTCTTGTGAGGACATAAAAGATCAATTTTCTGAGTTTCTCAAGCTTTTTTTGCTCTGAGAAAAAGATCTCAGAGAGCTCGAAAATGTCTCTGAGATTGTCATCAAGACGATCCGTATCAATGGAGCGGATGATCTGTAGAAGCATTTTGACGTAGAGTGTAATAGTTAGCGTCTCAACATCCTGATCACCGAGGTCAAACAGCTCAAATCGGAAATCGGGTAGATAGGGCGCAAAGATCTGTCGCTCCCTATCCGTGAGCTTGAAGTGGGCCGTGAAATCGGTGCCGAGATCCCATGCCTTCTTTCCGTGATAGAAGACGAAGGGAATGACGGGAACGGGCTTATCCTGTCGTTCATAGATACGTGCGAGGTAGGAAAGCAGCTGTGTGAAGATGCGCGGATCTCTTTGCGATTTATGCTCGAATAGCAGATAGATCTTCGCTGGCGATCCACTGGCGGTTTGAATACGGAAGAGGACGTCCGTACGGTATTCCTTCATAGACTCATCGATGAAGGTTCCCTGTTCTACTTCTAGGGTATCAAGATTAAGGACAGCGAGCAGCCCGGGCGGCAGAGTGGATCGGAAGAAAGGAACGGCATCTTCTCTATCAGAGAACGTATCACGAATGATTCTGTCGGGCGTCGGGTCCACGAAAGGAGCTTGGACTGACAGCAAGCGAAGTCAAGAGAAATGAAAGAGCCGTCACGATCGGCCGGTAATTTTTAAGTTGATCGCGCTCTGAGTTTCTCAAGCTTCGTAGAAGCATAATCCGGAGATACCCATGAATATGATTGATCAGGCCCTGGCCATAGCCGTTCGTGTTCATGCAGGACAGGTGGACCGAGGCGGACGGCCTTACATACTGCATCCGTTACGGTTGATGCATCGTTGTCGGTCCGACGAAGAGATGATAGTGGCTCTTTTACACGATACGGTTGAAGATGGCGACATATCCCTGAAAGACTTTGAGCGCTTCCAGAAGTATCATAAGGCGCTTGGTCTGCTGAAGTCTCAGATGAATGACTGACAGATGATGCGTGGCTCTTGCTTTTCTATCCCCCTCCAGCCACCGCCTTACAGCGCCTCTCGATAAACGAATCCATGTCAACGATCGGATACCCTCCGCCGCGCTCGAAGCTGCGAACAAGGCCATAGAAGGCCTGCGGTGTTGCATACATTTCTTCGAGTGACTGAATGCATTCATAGACCTGCTCCGTCTCTTTCACCTGAGACAGCTGCTGTTCACGAGCGATATACAGTCCGTTTCTGTAGGCAACCTGTCCGGTGAACGTCGGCCGATTCGGATAATAGGCCGCCTTGAGTCGCATACCGTCGCTCAGATCAAACTCGCATACAAATCCGCGGATATCGATGGCGGCCATGCTCTGCTCATCTTCAGAGACGGCGATATCGACGATTTCCGCGGGCGTGCTTCTTATGCCCGATGTGAGTATCTCGCGGTCCGGAACGCAGCTCTGTTCTGTACGTGTTCCGTCGGCTTTGATCATCGTGATGCTGCCGTTATGACCGACGAAGATCGCCTTTTCACTGACGGCAAGGCTGTGCCCGGTGCGGATCGCATGCGTCGCCTGAATGCTTCCGTTTTCGCGAGAGAGGATGTAAAGCGCATAACCCGAGGTGACATGAACCGTCCGGTCATCCTTCGAGAAGGCGATGGCAGAGATGGCCGTGTTGAATTCGCTGCGACTCCACAGTGGCCTCTTTGATGCCGAGTCAAAGAGCTGTAGCGAAACATGATAGGCGGAGTAGTTCGCGATGGCAAGCGTCTCGCCGCTGAAAGAATAAGCGGTGGCCGATGTATCACAGTAGGCTGTGGGAATAAACTGAAAGACCGGCGTACAGAGGCCGTAGCCTGTAAGAAGAGATCCGCCGCGGCTGACCTGTTGCGGAGCCGTCATGCCGGGCTGGATGGTGCGCAGACCATCGGGATGAATGGCCCGTCGCTGGTAGAGTTCTGCAATGTAGCATCCGGAGATCAGCGGCAGGGCTACGAAAAACAGAAAACGAAATCTCTGTGTCATAATTGGCGAGAATGTCAGGAAAAGGTTCTGCGTCCACTCCATCTGAGGTGCTGCCAGAGCGTGGGCGATTCTGAGTCTTAAAATCAACAATCCGGCCCTGTGTCTTGCGGAGGAGGGGATGAACCGGAACCGTATCGGATTTCGCTTTCCAGAATGAGCGGCAAACGCAACCAGTAGATGTGCGCCGCTACTCCGTTCATGTGAAACCAAAGTCGTCGAAGCAGGGCGTTCACGTCCTTGAAGACGGCACGCTCGAGGTCAGGGTGCATTCGCCTCCCGAAGATGGTAAGGCAAACGCCGAGCTGATCGAAACGCTTGCCCGTCACCTTGGCGTGAAACGACGACATGTATCGATCGTCAGCGGCGAGACGGCGCGCCATAAAATTATCGAGGTGAGCGACGTATGAAGCCGATGCGCATCTTCCTGATCGGCGGCACCGGCTTCATCGGACGTGCTATCGCCGAACGCCTGCTGGCCGATGGTTATACGTTGCGCCTGTGCGTACGTGATCCCGCCAGACAGCCGGCGCTTGCCGGAGTCGAATATGTGAAGGGCGATTTTAATATTCAAATCACTGACGAAGCCAATGAGAGCGCCTGGCGTGATCAGCTGGCCGGATGCGATGCGGTCATCAATGCCGTCGGAATTATCAGGGAAAGCAAGGATGCTACGTTTGAGCGTCTTCATTATGAAGGCCCGCTCGCCCTGTTTCGTGCGGCGCGATCTCTGAAGATCCGACGTCTGATTCAGATCTCTGCGCTCGGAGCCGACGAGCATGCCGAAACGAAATATCATCTGTCGAAGCGCAAGGCCGATGAGGCGTTGCGCAAGCTCATCCCCTCTGCCGTGATCCTGCGCCCCTCTCTTGTGATCGGTCCGGGCGGCAAGAGCACGAAGCTTCTTGCTCTGCTTGCGACGTTACCGCTTCTGCCGTTGCCCGGCGGCGGCCGCTTCTTGCTGCAGCCGTTGCGTATTGAGGATCTTGCGGCCGGTGTGTCGTCGCTCATCGCAAAGTGGCCTTCGCGCGGAGTCACCGTCGACGTTGCCGGTCCCGAGGTCGTGACGATGGCGCAGATGCTTCAGTCTTTTCGACGGAATGCCGGATTTGCCGCGGCTTATCTGATAGGCATTCCTATGTCATGGATGCGGGCCGTTGCACGATGGGGAACAGGCATCGTGAACGAAGAGACGTTACAAATGCTTGAGCGCGGCAATACGGGCGATGCGCGGCCGTTTGAAAGGCTCACAGGCCTTACGATGAGATCTGCTCTTGCTTTGCCGGCCGGAACGTTGTATGAGGCAGCGTTATCCGTCATCAGGCCCATGCTGCGCTACAGTATCGCGTTCGTGTGGATCTGGACGGCCATCGTGACTGCGTTTCTGTACGAGCCCGCTATCAGTATGTCGTGGTTGAAACAGTCCGGCGTGCCTGACGGTTTGCTTGTTCTGTTTCTGTATGGCTCCTGTCTGTTTGACCTTGTACTCGGTCTGATGCTCTTTAGCCGATATCGTCGCATATCTTACGGTTTTCAGCTGGCCGCTGTGGCGTTTTATACGCTGGTGATAGCGTTTCGAATTCCGGAGCTTCTTCTGCATCCGCTCGGTCCAATCTCAAAGAACATCCCTCTGCTTGTCTTGACTGCCGTCGGATGGCTTTTCGACGGCGATGATTCTTCAGACAGGCTAAGGCCAGAGCGATAACGAGAGCGAGAGCGATGATCTTCCTGATAGTAAAGCTGGTTCATATTTTGAGCGCCACGTTCTTATTCGGGGCCGGTGCAGGATCGGCCTACGCGCTGATGAGAGCCCATCGAACCGGTGATCTCAACGTTATTCAAACAACCCTGAAACAGATCATTCACGCCGATTGGATCTTCACGGCTCTGGCTGGTGTTGTTCAGCTTGCAACAGGGCTTATCATGGTCTGGCTTGTGCGTTATCCGATTTTAAGCGGATGGGTCTTCGTCTCGTTAATCCTCTTCGTCGTCGCCATGGCCTGCTGGATTCCGGCCGCCATGCTTCAGTACCGCATGCTGGCCGCTGTGACGCACGCTCTTGCGCATGGGCTGAGTGCCAGCAGAGAGTACGGCCGGCATTTCTTTATCTGGGCGAGTCTCGGTATTCCGGCATTCTTCTCGATGCTGGGCATCTTCTATCTGATGGTATTTCGGCCGCCGCTCTGAATCGTTGTTTCTTGCTGGTTTTTGGTTGCGGACGATTGCTGCCGAATCGATCATATTTTTTCCTGTCTGACTGGATTTTTCTGTCAATTCAGCCTTTTCCCGACCGGGATCAGTATGAACGAACAGACACGCATTGATCGGGAGCCCTATTACCGTTCCCGCTCCACTTTGTTGATTCCCGAAGCGTATTTCAAACGGTTCTTCTGGCGCAGCCCTTACATTAAAGTGAGTCACTGGGCTCTTTCATCCTATCTCGGCAGTCTGATGAATGATCCCGGGCTCGAGTATAAGTTAAATTTTCTGGAAACGGGCAAATGGAAAAAACAGTATCAGGACGAGGGACAGAGCCTGGTCCGCGTGAACTTTTATCCTGATGATCGGGATTGGGGGAGGCTTTCGGCGATTTCGAATGCTACGGGTTTTTCCCGCTGCTATATCTTTGTTTATCTGATGCTGATCGCTATGGGGGTGATTACCCTTGAGAATGGAGGAACTCAACCAGTTTGGGTGAGGGGGCACTGGAATCCTGTAGTAATTTCCTCCATTAACGTCGATGCTGTCACCAGAAAACTCACGAGACTCCTGCAAACATAGCACCCGACCCTCCCGAACACTCGAGCAACCGCAACATTTTACCGGCACACCAGTTGCTGGTGACCGATCATTGGTCCGACTTCTTCTGCTCTGCAAAAATCTGATCGGCCGGTACAGGCCTCCCCGTATAATAGCCCTGAAATCGCCGGCAACCGAGTTCAATCAGCGTTTTCTGTTGATCGTCGGTTTCCACTCCTTCGGCAATCACGGTCATCTGTAGATGCTCGGCAATTGTAACGATGGTGCGGATGATGGCCCGGCTGAAATCGTTACTGACGGCATCGCGCGTAAAAGAGCGATCAATCTTAATTTCATAGAGAGGCAGCCTCTTCAGATAGGTCAGAGAGGAATAGCCTGTGCCGAAGTCGTCGACCGAGAAGCGGATGCCGGTAGCGCACAGATCCTCCATCTTCTCAATGCTCTCTTCAAGGTTATCAAGAAAGACGCTTTCGGTGATTTCGAGAAGCAGGCTGCCCGGATCGACACCTGTTTCAGCAAGCGCATCCTGCACATCCTTTACAAAGTAAGGATCGCGAAACTGACGTGCGCTGATATTCACGGCCATTGTTCCCTGAAACCCCTGCGCCTTCCATATTTGCAGCTGCCCGCATGCCATTCTCAGAATCTGTCGTCCGAGCGGAACGATTAACCCCGTTTCCTCTGCGATGCCAATATATTTATCGGGTCCAAGCGTGCCCATAGTCGGATGTTGCCAGCGCAACAGGGCCTCCAGCCCGACGGTGCGGCCTTCTGTATCGACCTGCGGCTGATAGTGCAGAGTGAATTCCTGTCCCTGAATGGCCCTGTGCAACTCCTGCTCCATGGACAGACGAAACTCCGCCATGCGCTGCATCTCAGGATGAAAGAAACGATATCCGTTTCTGCCCTCCATCTTCGTGCGATACATGGCCGTGTCGGCCTCACGGATCACATCTTGCGGGGATTGATCGTATCGCGGAAGCACGGTGACACCGATAGACGGGGTGAGATTGAACGTATTCTGGCCGACGATGCACGGCGGTTGTAGCGTTAACTGCACCTGCTCGGCGACCGATTGCGCCTGCTTTGCCGCTTCGTCGGGAGAATCGGCCAGATCGAAGAGCAGAATAACGAATTCATCGCCGCCCAGACGGGCGACGGTATCTTCTTCGCGTAAACGTGCGCGTAGACGACGGGCCACCTCGCGAAGTATTTCGTCTCCTGTATCGTGTCCGTACGAGTCGTTGACGTGCTTGAAGTTATCGAGGTCGAGATAGAGCAGGGCACCGAAACGATTGCGTCGTCGCAGAAAGGCCATCTCATGCTCGAGATGGTCGAGCAGAAGACGTCGGTTTGCGAGGTCTGTTAACGGATCGTAGTAAGCAAGCTTCTCTATCTCGGCCTCTCTTTCGATGTTGTAGAGACTGTAAGCGATATCGCCGGCAACCTCGCCGAGAAGACCGATCTCTTCTTCGTTGAATTGAAGCGAGTCGTCGGTATAAACGTTCATCAATCCATATTTGACATCGGCGTGCACGAGGGGGATTGCAAGCGAACTGTGAATGCCGAAGCGTGCGGCGCGATCCTTCCACGGCGCGAATGCGGGATCGGACGTCACATTCGAAGTCAGAACGGTCTTTCCCGTCGCCCACGCCCTTCCCGATGGGCCGAGGCCTGTAACGCTTCCGTCGATCGTAATGGTTAAACCGTCTGTATAACCGGACCCTTCACCGGCGACGGCGGCGACCTCGATGTGTTTGGCTTCCCTGTCGGGCAGACCAATCCAGATTACCCTGTAACCGCGGTTCTGCACAAGGATGTTACACGATTCTTTGAGAATGATCTCACGATCCCGCTCTCGCGTGATCAGCTGATTGATCTGCCGTATGGAGTGTAGAAGTCCGTTCAGGTGTAGAATGCGATTGCTTGCCTGTTTGCGATCCGTGATATCTCGCACAACTCCCTCGACGGCGACGGTATTCCCCTGTTCGTCTTTGAGAGTGACCTGACGCAATTCCGCCCAGTGAAGATGCCCTTTGCGATCGAAGATGCGAAACTCAGCCTCCTGCACTTTTTCAGAGGAGGAGCGGATGCGAGCGATGATTTCATGATCTTCGGGATGGATGAGCTCGATCAACAATGCAGGGTTCGACGTAAAATCCGAAGGAGTATAACCGAGAAATTCAGTGACGGAAGGGCTCATGAATTCAAGCCCGGCGTTCGAGCCCCTGCGAGCTCTGTAGATGATGTCTCGCGTGCGTTCGAGAAAGAGCCGGAATAACGTATCCTGTTCGATCTGTTGCTTGAGCAGAAGCGTCTGTCGTTCAATAAGAGATGTGAGAAAGAAGGTGATGATTGCAAGGAATGCAAGATAGATACGAAGCGAGGCGGGTTGGTTTGCAAAGGGGCCTTCATTCAACGCCGTGCCGGGGAAGGCGGCGAGGCCCAGAAGTAACATGGCCGCCGCTCCCGAGAAATCTCCCATACGTAATGCGATCCAGATCACAAGCATGGCGGGCAGGTAGGCGTACGGTAGCGGTAGAAACGGAACGATATTATCGAAGAAGACGACGGGTAACGAAAGCACAAATACCGTCGTGACGGCTACACGTTCCCAGAGGCCTGCGTCGCCCGAGAACCGACTTGATCGACTCCATAGAAGAAGCGGCAGTCCCGGAAAGAGGACGCCGGTAAAGACGCGCATATACCATTCGATCCATCCGACATCATTCGTAAGAAAGCGCAGCGTCGTGCCGACGGGCAGTGCGATCAGAAAGGCAAGCATGAAGCGACGCCACATGTGGTCTTCGCGGCTGATCTTCAGATGGTTATGGCGGTACACAAGAGGAAGAACCGAAACGATCGATGCCAGACCCGAGGCAAGGCCGTGCAGTGTACTGTGGCCGGTGATCAAGAAGGCGGAAAGCTCGCCCAGAACAACGGCAAAGCTCATGGAAAGCCCGTATCGAAAAAGGAAGCTGAAGGCCAGGCCGGCGGGAATCCAGAAAAACGGACGGTCTGGCTGTAGCGTGAGCAATCCTGCTCCCGTAACAAGAGTCGCTACAAAGAGAAAGAGCGACGGAATGGAAAGCAGAAGGCGGACTTCCCTGAGCAAACTGGCCATCGCTGACACTTTACGACGCGTATCGAAAAAAGGATAGCACGATTTGCATTCGCATCTGCATTGTCGTACAGGTACGGATCATGAATATAGAGAAGCAAAAACACACGAGAGAACGAAAGGAAGAGCAAGGGCAAAAAATCGTCGTCATAACCGGAGCGGCCTCCGGACTCGGACGCGAAGCGCTCGAAATGCTCGCCCGCTCCGATCAGGTCAGACTTATCGTGGCCGTTGTGCGAAATTCGTCTCTGCAAGATCTGGCCGCCTCTCTTGAAGAGCAGGGCATCGCTTCGTATGTTCGACTGGAAGCCGTGGATCTTGCCGAGCCGCAGTCCATCGATCTTTTGATCGGCCGCCTGAGCGACCTGCCGCGCGTGGACGTTCTTATAAATAATGCCGGCCTTTTTATGGATCGGCGCGAAAGCAATTCCATCGGTATAGAGAAGCAAATGATGGTCAATTACTTCGCCCCGAGGCGGCTGACTCTTGGACTGTGGGATCTGCTTCTGCGTTCCTCTCGTCCGCGTGTGCTCAATCTTACGTCACGTCTGCATCGTCGCGGAAGCATCGATCTCGAGCGCTTTGCCAGTCAGACGGAGTCGCAGGACAGCATCACCTATTCCGGAGCCGCAGAGTATGCGAATTCCAAGCTGGCGCTGACGGCCTGGACCTGCGGTCTTGCACGCCGAATGGGAGGCAGGGCTACGCTCATCAGCCAGCACCCAGGCGTGTACGCGACGGGCATCACCCGCCGTCTGGCCGCTCCTCTGCGCTTTCTCTGGAATGTCTTTATTTCGGACCCTGAGAAGGGAGCCCGCTTTATTGTGGAAGCGGCTTTGAAGCCTGAAATCGCATCAGGCAGCTACCTTGATCGGGATCGTCTTTCGCGTCCGGCAGCTCTTGCGCTTGACCAGGCCTTTCAGGACAAACTCGAAGAGGCGACGGAGCGCCTGCTGCCAACCACTTGACACTGCTCCGACCTTGAATTTTTTGAAGATATGGAAAGCCTGCGTATTCACAGGGGCCTGGCCGCCCTTCTTGACCGAGCCAACGTCGATACCGACCAGATCATCCCCAAGCAATTTCTGAAAAAGATCGAGCGCACGGGATTTGGAAAGCATCTGTTTCACGACTGGCGTTTTCTCGACGACGCAGGCGAGAAAGAGAATCCCGACTTCGCTCTCAACCAGAAGCGCTATCGGAATGCGACCATTCTCGTCACCCGCGAGAACTTCGGATGCGGCTCCAGCCGTGAGCACGCTCCCTGGGCGCTTCTGGATTATGGCTTTCGTATCATCGTCGCTCCGTCATACGCCGACATCTTCTTTAATAACTGCTTTAAGAACGGCATGCTTCCGATCGTTCTGCCCACCGCTCAGATCCAGGAGCTTTTCGAGTTCATCGAAGCGAACGAAGGCGCTGAGCTTGAGGCCGATCTCGAAAAGCAGGAGCTTCGCGTCGTCAACGTTCCGAAGGCCTATCGTTTCGAAGTGGAGCCCTTCCGTCGCGAATGTCTGCTGAACGGATGGGATGACATCGGTCTGACGCTGCGTAACGAAGGGGCGATCAGCTCGTTCGAGAAGAAATACGCCGAACAGTATCCGTTTCAGCTCGTCTCAAAATAAAAGCGCGAGCGATGCGAGCCCGAGCGGATGCTCATTGCCGCTGCTCCCGGCCGGAGGTGATCTGTGCGACTGTTGACGAACCTTCTTGTTCTTTCGATCACGCTTTCGATGGTTTCGACTCTTGTGTCTTGCGTGAGTGGCTACAGCGAACGCATTCCGACGGGCGTGCAGAGGCTGGACGCACCTGACGGAACGATCCGGCTGGTAGCCACGGCCATGGCATCGGCTAACTCCATCGAAAAAGACAGCACGGCGATGATGCAGACGACGTCAAGAGAGGCGGCACGGCTCATGCTTGTGGCCGAGCTCGACCGACCGCAGTACGCTCGCATAAAAGATCGGTTTGAGATGAACGAGGCCGAGTTCCTCGATCGCGGACGTTACTGTCGCATGATCGCAGTCTATCGTCCGCCATCAACGCCGCATGGCAAATAAAAGGCTGCGCTCTACGAGGTTTTTGATCTCATCCGGGAATACCCTGAATCCTTCTCCAGTTCCCTGTATCTGCGTCAGAAGACGTTGATTGATCTCGATTTCAAATCCGATATAGCGATCCGCTGAAAAGAGGCGTCGCATCGCCGTCGTGCAGCCGTCGGCCGTGCCGCGGTAAGGGTCGTTCCGTCCGGTCTGAATGGGTAGCGCCCGCTCCGTCGACTCCTGTTTTAGCGTATCGATCCATAGGTCAGCAAAGGTTCTCTCGGTTTTACGGCGCGGATCATAAAGCAGGGCAATATCGGGACGTCTGACCTTTCCGTTCAGAACAGGCGTAAACGAATGCACGGACAGATGCACCACGGTTTTCCCGGCAGCGATGCGGCTCTTTAATGCCTCAATGATGCCTGTGCGGTAGGGACGGTGGTACTCTGCGATGAGACGCGATTTCTTATCCGAAGGTAGGTTTCGCGTGAAATCCGAGAAGAGAGCCCTGTGTGTTTCAGAGCGATTGAGATCGATGAGAAGACGGCTTGCCGTTCCTGCATGAAAGCAATCCCGGCGCTTTATGGATAACCTTTCTCTCAAGAAGAGCGCTAAATCGAGAACTCCTTCGTCAAAGCCGCGGTGGCTGTTTAGGGCGCGCTCTGCCTGTGACGAGCGGAAGCAGTCGAGAAAATCGGGAGGAATGTCGGCGACGGCATGCTCGCAGCTGATGAGAATCTCGCATTTCATGGATGGTGCGGCGGAAGCGGACGATTCTCGGTAAGACAACGGGCCAGATATCCGTAGAGAACGCGCAGCCGCGAAGGGTCGAGCTCATATGTATCGCTCTGCATGTACTGAATCATGCGTTCGGCCGGCGAGCCATGATCGAGAAGAAACTGTATACGTTCTGCGAAACCACCCTCATTAAAGGCTTCGCCGCCGCAAAGCGATGAGAATTCCGGCAAGAGCGTATCAAGCATGCGCTGAAGCAGAGCACGCACAGAAACGGCCTCGGTCAGGCCGAATCCGGCAAGGATCTCTTCGTTGGTGATAACGGCGTGGCGTCCGGTTCGCATAACGTCGTTCAGCAGATCGGCAAGCGCCTGCGTGCGAATACGCTTTACGGCAGGCAGAGCAGCGAAGCGCTCTTCGCAGATCGCCTTTGCCATAAGAAAAACGAAGGCAGCCGTCGCAATATCCATTCCGGGGCATTCCTGTATGTCCATCGTGCGGATCTCGATGGCCATACGATCGAAGCGGGCGATGGCTCCGCGCGAATTCAGCCATTCTCCGCGCAGAATGCCGTCGGGATCATACGGAGCGATGTCGTTATACATCTTTTCGAGAATCAGATCGTGATATTCCTGCATCGTAAAGACGGGCTCTGGGATGACGTCACCGGTAATGGACGGGATGCGACTCTGATTTGTTCTATAGTATTCAAGTCGTGTATCGAGAAAGGGAGTGCGACGCGATTCAAGAAAGGGCGAAGAGGCGCACAGAGCCGAAAGCACAGGCAACAGAAGACGAATGGCGGCATGCAGCCGGCCGAATTCCTCATCGTTTGCGAAGGGCAGATTGAGATGCATGCTCTGCAGATTCGACCAGCCATGGCCGGTGCATCCGAAAACCCGGTCGTAGGTCGCATAGATCTCGCCGGCGCCATGAGGCCACAGACGCATCTCTTTTTCGGGATTAAAAAATGGATGGGCCGAGGTGCCGAGCAGCATGCACGGCGGATCTCTTTCACTGAGAATCGCGCTGGCCTTATCGATCGAGCGCACGATGTCGGCTTCGGCGGCCGCAAGGTCGGCCGTCGGCTCGGCCGTTTTCATCTCAAGCACATGCAGCACCAGCTCGTTCGACCATCCCGTCGAGGCTACGGTGATCTCGTCAGGCCACTCTTCATCGTTATCCGAAGCGGCCTTGAGCAGCTCGTCGGCGATAGGAGCGGCCACAAGATCGTCTTTGCGGACGATCATGTATTCCAGTTCGATTCCACAGGCCTCGAAAAGATGCAGCATCAGTGCGCCTTCTTGCGATGTTCTATGCGGCGTAAAAACGACCGCATGATCGTCAGATAAAGCTCTTCTTTCAGATGATCGTCTTCGACACCGGCCTCAACGCTCGGATTATCGTTGATCTCGATAACATAGGCCTTTCCGTTCACCTCTTTTAAATCGACGCCATAGAAGCCGTCGCCGATCAGATTGCTCGCCTCAAGCGCCGTCTTGAGTACGAAATCGGGTACGCGATAGAGCGGCAGGGTTTCGGTCTTTCCCCAGTTGCGTCCCGTCTGATTCCAGTCATAGATCTGCCAGTGACCGCGAGCCATGAAATACCGGCAGGCAAAAAGCGGCTGTCGATCGAGAATGCCGACGCGCCAGTCGTAGTCGGTCGGTAAAAATTCCTGCGCAAGCAGCAGGTCGCTCTTTTCAAACATCGGAGGCAGGCGCTCTTCCCATTCGCCGGCATCATGTACCTTCACGACGCCGACCGAGAACGAAGAATCGGGCAGCTTGATAACGGTCGGGAAGCGCAGCGAATCGCAGAGCTGTCTGTAGTTATCTTTGTGAATGATAATCGTTTGCGGCGTGGGGATCTTCTCGCGCTGCAGAAGCTCGGCAAGAAAGACCTTATTCGTGCATTTCAGGATCGATTCAGGATCATCGATTACGACAAGACCCATCGTCTCGGCAAGACGGGCGAAGCGATAGGTATGGTGATTCACCGCCGTCGTCTCGCGAATGAAAAGGGCGTCGAATTCGGCGAGACGATTCATATCGTCGGGAAAGATGATCTCCATCTTGAAGCCGATCTTTTCTCCGGCGCGAACAAAACGATCGAGCGCCTTTTGATCAGACGGACTCGAACGTTCGTCGGGATTGATCAGAATGGCAAGATCGTAATGCGTATGCGCCGAAGGCTTCGTATAACGCTTCTTCTGCGACATATACTCGCCGGCGAACTGGGCGATAAAGGGCTTATGGTCGTCGGGAACCTCGTTCACGCTGAGAATGGAAATACCCGTAATGATCCAGGACTTACGATTCTCGAAACGCACGCGAAAAAGAGGCATCTTCAGAATACCGAAAAGCTCGCGGGCAAGCTTCTCATGCCGACGGGCGACGTTCTGCCCGAAGTACACCGAAAGCTCGAAAGAATCGGAGTGGATCTCGGCCAGGCCTTTCTGTATCGTATCGTGTAGCCGCTGCGTGATCTGTTTCAGAACCTTCATCGAACGAAAGTCCTGAATCTTCATTACCTCGGGAAGCACGCGATGACCGCGTGCCGCGGCAAGCAGACTCACATAATAACCCAGCGACTGATAGCGATAATGACGGCTCAGGTTAAGCACGTAGGTTTTACGGTCGTCCAGATAATCCGGATTCGTCAGATAAGAACGCGCCGTTACGGTTTCAAAGGGCGCATCGGGCAGGTCTCCCTTTTTATCGACTACGATAATGGTTTTCATTTTTCCAGGATGAGCAGGTTCGCGTCAAACGTGACGATGCCAAGCATGATGGCGTTGATCAAACGACCGGCGCCCACCGTGTAGGTGTTATCCTTCATACCGGGATGAAGAGGATAGGGATCTTTCACTACGATACGACCGTTGCGATCATATCCGCTCAGCACGACGAAGTGGCCGGATGGATCTCCGCCGATATCGTCGTCGACGACCGTATCGGCATCGTCGGCCCTTTCGCGCATCGATCCGTTCAGATAGGTCGCCGAAAGACCGGTGATGATCGGCAGCCGGCGTTTGAAAATCGAGCGCAGCAATGAGGCCGACAGGTTCTGAAAACGCAGACGTCCTCCGGCTTCCAGAAATTTCAGGTATTGAGGCGTCGCCTGTTGAATCTTAGAATGTGAACGTTTTACTTTTGCCTGAGCCTGGAGCTTCGCCGCAATATCGACCCCTTTCTGAAACCACGTCGGATCAAAGATCTTCAGGTTGTAGGTGAAGATCGTGGCCCGGTAGCCGCGAGAAAGCGCGTGATTGGCCAGCATGACGGCAAGGGTTCCGCCTTCTTTCAGGAAAAGGACTTCCCGAGCAAGGTCGCCAATGGGCGGAGGGGATTTTTCGTAGAAAGAATATACGGCGTGCAGGCAGGTAATGCCGCATGTTGTATCGTCTGGCTGCGTCGAGATGCGCACATCCAGGGGGTCTTCGGACTGCTTCCGCTTCACAATGTCCTCATAGCGTCTTAAGTATGACTTTCTCCACTGTGCCAGAAAGTCCAGCGCAATAAGAACGGGGCGCACCGCATCCCTCACCCCGCGCATATCCTTACCCAGAAGTATTTCTCCTTGTACTGTTTTTGAGCCCGCGCAATATGTCGCATGAAGAAACGACAGCAGAGTGCTCAGGAACCACAGGAGCTGGATAGCGAAGTAGCCAATTGGGGGGCGCAGGAATTCGCCAGTGCAAATATCGGTGATGCGCGTTTGAACGCCAGACTCATTGCTGTCGCTGAGGCTTTCATGCAGAAGCCGGGTGCGTCTGTTCCAAAGGCGTCGGCAAGCTGGGCGGGTGCGAAAGGAGTGTATCGGTTCTTTGACAACGGCAAGGTGAACTCACAGAATATTTTAAGTCCGCATACAGAGTCTACGAAGCAAAGGATCGAGGGTCGAGAGCTTGTTCTTGCGATTCAGGATACATCGACGATTGACTATAGCACTCGTGACGCTACCGACGATATTGGACCGGCCGGCAATCGCCTTACAAGAGGACTTATGCTTCATCCCACTCTTGCCGTTACTCCCGAAGGCACACCGCTCGGAATACTGGATCTACAAATCTGGAATAGACCTGACAACACATGGTCTTCTGAACTCACACGTGAGGAAAGAAGAAATACTCCTCTCGAAGACAAAGAGAGCATGAAATGGATAAACAGCTACCGCAAGGTCTGTGAGATTCAAAAGGAGATGAATGATAAAGTTCACTTCGTAAACGTCTGCGATCGCGAAGGAGATATGTATGATCTCTTCCTTGAACATCATAAACTATCTACAGAAAATCCGCCTGATTTGCTTGTTCGAGCTGCAAAAGACCGCAAATTGGCCGGGGATTCGGGCTTTTTGTGGGATTTCATGGAGTCCATAGATGTATTCGGTGAGTATGATATTCAGGTTCAAAGAAAGGTGGGTAAGAAAGCAAGAGAAGCAACGCTGCAAATACGCTTCTCAAAGATAACAATGCGACGGCCTTTTCACCGATATCCTGTGAAAGAGAATCCATCTTTCGATCTCTATGCAGTATATACATGCGAAAAAAATCCACCGCAAAAGGAAGAGGGGATTTCATGGATGCTGCTCACCACAATGCCGGTTCTCACTTTCGAAGAAGCCGTTGAGAAGGTGGAATGGTACACCGATCGCTGGATCATTGAGACTTTCTTCAAGGTCCTCAAATCTGGATGCAAGATTGAAAACCGACAGATGAAGACCGGAGCTCGACTGATGTCATGCATCACAGTCGATAGCATCATCGCATGGAGAATCCTTTTCCTGACATTCATAGGCAGGGAACTTCCAGACCTCTCCGCAGAAATTGTTTTTGAACCACACGAATGGCAGAGCCTGCACTGTCGGATCAACAATACATCCGAACTCCCAAACACGGTTCCTTCTCTCTATACCGTCATGATTCAGATTGCGAGGCTCGGTGGTTTCCTTGCAAGAAAGAGCGATGGATTCCCGGGGCCGATCACCATATTCCAGGGGATGCACGTCCTCTACGATATGGCCGCCGTCTACAAAATCCTCCGCCCAGAGACTACTTCTGGGTAAGGATATGCACCCCGCGGGTGGTGCTTTGCTGTCTGTGTTGAGCACCAGGCCGGGTTCGGGTGGGCGCGCCCCGTTCGGATAGGGGGCCGCTCCGCACTCCTGCTCCGCTATGCAGGGGGATCGGGCGGGCTGGAATGGTTAGACGGGAGCAGGCCGCAGCGGGTGGTGCTTTGCTGTCTGTGTTGAGCACCAGGCGGGGTTCGGGTGGGCGCGCCCCGTTCGGGTAGGGAGCCGGTTGCGCCAGGCGCCGCCGCTCCGCAGTCCTGCTCCGCTTTCGTTTGTCGTCGATACGGTTTGTTTGTTTTCTACAGGCGTTGCCGGTTCGCACCAGATCTCGGTCGGAGTGTTCATCATAAAGCGGACCCTTACGATGCGACCGCCGTTGCACAGAGGAGTGAGGTCTTCTTCGTCTGCAAAACCCGATGCGCGCATCTTGCGTGGAACGGAAACCTTCTCGATGCGGCTTTCATCTTGCGGCGTCGCCAGTCTTACGTCGAAGATTGAGCAGCTGCCGAGAAAGATGGCAAACGGCAGGTATCGTAGCGCTTTCATTCTTCACACTCCACGCCCACCATGTGCGGGCAAACCAGGCCTAACGTGGCGCCGCAGACTAACCCATCCATGGCGCTATCGTACATATTGATCATACGAATGCGACTGCCCGGGCAGAGCCGCTCCGGACTGATCTCGGTTTCGATCGGCACGAACCAGAGCAACGTGAAAATCTTCAACTCAATGATCTCGGGCTGACGCGGTTTGTCGCTTTCGAGAACGACATATTTATGGCTGAAGCAGCCCGTGAATAAAGAAAGAAGCGTAAGCAGCAGCAGAGCATTCAAGGAATTACTGGTGGTACGGAGACGCATATCGTAAAAGCATTTTACGGGATAACTCTGGACGCAAGTGTTTTTTACAGATGATACGATGAGGCGAGAGAACGGCATTCTGTGAGCGCAAATCTACCCGCTAATGCTTCCCCTGATTCTGTGGAGCGCTCCGCATTAGGGGCGATGCTTTTGATTACGATCTTTGGAATCAGAGGCAGGTCGGACTTTCGGTTGCATTTGTTTTTTTCTTCCATCGATAGGAGGCAGGCAGATAGGGCCACCTTATCGAAGGCATTGCATTCTGTCGGTGTTGCCACGCCGGCTTGCATCATGCCCCGGCAGTCGGATTGAAGCGCCGCCAAGATCAGGCACGTATCTTCATTCAAGCTGGCTTCGCAATCGTTACGTGGTGAAGCACATCCTGCCAGAACACAGAGACCGAAAGCAAAGATGACCGTCGCCTTTCTCAAAACGCCTTCTGTAACGCCTGATCTAAATCGGCTTTAAGTTCATTCACATCTTCAAGGCCGACTGAGATGCGTACCATCGAATCGGTGATGCCCATGGCGGCGCGCTGTTCGGGGGCGACGTTCCAGTGGCTCATGATGACGGGCGGATCAAGCAGCGACTCGGGGCTTCCGAAGCTTGGGCCGATGCGAAAGACCTTCGTCGCATCACAGAAGGCTCGCATCTGATCGAAGCCTCCGTCGATGTCGATGGTAAACAGGCATCCGCCTCCGCGCAGATACCGGCGAGCCTGTTCGGCGTCGACGTTCGAAGCCAGCATCGGATGATACACCTTGCGAATACGGGCATGACCCTCAAGGTATTCGGCAAGGGCAAGCGTGGTCGCGTTCTGACGTTCGACGCGAAGCTGCATCGTTTTCGTCGACATATAAAGACGGTAGCATTCCTGGGCGGGCAGAATGGCGCCGAGTTCGCCGATACGGTCGCGCACCTGCGATACGAGATCTTTGCGGCCGGCCACTCCGCCGGCGATGAGGTCGTTCTGACCGGCGAAGTACTTCGTCATCGAATGCACGACGAGATCGGCTCCATGACGGATCGGATTCAGGTTAACCGGCGAGGCCAGCGTCGAGTCGATCATCGAGATCAGTCCGCGTTTGCGACAGAGCGAGGTTAACCCTTCGAGATCGATGACGCGATAGAGTGGATTGGTGGGCATCTCGGTGAAGACGAGCTTCGTTTCGGGGCGGATGGCGGCCTCGACGGCCTGGATGTCGGGCTCGACGATCGTAGTCGCGATTCCGAAGGCGGGCAGTGTCTTTTCGATGAACGTTCTCGTTTTAAGATAGCTATCCGATGTGAAGATAAGATGATCTCCGTTCTGTAGCAGGGCAAGCACGGGCATCGTGCAGGCAGCCATGCCCGATGCGCAGAGCACGGCGTCTTCGGCCCCTTCAAGCTCGGCCAGAACATACTCCATCGCCCGCCGCGTCGGATTGCCGTATCGCGCATACTCAAAGCGATCCGGCGATTTCGCCTCAACGAAGTCGATGAGCTCGGCCGTATTTTCGAATAAAAAGACCGACGTCGGGTAAATGGCCGGACTGAGCGGCTTATGCGGGTCGGCGGTGAGACGAATCTGATTCTGTGATTTCGTGATTGAGGTCATCTGCTACATCTACCTGTATGGTCTGGCTGATACTGTTTTCTTGCGGGGGGTGTTTTTCTTCGAATCGGTCCTGAAACCTCTCATGAGTCCTGAAGCCAATTCTGACTCAAAGATATCAAATGTCGGATGTCTGCAAGCATTATTCCTATCTGATTACCCGGAATTGTCCGGAGGCCCCACACCGGATTTCTATCGCGGCGCTGGAAGTAAAGCATGGCTCTCGGGCTGTACTATGGGCAGGCTGAGCAGGATCATCGTGCGCGTCGCCGAGATCAAGAAAAGCGACGTGTCGGGATCAAGATGCATCGTAGTCAGAATAGAGTCCATCAGCGGATATCCGAGCCCGTGCCCTCCGCCTGACGTGTTAATATGTTCGAGAAAGAACTGCTCTTCGTTGCCCCTGCGCTGAAAATCCCGGAACGTCGAGCGCACGGATTGGATGCGTACAAGGTCCTCTTCGAGAATCGGGGCGTCATTGGAAACGGTGATATGAAGCTGGTCGCCGGCCGATTCGATGCGCACCTGTACGCCGATGCGGTGCTTCTTGCAAAAACGTTTGATGCGGATCAGCTCTCGCAGAAGCCCGGCATGCGCAAGACGGCGTCGGCCCATGCGATGGTCGATGTACATGGCCTCCATCTCAAGGACGCCCAGCAGATCGTTCAGGATCTTTTCGCGTTCGACCTTGTTAAACTGTAGCTCGATGAGCTCGTTCTCTCCAGAATAGAAAACCTCATAAAGCCATTCGTCGATCTCGTCGAGGGCGACGTCGGGATTCTTCGCCTGAAAGCGTTTGCGGGCCTCCATCCAGTAGAGGATCGTCTTGTAGTTGGATTTCACTCCGTTTTTCACAAGTTCGTCGCAGATATGAAAGATATCTTCGACATGGGACTCCAGCCAGAGTCCTGAAAAGGCCTGGTGCAGGCTCTCTTTCATCATCGCCGCCGTCTTTGGTGAATACGTTCGGATGAGGATCATTCTCGACATCGAGCTTCTGATCGGGCCGGGATTCTGTGCCGTGTCTACCTTTTTTTCGAATGCCCGTTGCGGAAAGCACGGTTGCGTCTGTCTTTACGGACGGCCTGGAGCCCCGGCCTGGGGATAAGGTATTGACCTGAAACGGATTCATTTATTTATTATTTGTATGAAACTCGAGAAAAAAATCGCTCTCTGCGTACCGAGACGAACGCCGTTTGCTCAGATCGGCAAGGCCCTTGCGCGCTTCCCAGGTCAGCATCTGGGACGCATCGTCGCAGAGGATATTCTCAAACAGAGTGGTCTGGATAAGAAGCAGATCGACGGTATCATTGCCGGCGAAGGCTTTCCTTTTGCACCGAACTCCGCCCGGGTCATTGCGAACCTGATCGGACTTCCCGACGAAACCGTTGCCGTTACCGTGAACCAGAACTGCGTTTCTGGTATGGAAGCGGTGGCCGAAGCGGCCCGTCGGATCCTGCTCGGAGAAGGAAAACTTTTTCTGGCAATCGGCGAGGAGTCTCAGTCCTCCATGCCGTTCGTCGTCAAGAACGCCCGTCTGGACAAGAAAACAGGTTCGCCCGATAAGCTGCTCAAGGCTATCAAAGAAGACGCTCTTCCTGAAGGCGTTGAGATCCGCGATACGCTGGAAGACGGCCTGGGCGACGGTGAAACCTCTTATGGCATGCAGGTGACGGCCGAGATCGTAGCGCAGAACTACGCTCTGTCCCGCGAATTGCAGGATAAGCTGGCATACGAGTCCTTCAAGCGTTCGCTTGAGGCGACCGAAGCCGGCAAGTATGCTCCGTTCCTGATCCCCGTCGACGACGATGAGGGCAATCCGATGACCGCCGACGAGGCCGTTCTGCTTCGCAAAGGCCTTGTGGAGAACCCGAGCCGTATGGGGCGCGCCATGCTTCTGTTCGACAATCCGGGCATGAAGTTCGACCAGTTCAAGGCGAAGTACGCGAAAGATCTTGAGAAGAGCCATGCTCCGACCGTATCGATTTTCAACGCATCGCCGCGTTCCGACGGAGCCTCGGGCATTATCGTAACGACTCCTGAGAAGGCTAAAGAGCTCGGCCTTGAGATCGTCGCTTACCTGAGCGGCTGGAAGATGCGCGGCGTGCATCCGAATCAGATGGGCCTGGCACAGGCCTCGGCTTCGATCGCTCTTCTCGAAGAGATGGGCATGAAGTTCGAAGACCTCGACGCCATCGAGATCCACGAAGCCTTCGCGGCGACGGCCGTCGGCGCTCTCGAAGAGATCCGACTCAAGACGGGCTACGACTGGCAGAAGCGTTTCGACGAGAAGCGTATTAACCGTTTTGGCGGATCGATCGCCATCGGTCACCCGTTCGGTGCAACAGGCATCCGCCTGATTCATAACGCCGTTATGGATATGCGCGACGATGCCGGCATCAACAAGGTGCTGATTACGGCCTGTGCCCACGGCGGTATCGCCGGTTCGATGATCATCGAGCGCAATCCGTAAGCGATTCGGTTAATAAGAGCCGGCCCCGGAGCGGCGATTCAAAGCGAAGAAAGGGCTTCCGGAAACGGAGGCCCTTTTTTTACGGTAGTCTGGTGTAGGTTAACCGGAACTGGCATTTCGCATCGTCGTTGTAGCGTACGGTCAAGCGTTCGCCGAACGATTTGAGAAAGTCGGCGTCGATCGACGTTCCGGGCCGCAGAAGCAGGATGACGCCGATCTCACGATTCGCACGCAGCGGATCGAGTAGCGGTAGAAGTTCTGATTTCAGATCGGCCCGCTCTTTACATCCGCCCGTTCGCTCGATACTGCCCGAGTGGATGATCTGTACTTCGCCGGCGGCATAGCCCTGCGCTTCAAGCTCCTGACGCAGCGTAGCGCCGACGAGGTTGAGAGAGCCTCTGTCTAACGCCTCGCCCGCATATCGTATCTGCACGGAATCGATTCCGCGTGCCGACGTGATCAGCTGTGTGCGCAGAATGAGTCCCGCTTCGGGCGGAAAGCGCCTCATCATCGCCTTATGAATGTGATCGGTTAAAAGCAGGGCCTGTTCGAGGCGGTTTGAGGCCTCGACGGCTGGATCGGGAATCCCCGCTTTTTGCAATGTTTCAAGGTCGGCCTCCCCGACGATGCGAATCAGGCGAAACTTCGGCTCCACATCAGCAAAGCGCTGCTTCAGCTTGGTATGGATTTGCTCTTCAAGTGAGTCGTTATCCTGATCACTGGAATAGAGGATGGATCCCGTGATAGAGTCGCCTGAATAGTTCAACTGCTCGGGGCCGCGGATCACCTGTAATCCTGAAACGGAGCGCAGCTCTCCGCTCAGGAAGTTGCGCAGATCGGTTTTTTTCTTGAGTAAGACGAGCGAGCTCATCAGCGGATAACTGATGAGCAGCATCAGAATCAATGGAAAGAGAAAACGTTTGCGTGAGCTCAGGCTTTCATCGATGCGCTGCCACAGAGGAATGCGCGAGAGAAGATTAAAAAAGGGCTCTTTCTTCTGGCGCCGGCCGACAAGAAGCGATACGAGGCGATTGATGTTATATCCTTCGTAGATGAAATAATAAAAGGCCGAGCTGACGAGCACGATGCTGAACAGGTTCGTAAGAAAGAGCAGAAACGCCCCCCACATCATCTCGCCGCGAAAACCCGAACCGAGGCCATAACCGACGACGCAGAGCGGCGGCATCAGAGCGACGCCGATGGCCGCTCCTGGAGCGACGTTACCGAGAACGTTCTCTCCGCTGGAGCGAACCGAGCTCAAGGCCGCGACAAGACCGCAGAGTACGGCAATAAAAAGATCGAGAACGGTCGGACTCGTTCGCGCAAGGATCTCCGTCGTATCGTCATGCAACGGAACAAGGAGTGTAATGAGAGCGGCCGTGACGATAGCGACGGTGACGCTGGCAAACAGGTTGAACAGAGATTTGGTTCCGAGATAGAGATCGCTGAGCGCCACGCCCATGCCCAGCCCGATGATCGGCGCCATGAGCGGCGAGATGAGCATGGCGCCTATAATAACGGCCGGACTGTTTGTAATCAGTCCCATCGTGGCGATACCGCACGAGGCAAAGAGAAAGAGCCAGTAGGGCAGGGACTGGATGCGCGCTCCCTGGTCGATCTCATCGTGCATCAGAAGAACGTCAGATCGCTCTACTTTTAGAATGGCCGGAAGCCGTGCAAAGATCTCATGCAGGAATCCGCCTGCCTTTTCAAGGCCCGTGCGCAGATCGTCTTCGGTGTGTGAGGGCGGCAGGGATGCTTTCTTGCGTGTGGCCATGGGCGGATTCTTTATGAATCCGCTTTGCCTGCGAGCGTTTTTTACCGCGCTTGACACGGCCTCCGGCAATTGCCTTCTTGTTGTATGCGACGCCTTCTTGCCGCTGTACTGCTGCTTGCGGCCATGCCTCTGAGCGCCCTTGAGCCATTTCGAACCACGGCGCAGATGACGGCGAAGACGCCCGTAATCGTTCATGCTCGCCTTGATAGCTGGAGAAGCGATGCAGAAAACCCGTATGTTTTATATGTAGAGATGCAGGCACTTGACGTCTTTCGGGGCAATGTTCCGGCCATATTTACCGTGCGTCTTTTTACGGGCGCAAAACAGTTTACGGCAGGCTTTCCGTTATATGAAGGCAGCGAACTGCTTCTGTATCTGTCGCCGGCGGGCGCCGCCTACAGGCTTGTTTCGCCTGGCATGGGTTGGAATGCCGTGGCCATTACCGATGAGGGGCGAGTGCTGCAGCGACCTGTTACGGGTTATCCGACGCTTGTGGGGCGTGTGAAGCTGGAGGAGCTGCGTGCGCTTATCGCGAAATAGATTGCGCCTGCTCCCCGTTCTTGCCGGCATCGCAGTCGTGTCTTTTTTGCCGTCGTCGGCCTTCGCTTGGTTTCCGTTTATCGCCTCAAACGGTCAACCGTCGAAGTGGGTCTGGAACAGCTCGTGTAACTCGGGAAGCCGTCCGATAGCCGTTATCTACGATGCGGCGATGAACGTTTCATGGATGAAAGACAGTGTGATTCCCGGAGTTCACGCATCGTGGAATTCAGGTCTGATCACTTCCCTTTTTCAAAGCCCGAATTATTCGGCGTCTAACTCTACGATCAGTTCCGTGAACAGCTATATGCGCTCGCCGCCCGCCAATACGATTCGAGTCGTCTGGGATTCCGACGGCTCCATTTTTTCGTTCTTTGGGATTCCGACCAGTTCTGTCCTCGGTATCGGCCTCGGCTTCAACACAAACAGCAGCCGGCCTCAGGACATCTGTTCGGGCATGGTGCTTTTGAACAAGGCCCTGATCGAAAGCTACGGTGGCTTTAAAGATCGCTACCTCTATTTCACGTTACAGCATGAACTCGGCCATGTACTCGGCCTGGCTCATAGCATTGCCGGCGACAATACCAGCAGCGGCTTATCGGTCGGCGTCTTCACTTCAGCGTCTGTGCCGACGATGTATCCGTTTGCTCCGGCTGTAATGCCCGCTGTGGGAGCGTCGCTTCACGCCGACGACGCGGCCGCTAAAAAGGTTCTGTATGGGCCGTAAAATCACGATCATCACGATAGCCGTGTTGTCGTTCGCCGGCTGTTCGATACAGAGCCTTTTTACAAAGAAAGAAGATGATACTACTCTATTGTTTGCATCGCTTCTTTTATCACAATCGGCCGGACCCTGTTTTAACGTATCGAAACCTGTCGCCGGCGCGACGACACAATCCGGGTACGACGATAATTCCGGATTTTCAGTCCTTACGGGAAGGGTCGTTACGCAGAGCGGAGCATCTGTAATCGCGGCGAACATCGTAGCCGTGAGCAGTCCGACTGACTATGTTGCAACGTTCACAGGCCTGGGCGGCGACGGCTCGTTCTATCTTTCTGGGGTTAACCCCGGTGCCTCTTACAGCCTTGCCGTCGAGCCCATCGGCAACGATTTTACCGGACGCATCGATACCTTTATCGACTGTTATCAGACGCCCGACAGCTTCACGGCGGGGTGGTATAACGGTCCGGGAGCGACCACGGAACCGATCATCGGCACGCCCTTCTTATCGCCTTCGGCCGGAGACGTTTCAGATCTGGGCGTCATTCGTATTCCGGAATAGCGGCAGTTCGCCAGCGCGGATCACCGCTATACGGGATAGTTTTTAGAACAGCGATCCCTGCACGTCGTCTTCGCGTAACCTCTGTTTTTTCGTCGGATTGCGCCCTTCTTCTCGGGCATTCGGATTTGCCGTCTGCTCATTCGGTGCTTCGGCTGTCTTTGCCTTGATTGCCCCGGGACTCCAGTCGAGCCCCGGTGTTCCGCGCAGTTCAAGGGCCTCGCTTTCGCGCAGGCTGCGTTCTTCAAAGGCCTGTAACAGCTCAGAAGCTCTATCGACGACCGGGCCCGGCAGGCCGGCAAGACGGGCGACGTGGATTCCATAGGATCGATCGGCGACGCCTTCTTTCACTCTGTGAAGAAAGATGACCCGGCCATCCGATTCACGCACGTCCATCGTCAGGTTCACAAAACCCGTGCGTTCTTCAAGCGCCGTCAGCTCATGATAGTGCGTGGCAAAGAGCACGGCCGGTCGCATCGCACCTTCCGTTAGAAATTCGGCGATGGCCCAGGCGATGCTCAACCCGTCGTAGGTCGACGTGCCGCGTCCGACCTCGTCCATGATGATGAGAGAGCGAGGCGTGAAGCGGCGCAGAATGGCCGAAGTCTCAAGCATCTCGACAAAGAAGGTCGATTCGCCGCGAGCGAGATCGTCCTGTGCGCCGATACGCGTGAATATACGGTCGACGGGCGTTATACGCGCACGTCGTGCCGGAACAAACGATCCGACCTGGGCCAGCAGCTGAATCAGAGCGACCTGCCTGATGTAGGTGGACTTTCCCGCCATATTCGGGCCGGTCAGCAGGGCAAAGCTGCGGTCGGTTCGGTTCAGGCGCACGTCGTTAGCCGTAAAGCGAACGCCCGTCGGCAAGAACTTCTCGACGACGGGATGTCGCGATTCTTCGAGCGTAATCTCGCCCGTCTGCACGATCTCGGGCCTGACCCAGCGCGCCTGCCGGGCGATATGCGAGAAGGCAAGCAGCACGTCTACCGAGGCGATAGACTGCATCATGCGGCGCAGAGGCGTGCGATGTTTCTGCAACTCGACGACGAGCCTGTCGAAGGCAGCCTGCTCGGCCTCTTCTATGACGGCGTCGGCCGAGAGGATCTTACGCTCGATCTCTTTCAGCTCGGGCGTCGTATAACGCTCCCCCGTTACGAGCGTCTGCTTGCGCTCGTAATGATCGGGTGCGTTCTGCGTCTGTCCTTTCGAGATCTCGATATAATAACCGGTTACGCGATTAAACCGTATCTTCAACGTCGATATGCCCGTGGCGTTTCGCTCTTTCTCTTCAAGATCGAGAATCCATCGTGCCCCTTCGGTGCGAGCCTTGCGTGCGTCATCCAGCGCGGCATTTCGGCCGTCTCTCAGAAAAGGAGAGGCGCCCGGCAAAGCGGCCGGCTCTTCGACGATCTCTGTATCAAGATCGTCGGCGAAGGCGATGAGCGAAGAATCCACTTTGAAAAAAGCAAAAGGCACGGCCTCACGTAGAATCGAAGCGATATCGACGGCCGCTCTCACCGTGCTGATCACGGAGCGAAAATCACCCGGCCGACAGCGGCCTCCGTCGACGCGCGAAAGGATGCGTTCAAGATCAAATACGGTGCCGAGTGCGTCGTATAACGCTCGCGACGTATCGGCCTTCTGAATCAGATGTTCGACGGCATCAAGGCGATCGTTGATCTGCGCGTCCTCAATCAGCGGACGCAGTATGCAGTCACGCAGGGCGCGACGTCCGGGCGCCGTTCGGCAGGAGAAGAGCGACAGCACAGAGGTCTCGGCCGGCTCGAAAAGATTCAGATTGCGGATGGTTCTCTCGTCGAGCATGAGATGCTGCGCCGTCGATTCGCGAAAAGACGGAGCCTCAAGCTGCGGGCGTTTCTCGGGAAAGGCCTGATCGAGATAATGCAGGATCAGCGACACGGCGCCCAGCGCCGCATGGTCCTCTTCGAATCCCAGCGCCTTCGGCTTCACGGCGAAGCTGGCCTCGATGCGGCGCCATCCCTCAGAGACCGAAGCTCGGTAGGCCTCAAGCGGAGTGATCTGAACGCCCGTTTCGGCTAACAATTTCTTCAGATGCTCGATCATCGGTCCGGCGGCGAGGATCTCGCCGGGACGCCGTGAGTAGTAAATGTCGCGCAGCGAAAGCGTCAGATCGCTTTCCACATCGGAATCGACGGCCGCCGCTTCAAGGGCGAAGAACTCGCCTGTCGATATATCGGCCAGAGCGACGCCCGGTCGCCTGAGATCGCCGGCGACGGCCATCAGATAACTTGCCTTGCCGGGCGAGAGAAGATCGTCTTCGATCAGGGTGCCCGCCGAGATGACGCGCACGACGCGGCGGCTCATCAGTTTGGGGTTAGCCGGATCGACGGTCTGTTCGGCGACGGCGATCTTTTTACCGGCGCCAAGAAGACGCTGAATATAGATATCGGCGGAGTGATAGGGAACGCCGCACATCGGAATATCGCCCTGACGTTTGGTCAGAGCGACATCCATCAGAGGGGCGGCGATTTTCGCGTCTTCGAGAAAGAGCTCGTAAAAATCCCCCATGCGAAAGAAGAGGATCGCGTCGGGATAACCCGACTTGATCTCGAGGTACTGCCGCATGAACGGCGTCTGCAAGGGATCGCCGGCACGGCTCACAGGTCGAGATGCACGACCTGACGGGCGTTGTCTTCGATGAACTTGCGGCGCGGAGCCACCTCATCGCCCATCAGGACCGAGAACGTTTCTTCGATTCGGGAAAGCTCGACGTTCGACTCGTCAAGCGGCTTCACTCGTAGCATCACGCGGCGCTCCGGGTCCATCGTCGTCTCCCAGAGCTGCTCGGGGTTCATCTCACCGAGACCTTTGTAACGCTGCACGACGGTCTTATCTGAGTTGAACTGTTTGACTACCTTGTCTTTTTCAGCGTCGGTGTAGGCGTAGACGGCCTCTTTACCGCTGCGGATCAGATAGAGCGGCGGCTGAGCGATATACAGATAACCCGCATCGACGATCGGACGCATCTTCGTATAGAAGAACGTCAGGATCAGCGTGCGAATGTGAGATCCGTCGACGTCGGCATCGGTCATGATGATGATCTTATGATACCGCATGCGGTCCAGGTCGATGGCGTCGTTGCCGAAGCCGGCGCCGATGGCCGTCACAAGCGTTTTGATCTCTTCGTTTTCGAGGATCTTATGATCCTTCACGCGAAAGACGTTCAGGATCTTACCTTTAAGCGGCAGAATGGCCTGAAAGTTACGGTTGCGTCCCTGCTTGGCCGAACCGCCGGCCGAATCCCCTTCCACAAGAAAGAGCTCAGAAACCGACGCATCCTTCTCGGCACAGTCGGCCAGTTTGCCGGGCAGTCCGCCGCCTTCGAGAATGCCCTTGCGCTTCGTCACCATCTCGCGGGCCTTACGGGCCGCCTCACGTGCCTTGCTTGAAAGAATACACTTTTCGAGGATGGGCTTCACCTCGGCCGGATTCTCTTCAAAGAAAAGGGCGAGCTTGTCGGCGACAAGCTGCTGTACCAGGCCCTTCACCTCGGCATTTACAAGCTTCTCTTTCGTCTGGGAGTTGAACTGCGGCTCGGGAATCTTCACGCTGATGACGGCCACCAGGCCTTCGCGCACGTCGTCGCCGCTCAGCGTGGCGCCGAACTTCTTCTTTAACGCCTCATCCTTCTTCAGATATTCGTTCAGCGTGCGGGTCAGCGCCGTGCGGAAGCCTTCAAGGTGCGTTCCGCCGAGCATGTTGTTAATGCCGTTTGTGAAGCTGTAGATCGTCTCGGCCTGTCCGTCGGTATAGGCCAGACAGAACTCGCCGCGCACGGTCTCGTTCTTTCCCTCGAAGTAGATGAGCTTTTTATGAAGGCGATCCTTTTTCGAAATGAGCTTCTCGACGAACTGTAGAATACCGCCGTCGTAACGGAAGGTCTCGGTCTTTACGTGGCCTTTGCGCTCGTCTTTTAAATGAATCGTTAACCCCTTATTCAGGAAGGCCATCTCTTCAAGGCGCTGTCTGAGGGCCATATACTTGAACTCAACGGTCGTAAAGATGCTGGCGTCGGGCTTGAAGCGTACGATCGTTCCGTGGTGCTTCGTTTTGCCTTTGATTTTTACGGGAGCCGTCGGAACTCCGCGTTCATACCGCTGAAAGTGGATCTGGCCGCCTATGTGAACCTCGGCCTCAAGGTATTCCGAAAGGGCGTTCACCACAGAAACACCGACGCCGTGCAGACCGCCTGTGACGTCATAGGCGTCGTCGCCGAATTTACCGCCTGCATGCAAAACGGTCATCACCACCTCAAGGGTGGGCTTCTTCGCTTTTGGATGGATATCGACGGGAATGCCGCGGCCGTTATCCTGAACCTCTATAATATTGCCTTCAAGAATCGAGATCGTAATCTCAGATGCAAAGCCGGCCATGAATTCGTCGACGGAGTTATCGACGACCTCATAGACCATCTTATGAAGACCGGTCGCATCCTGCGTACCGATATACATGCCCGGGCGCTTTCGGACGGCCTCAAGGCCTTCCAGAACCTGGATCTTCTCGCCTGTATATTCACCGATCTTTTTACTCATGACCCCACAGAATTTGTCACGGGCTCCTGGCGTCATGCAAAAAATGGAACATAAAATGGAAGCGTGAGTCCCGTTACAGTCAACGGGCCAGAGCACAGGCAATCCTGAGTAATGAATGGACTATGAAAAGGAGCGCATGCTGATCCGGAATCCCTTCGCAAAGAGATCCCGGAACATCGGCAATGCAAGCGAGGCGTCAATCGATAGGTGCGCGAGGATACTTGCGGTTCTTTGTCTTTTCAAGCGACTCGGCGTATTCGATGGAGTAGGGAGTCCACGGAACGGCCTTCAGGCGCGCCTCGGGAATCGGCTTGCCCGTTCCCTCGCAGATACCGTAGCTACCGTCTTCGATCTTCTCAAGCGCCCTGTCGATCTGTTTCAGCTTATCGGCATCCATATCAGAGAGGCGATTGATCAGGTCGTTCAGGATGACGCTATCGGCGATATCGACAAGATCTCCCTGATCGTTGTAAATGAAGCTATCCTGTTCGAGCTCAAGATCATGAAGCAGGGCTGCCCGCTCCTTGAGCAGGATGGTACGGAACTCATCCACTTTCTTTTTCGGCATAGCGGGATTCTCTTTCTTGGACATTTCCACCTCTCAGTCTGGCTGAACAGATAATCAATCTGTACCCATCCGGCCAGTCAGAAAAGTGTCAACAACGCCGTTTTCAGTCGGATGTAAACCGTTTTTCAACTATCAGCTCTGATTTTGGCGTTCTGGCGACGAAAATGGTTGCTTTTTGCGCTGCACCAGGATTCCCTGGGAGGTAGAATGCTGCCTGAGCTCTCCCGATATCGGGAAACTCACAGCCCTGAACCTGGACTCAGCGAGGATCGACCATGCCCATTCATGATATCCTGAACGCCGGAATCGGCCTTTATAAAGAAGGAGAAAAGGGACTGCGGCAGGCCCTGCAGCATCTGCAATCCTCCTATGACAATCTGAAACGACAGGGAGAGGCTGATCAATCCGAAACGGCCGAGCGCCTGCGCCAGACCCTCGATCAAACCATCGCAAGCCTGCGTCAGGTATCATCAAAGGCTGAGACCCGGCTCCAGGGCCTCGTTCAGGAGGCCGGACGCAACTATGAACAGCTGCTTTCGGGCCTTGAAGGGCAGATTGATACCATTAAGAAGCAGGGAGAAAAGGAGATGGGCGGAGTGCGTGATCGCATGCAGACACTCGCTCAATCGCTGAAAGAGCAGGCGCCCGACCGATTCCGTCACAGCATCGAGAAGCTCATCGCCGGAACAGAAGGCGGCACCGATCCCTTCCAACCGGCGCACTCCGACGAAGAGCGCATGGTCTCCATCGTTTTCTCTGAATCCGAAGAACCCGAGCATAAGAAGTAAGGCAAGGCCCGCTCGCTCCCCCTGCGTCCGGCGCGTGGCGCGATCGACCCGCAGGGCCCAGGCTGCGCCAGGCGCCGTCGCTTCGCACTCCTGCTTCGCTACGCAGGGGGAGCGAGCAGGCTGGGGAAAGGTATGCTTACGCCGGCATCGGGTTTATGGAACCCCCGGTGGATTCCATCAGTGTTCGTGGCTTCGGGGACTATGTCCCAGTGATAGTTAGACTTTGAGGCGGGACCCACTGAATGCATCCTATGCCGAGATCCGCTCGTCAATCTTTTTATCCAGGAAGCTGTTTAAGAACTCATGGATATGAGTGTATGACCGCACCTTACGGAATTGTTCCTCCTGTGATAGCAGGAGACTGCCGACCCATCGGAGCACCTGGTCTGTCTGAGGCCTTGACCGTTTAACCCGGTTAAGCTGAGATCTGGGATTCGAGAATGCCGAATCGATCAGATTGGTTGTGTAAAAGGATGTTCTCAATTTCGGCGGCATATTGATGCGATGCAGCGTTAACAGTGCCTCTAAACCCTCCTGAAGACTCTGAGAGGCACTGTAGCTGATGGATTCGAGCCATGATAGAACGGACCGCATCTCGCTTGCGACATCTTCGTAACTGTTAGCGCTGAATGCCTGCTTGTATCTCTTGCAGAATTCTGCATGATACTTCCGTGGGAGCTTGGCAAGAACATTTCTCTGTTTATGAAGGTAGCAGAGTTGGATCTCTGCCTTCTTTCCGAAGAACTCTCTGGCCGCTTTTTCAAGAGCCTTTGATCCATCCATGACGACAAGCACACGATCTGTGAAGCGGATATCACGGCTCTCGATTGATTGAAGGACACTGAGTGCGCTATCAGCATTCTCTGTAGACCCCTCAGAAATGCCCAGAAAATGCTTGTTTCCGGCCGTATCGACCCCGAGAGCAACGATTACGACAGAGCCGCCGAATACGATGCCATCAAGAACAATACACCAGAATGTCTGATCAGGAAACCTGCGTGAATTCAAATGATTGAGCGACTCACGGCTGGACTTCACAAACTCCCGCGAAACCGCACTCCGCGAAAGGCCGAGAGAGGCTTCTGTCTTTCTCAGCGTCTTTTCATAGTTCCGGGTGCTGATGCCCGCCAGCATCAGGCGCTCAACATGCTCGCGAAGATCAGAGCGATCCTGAAGGATCTCATATCGCTCCAGCTTCACCTCCTTGCCGTTACGTCGAGCTCTGGGCTTCTGGATGGCCACCCTTTCTCCATCGAGCACAATGGAACCTCGCTGGCTGCCGCCTCGATGAGCAAATCCACGGCCTCTCTTATGCTCCCCTGTCTTGCCGCATAACGTTTCGATTTCTTCGAGAATCAAAGCTCCTACGTAGCCGAGTGCAAATTCGCGCACACGGGAATCGAGGCTGGTTCGAATATAATCCCGAAACTCATCGGCCGCCAGGCTTTGTGTTTGACTGTTTTCTGCCCGTTCGTTCTTCTTCACTTGGAACCCTCCGTAAGGGAATGTGGTTGTTCGGCCCATTTTGGGCCAGGGTTCCGCCTTTTCAAACTCTAACTAAATTCGGGACATAATCGCTTCGGGTCCGTTCTGTTTTGTAAGGATGCTTGTTTAAGGCTACCGGATGTAGCCTCCCAGGGCGATTTCTACAAAATCGACTTTGACGTAAGACTTTTGAAGCTCAACTTCAAGAGAACCTTTGCAAACCGACACGGATGCTACTGTGTCAGATTTGCCTGTAGAGAATATTCCGAAAGAATGGAGGGAATAGATGGAGAGGTTTAACATTCATCCCCTATTAATGGTCGGTGTGGTTATACTGGTGTGCGTGATGAATGGGTGCATCTCTCCAAGGGCGTCCTGTGAACAGTATAGAGATCCCAGTGGTTGGGAGAGAATCTGCATATTGGGACTTTCGGGTAGCTCTTACGAAGTCTGTTTGCAGAGAGAACTCGCCGGGACGATAGCGCCAGGTACGTGCGCCGCCGCAGAAAAGGCTGCGATGCTGTCCTGCCTTGAATACCTGAATAGAAAGAGCAAATGTGAGAACGAAATCAATATACCGCTCATACCGAAGATTGTGTTGATACATGGCTTATCCGACAAACGCATATAGCCGTCTGGTTTGTGTTACCAGGAGCGAAGCATTTGGTATGTTTTCCCGTATCATCCTCTTCCGTCACACTGATCCCGCCGGGTCGAGGATGCGGGGCGGGTTCGCCAACGGCCTCTTCAAGGGAAGCTCAGAAGGCGGCGAGAGCAATATCATGTCGGTACTCGGAGCCTTCTATTTTATCTCAACCCATAACGGATCTACAGATATCGTTACAAACAGTGACGGAGTAGCCGTGGCACGATTCGTCTACGAGCCCTTTGGCAGGGTGAACTCGGACCTCACCGATCTCGATCCCGATAGAAACGGCATTCACTATGGCGAGACGTTCATGTTTACCGGACAGGAGTTGGAACGCGAGACCGGCCTGTATAACTACAAAGCACGACTCTATGATCCAGAAACGGGACGTTTCTTGCAGCCTGATCCCGTGCATACAGAACGTGCCGGCTTTGATAACTGGGATAGATACCAGTATGCCAATAACAACCCCGTCAACTTTACAGATCCAACGGGAGAAAGCTGGCTCAGCAGCCGGTTTAAAGGCAACTGGGCTCAGCGGATGACCTTTGTCAGCAGTAAACGCTGGGCAAGTTTCGGTCGCGGACTCGGCACAGCCTTAGGCGTCATGGCCGCATTCCCCATCGCCGCCACCGGCCTTGCCGTAGGGGGAGGAGCCCTCGGCGCAGGAGCCTTTGCTGCATCTACGGCATCGGCTGGCGTAGCACTTGCCGGTGCAGGTGCATTAGGTGCCGCAGGCATTGGCTCGGCGGCCATGGGCGTAATCGGCGCCACCGGCCTTGCCGTAACGGGAGCTGCTCTCGGTGCCGGAGCATTTGGTGCCTCTATGGCCTCGGCCGGAATAGCTCTCGCAGGCGCGGGCGCCGCCGGTCTTGGAACAGCAGCCCTGGCCATCACCGGCGCCACCGGCCTTGCAGTGGCCGGGGCAGCTCTGGGAGCCGGAGCATTTGCCGCTTCTATGGCCTCAGCCGGTGTAGCTCTCGGTGCTGCCGGCGCTCTGGGAACGGTGATGACAGCAGCGTTTCTTGTCTCTGCCACAGTCGTCACAGCGGCAGCCGCTGCCCTCACCGTACAATCCCTTGCACTCATGCTCTGCCTCGGGTGTACGGTAGGATATGGCCTCGGCGGACTCGGCACATCGAGCTTTAACAACATTCACTGGAATGAGAGTAGCGCAAGGGCGGGAGCTTTTCTCGGTGGAGCAATACAGGTATTAGCGATAGCAATTCTTTCTGGATATGCAGGGGGATTGGAATTTGTGGAGTGGGCTTCGGCAGCATGTCCTACTGCATGGGGTTATCTACAGACTGGTTTAACATACCTTAAATACGCTTTGATGGTTTATGACGTGGCGTCGCTGAGCATGGACGGCCATGTCTATACTATGCTACAGTTGGCATTTTCCGAAAAATTATCCCTCCTGGGTGTTCCATTGTTCGGCTGGAAGGCACTTGCCTTTGCTCTTGATAGAATTTATGATGAGTATGAACGACGCTTATGAATAAGTCCAATTGTTTGATACCGCTTCTGGTTGCAGCCGTCTTATTGGGTTCTGGTTGTCGAGTAACGGTGACGCTGGGGGCACCGGTTGAATTTACGCCGAAGGAACTGCCTGCTCATGAATCGATTTGTCTCGACATTATTGACAAAGAGAGGCGGTATGAGGAAGGAAAGGGTCTCGGTTTTTATTTTGATCCTTCAGAGTTTTTTGAAGCAACTCTGAATACAGAATTACGCTCGTACTTCCGAGTAAATACAGGGACAGATTGTGCCGTTGACGATACTATTGTATCTGCCTCATTACAGAATCTTCACTTCCAGGGAATGGGTGGATCGGCTGGCCCATTCCCCGTTTCCGAAGCTGAAAGCTATGCAACCATTGAGTTGAATATGATTGCACCTGATCATTCTCGGCGCAAGGTAACAGCAACATCAGCTACTTACACAATTCATGAATTGGCAAGTTCCAGGATTGTAATGATAGTAGTCGCCAGAGCAGCGATTCGTGATGCTGCAAAAAAAAGTGTTCAACAACTGGCGTGCAGCAAAGGACTAACTGAATGTAGTAATCAAAAAGATGAGCAGCAAACAATAAAGGGGGCTATCGCCGAGTACAATAAGATCAAAATGGCCGGGGAGCCAAAGGTTGAGTATTCGATCTTTGGGTATTCCTTTAGTTCGTGGTTTTGAAGAACGGTTGTCCGGTCTTATCTTGTTGAAATATAAGCCATTCTGGCTGGGCCTGAAGCTGGGGTTTATTTGCTTGGGACACGCTGGCATGGTCTACGATGTTATAGCCGGCAATACCGTTAGCCATCTTTATTCAATGGCTCAGCTCGGCCTTGATGATATTTTTGAATTGCTGGGCGTTGCTTTCTTCGTCTGGAAGGGATTAGGCTTGGTGCTCGAAAAAGTTTACAGCGAATATGAGAGGAAATTATGAAACTGAATAGGACCGTTGTGTTCACTGCATTCGCAGTCATTGTCTCATCATGTTCGACCGTTAAATCGCTTGGGACGCTGGGAGCTCCTTACCCTTCAGGACAGTCATCAGAGGCATTGTGTATCGATTTTTCCAACGATCATACTGTCTACCCAGCTGATCGAAGTATTGGTGTTTTTTTGTTTCCTTTCCCCTTCTTCAAGGAAGTAATAAAGCAGCAACTGTCGAAATACTATTCAGTGTTTGAATCAGAAGAATGCAACAACTCGGTTCGAAGTATTGTCATTGTGTTGCGAGAGGTATCGTTCCATACGTGGTCCATAGGCTCGCTCGTTCCAGTGTATTCGGTGCAGGCCAGGGCTGCTGTGTCATCTGATATTACAGGAAAGAACGGAAGTCTCGTGAAAATGGAGACACAGTCGGCCATATTTCATGGAGACTATCTGGTCCGCTCTGAACCGCCCTTGATTATTGTCGCTCGATGGGCAATAATAGATGCAGCCACTAAACATGCACAAAAAGTTGCATGCATGGATGGCCTGGCTATATGTCCGGAAGGAAGTATAACGAAAAACGAGGTTGATAGTCTGGAAATCGCAAAAGAGTACGGCGAACTTCAGCGCCGCGATGAACCCGTTGTTCAGCGATACTTATGGACTGTTCCGCGCAATTCTCAGTAGGTATTGCTGTTGTCCTGTCTCATCAGGAGTGTTTCGCGCTGAAATGCACAGGAACCTCTCGGGGAATGGTGATCGGGACGCGAAATGGAGAACAATTCCGGGTGTTCCGCCGATACAAGGATAATCTTTCGGGTGGGATGGATCATGGAGATATGTTCGGAGCCTGGAAATCATACGAATGAACACGTTGGCCCACCCGGTCGTAAGCTCGATATTTGGTGAATGGAATTGTCACATATCAAAAGCAATGTTTCGGGCTGAAATACAATGGAATCCCTCGGGCAATGGCGTTCTGGACGCGAAACTAGAGAGGAATTACGGAAGATCCGACCAGAATAGGAGCCTTTTTCGCTTGAAAAAGGCTTCTTGAATGCTTTTTGAGTCAGCGAATCCTGTAGATGGACATGCCAACACAGAGTGATGCGATAGGAATCCTCGGTGTCCCATATTTCGTTTGGAACGGGGCGGGAGACTTGTTTGAAGGTATTTACCGCATGTATGAGAGGCGTTTATGAATCTCGATCAAATTCGACTTAGCTCAACTATCGCAATACTGAGCTTGCTTTTGACCTCATGTTCGACGACGATGACGCTGGGAAGATTACCAGTACAGAAAGCCAATCAGCCGATGCGACAGAAGCACCTCTGTCTTGCCATTGATGGTACGAATGATAAATATCCTTTAAACGGGAATTTCGGATTATTCATTCAGCCTGGACTATTCTTAGAAGATATTGTAGTCGGCGAGTTATCAGCTTTTTACGAAGTCCGTAGAATAAATGCCGGGAATTGTCTGGGAAATGAAAAACGACTCAATGTCGCTATCGTTGATTTTCAATATTCGGCATATGTTGCTGTCGTTATGGCTGAAGCACAAAGTACCGCGACTATCAGCTTCAAGATAATTGATCCTGACGGCAGTATCATAACCGTAGAAAGTCAGTCAGATAGGATATCGGGCGGTGAGACTGGCTCAGCCCGTCTTCCTTTAGTTGTGGTCACGCGTGAGGCAATACAAGATGCAGTTAGGAAGAACGTTGATCTGCTGGTCTGCTACGAGCGCCAAGGGGCTTGCGCAAAGCCAGATCCCGTTGATCGACGAATCCAAAACGTCGCAGCAAAGTACCTGCAAATACGTTCGACTGGCTCTGTTGAAGAAAAAAACCACATATGGAAGGTTCCGCGGTAATTACTTCCCTCGTTGAATCACATCATTTCCGATCGGTATGCATCTTCAGGCAAATTCAATATGCTCCCGTAAAGCCCGCGCAAGGGATCGCCGCGGCGAAGAGGGGACCCGCTGCTTAACCTGCCAGCCCTTCCAATCGCCTTTGCCGACAGCGGGGAGTCGCTCGACGCAAGAGCCCGACGGTTGGAGGCATTCGTATATGCGCAGAGAACATCTGATAACCGATGCGCCCGTAAACGTTAGCCGCAAAGGCCATCAAGCCTGCACCCACCCGAATCCCCGCCTGGCACTCAACCAGATAACAAAGTGCCACCCGCGGGGTGAGGAGTGCGGTGCAGGCGTGATTCACCACCCGCCGGGTCGAGGGTGCGGGGCGGGTTCGCCTTATTTCCTTAGCGGATAACCGGCCTTCTCCAGCGCTGCAACGGCCGACATCAGGATCTCATGCTGTCGTTCGCCCGAGATACCGCCTGCATCGGATTGCAGTCGAGCTCGGTAGCTGACGGCCATGCTTCCGGCGGGAATGGGATCGCCGGAGTAGATCGTCAGAAGCTCGATCGATCGCAGTTCGGGAATCTTCAGCGATTCGATCACGGCGACCGGCGCTGCCGTGGACGCGTTCTCTGCAAGCATCAGCGTAAGATCAAACTCCGATGCCGGATGCACGGAAGGCGGCCGATACGTATTATGCGTGCGGTTCGTATTCCACAGTTGAAAGAGGGCTTCGAAGTCGAAGTCGCCGATCACGCAGATGGGGCGTTTGATGCCGGCCCGACGACTGAAGTCGGGATGACACAGACCGATGCTGCCCAGCGTTTGATTCCCCGAAACAAAGGCAACCTGACATTTCGGATGAAGATAAAACGCGGGCTCGACGGAAGCTCCGGATGTGCGCGCATCATCCCCCGTTAGATGCATCGAGAAGGGAATGTTCAACGATTGCAGCACCTCTTCCATACGCCGGCGATGTTCCAGAAAGACGGCGAGGGCGTTATCCGATGTACGCTCTGTGCCCGTAACGCGTGTGTCGCGAGCGTCAGCGCCGTCTTCAAGATGCACAAGCGAAAGCTTCACGGGCTCTTCGGGAAGCACGCCTTTTTTTCCCGATGGAATAAAGATGCGACCCAGCTCAAAGAGCGATACGGAGGCGAAACGGTCCTGATTGATGACGGCCTGAGCAAGAAGCCCGGGAAGCTGTGACCGACGCATCTCGCTGCGATCGCTCTGGACCGGATTGCGCAGCGTGATGCCGCGTCCGCCGAAGAGGGCGTTATCCTCTGAAGAGGCGAAGCTGTAGTTCATCGTCTCGTCGTAGCCGCTCTGACGGATCATGCGCTCTTTCAGCAGGCGCTCGAAAACACGGCGACGATTGGGCGTGGGTTGTTCAACGGCAACGGGCGCCGGAACGGGCGTGATATTGTCGTAGCCATAGATACGACCGATCTCTTCAACAAGGTCTTCGGGAATCTGCACGTCGAAATACGAACGAAAAGACGGAACGATAACGTCGAACTTCGTCCCTTTCTCTTTCACCTCGAAATGCAGTCGGTGAAGGATGTCGGCGAACTGTTCGGGCTTCAGAGCGAAGCCGAGGCGGTTGTGTAAAAACTCAAGCGTGATCGGAATGTGATTCTGACGGGGCTTCTTGTCGACGGTCCACGCCTGGGTTAACGCTCCGCAACGCAGATCGGGGCTTGTCGCTGTCAGCAGCGATACGATACGATAGATCGCCGCCGGCGCCTTCACCGGGTCCTGGCCTTTCTCGAATCGACGGGCCGATTCCGTGCGAGGCGCTCCGGCAGAGAGCGCCCGTCTGATGCGATCGCGCGGAAACGTCGCCGATTCGATGAAGATGCTCTGCGTCGTCGGCTGAATGGACGATGTCTGTCCGCCGATCACGCCGGCAAGGGCGACGGCAGACTGAGCCTCAGCCTTTCCATCGTAAACGAAAATAGAACCGGCAGGCAACTCGTAGGTCTGCTCGTCAAGAGCGACAAACGATGTCTTTGCCTTTGCCGCCGAGCAGAGAATCGTATCGCTTTTCAGATTGGCGGCATCGAAGCAGTGATTCGGCTGCCCGATCTCAAACATGACATAGTTCGAGGCGTCGACGACGTTATTGATGCTCTTCTGGCCGATCGCAGAGAGCCGCAGCTTCATCCATACCGGCGCCGACGTTACCTGAACGCCGTCACAGTGCATGCCCTGATAGGTTAACGCCGCATCACCGACGATCTCGATGTTTTTCTTCGGCAAAGAGGCGACGGCCTTGATCTCTTTCGCCTGGGCAAGCGCCTCGGCGACGGGATCGTGTTTCAGTTTCTTCTTGAAGATGGCGGCAATCTCGCGGGCGAATCCGAAATGACACCAAAGGTCGGCGCGATGCGTGATCGACTTGTTGTCGATGTCGATGACCGTATCGTTATACGGAAAGATTTCGTCGAGCGGCAGACCGGCCTTCAGCTCGACCTTCTTCGCTTTCGTCGCGGCCGGCGAGGCTCCGAAATACGCCGGATCAAGCTCGTTCAGTATGATGATGCCGCCGTTGTCGCCGAGCACCGAATCGATCTTCAGTTCTTTTGCCGAGCAGATCATGCCCTCAGAAAGCGCGCCGCGAATCTTGCGCTTCTCAATGCGCAGCTCGCCGTCTGCCATGGGCAGCACGGCGCCGACTGGAGCAAAGGCGACGAAGATGCCGGCTCGCACGTTTGTCGCTCCGCAGATGACCGACCGTTCCTCGGTGCCGTCGAAGACGACGCATTTCGAAAGATGGTCGGAATCCGGATGTTTCTCGCACTGTCGCACCTCGGCGACGATCAGCTGCTTGAAGAAGGGCAGGGTGTCAAAGTATTCTTCGACCTCGCACGTAGACATCGTCAGCCGGTGTACGAGGTCTTCGATCTTGATGCCTTTAATGTCGACGTAATCCGAAATCCAGGAAAGAGAGAGTTTCATAGAGCGTTATCCGTAATGCCTTTTCGGGAATGAGTTATCAATTTGAATGGGGGCCGAGTTTCAGAGTCGTTACCCTGAGAACTGCTGTAAAAAGCGAAGGTTACCCGAAAGAAAATGTCGGATGTCTTCGATCTCATGACGCATCATGACGAGACGCGAAAGTCCCATACCGAAGGCGAATCCGCTCCACTCTTCGGGATCGATACCGCCGGCACGAAGCACGTTCGGATGCACAAGGCCGCAGGGAAGCAGCTCCACCCAGCCCGAGTGCTTGCATACGGGGCAGCCGTCGCCGCCGCAGATCAGGCAGCGAATATCGAGCTCGAAGCCGGGCTCGACGAAAGGGAAGTAGCCCGGTCGCAGACGCACCGTCACCTCGCGCTCAAAGAAGGCCGAAAGAAAGGTCTTCATCACGTGAATGAGATGCGCCGTTGAGATGTTACGATCGACCATCATGCCTTCGCATTGATAGAACGTATTCTCATGCGATGCGTCGGTCTCTTCATAGCGATAGACGCGGCCGGGCGCCACGATGCGAAACGGCGGCTTGAGCGACTGCATGGCGCGCACCTGCACCGACGACGTATGCGTGCGCAGAAGGAAGCCCTCTTCGGTCCAGAACGTATCCTGCATATCGCGGGCGGGATGATCGTCCGAGAAGTTCAGGTTGCCGAAGTTATTCTCATCGGTTTCGACCTCGGGGCCATCCATCAGACGGAATCCCATCTGAAGAAAAAGATCTTCGACCTCGTACTGGATGCGCGACATCGGATGCATATGCCCGTGCGAGCGAGCGACGGGACGAAGCGCATCAAAATGCTCGGTGGAAAGACGATCCGCCTCTGCCTTTCTTTCAAGCTCGGACTGTCGTTCCCGAAAGCGCGTCTCAAGCTCTTCGCGATAGCGGTTGGCCAGCGATCCGATCTCGCGCTTCTCATCGACCGATAGATCTTTGAGGGATTTCAGGGTTTCGGTGAGGCGACCTTTCTTGCCGAGGATCTCCTGATGCAGATCGCGCAGACCGGCAAGATCGGTAGTTTCCAGCGTCTGCAGTGCAGAAGAATGGATGAGTTCAATATCCTGTTTTAACGACATGGCGCCCTCAGAGTTGCGGATGGTTGAAGTAAGAGAGGAAGACTTCTTTTTCAAGCTCGAAGAGAGCATTAACGTGTAAAGTCTTTTCGATAAGATCGGTAGCCGTAAATTGAAGGGATTTAACCACGGAGGCACGGAGGAGGAAGGCAGGGAGGAGAAAGAGTTCCTCAGTCCACGAAATACTCGAAAAGCGCGAACAAAGAAAAGATCAAAGAATCCAACGGCACCGATACCGACCATCCTACCCCTGCTCCCGACTTTCCTTCTGGATTTCCTCCGTGCCTCCGTGGTTCATTTCTTCTTCCACTACGCCACGGTTCTCCTCCGTGCCTCCGGTGCGCCAGGATAAGCCTGTGTTCTCCCGTGGGTTGAAAGGTACCCACCCCGCAATTAGCCATTCGGCGGGTAGTGAAGCGTGCATCTGCTGGAGTAATCCATTTGGGTGAAGCCACGCGGATCAAATGTAAGGGCCGTAACAAAAGTGAACCGACATGAGCCTCGTTACACCATTAGCAGCGGCCAGCCTCTCGGAGTTGGTGAAGCCTGACACGGTCGGGGAAGCAATGGTTAGCACCCGACTGGCTGCTCGGGGTCAGAGCGGATAGCACTTGCAGAAGGAAGACATGAGGAACCTGGGAGGCCCGGTGAGGGATTCGGCAACGAGTGACAGGAATCCATAACTGTGACTCATCCTCATCGGGAGTCGGAGGAGTCCATAGTAGCGAGGAAGTCGGGTAATTCCGGTGGAGCGAAGGGACTCTGCCGAAAACAAGTTTGGATAAGAAAAGGAGTAAGACCGCTTGATGGAAACATCCTCTACGGAAGAAGGAAAGGGAACTGAGGCAGCGATACCGCTTAACCAGAAGGGACTTTCCGAGAAGCTCGCTCTTTTGAGATCGAAACTCTATCACAAGGCGAGGAACGAACCACGCTTCAAATTTTACGTGCTTTATGATCGTATCTTCAGGATGGACGTTCTGGAGGCGGCGTATTCACGAGTGAAAGCGAATCGCGGTTCTCCCGGCGTTGACGGGATAACCTTCAAACAAATTGAGAACAGCAAAGGAGGTGCGAAAGCATTTCTTGAATCGATACAGAAGGAACTGAAAGAGAAGACGTACAGACCAAGCCCGGTCCGCAGGAAGTATATTGCGAAGCCGGATGGAAGACGCCGTCCTCTTGGCATTCCGACGATTAAAGACCGAGTCGTGCAAATGGCGACTCTCCTGATTATCGAGCCTATCTATGAGGCTGATTTTCTCGACTGTTCCTACGGGTTCAGACCGAAAAGATCTGCACATACAGCGCTCGCAGAAATCAGAAGTCATATTCTGTCGGGTTTTCAGGCTGTATATGATGCTGATCTCAAAGGATACTTCGATTCCATCCCACATGACAAACTGATTCTCTGCGTTGAGCAGAGAATCAGTGACAGGTCGGTCTTGCGACTGATCCGGATGTGGTTGAAGACGCCTGTGGTTGAACCCCCCGACGATAAAGGGAGTCCACCACGCATCGCAAGATCGAAACAGGGAACGCCTCAGGGGGGAGTGATCTCCCCGCTGCTCGCGAACCTGTTTCTACATTACTTCGATAAGGTGTTTCATGGTCGTAACGGACCCGCTGTGTGGGCCAACGCAAAACTTGTTCGTTATGCGGATGACTTTGTCGTGTTGGCCCGGTATCAATCGGATCGCCTCACCGATTTTGTTGAGGGATTCATTGAAGCCCGCATGGGTCTTAAGATCAATCGTGACAAGACGAAGACAGTCAACTTGAAGGAGAAGAAAGCGAGTCTGGATTTTCTCGGGTTTACCTTTCGGTTTGATCGCGATCTCAAGGGCAGAAATCGAGACTATTTGAATGTGTTACCCTCTAAGAAAGCCGTGCAGCGGATGCGGGATAGGCTTAAGATCATGACGGGCAAGAAGATGTGCTATCAACCTATTGATGAGATGATAGGCGGTATCAACAGAACCCTTGTCGGCTGGTCAAATTATTTTCGCTTCGGTTATCCAGCGGCTTCCTTTAGAAAAGTCAACTCCTATACAGTTCATCGCTTAACAGTGCATTTAAAGAGAAGAAGTCAGCGTGGTTTTCGCCCGCCGAATGGTGTGAGCTTCTACTCCCAGATAAGCAAAATGGGACTGCTCTATCTCAAATGAATACGCTCTGGGATGGTCTGTTTTCGGGAAAGCCGGATGCGGGAAATCTGCACGTCCGGTTTGACGAGGGGGAGGGCTGCCGGGCTTCCGGCACCCTCTCTACTCTACTGGTTTCCTTCTGCTGTCGGCTTTAACGGGCCAGCGGGCGGCAATCGGGTGAAAAAAAGGTTGCTCTGATGCCTGCCGTCGTTGAACTGGTCCGAAACTCCAAATCGGATTGAGACCATGGCACTGCCCAAACGTAAAATATCGAAACAGAAAACCCGTTCGCGTAGAGCGCATCATGCTCTGGGCAAGCCGAATCTGGTCGCCTGCAAAAACTGCGGTTCTTTCATTAAACCGCATCGCGTATGTCCGACCTGTGGCTTCTACAAAGACCGTGTGCATCACGTCTTCAGCAAGACCGTAGAACGCGGCTGATTTTCATTTTCAGCATCCGAGAAGCGAGAAAGAGCAGCTGGTCTGCTCTTTCTGCGTTTCTATCGAAAGTATCGCAAAAATCCTGCTATCGATTCAGGTATCCAACAAGGGCGCGCACGGCGAAACGGGGCATGAGTCCGACCGTAGTCGCCATGAACCAGTTCACAAAGCCCGGAATGACGATCAGCTTCTTGCGCAGCCAGGCGTCATAGCCGATCCGTGCCACCTTTTCGGCCGACATCACAAGCGGACTGTTCACAAGCTGCGTATCGCGCATGCCGGCAGCATCGAAGAAAGGCGTTTCAGTCGGTCCGGGGCAGAGCACCGTCACACTGATGCGATGGGGCTTGAGTTCAACGGCAAGGCCCTCTGAAAAGAAAAGCACATGCGATTTTGAGGCGTAATAGTTCGTCATATACGGCCCCGGCTGAAAGCCCGCCGTCGAGGCGACGTTCAGGATCGACCCGCTACGACGCTCTTTCATCTGCGGTAGGAAGAGATGCGTCAGTTCGATCAGGCTGACGATATTCAGCTGAAGCATGCCCCGTTCCTGCTCCCAGGGAGTATCGATAAAAGGCCCGTGCGTGGCAATGCCTGCGTTATTCACAAGGTTTTCGACGGCCAGCTTCTTCCTCTTAATCGTATCATAGAGCTTCTTCGGTGCCTGCGGCTGGCTCAGATCGGCGGGGATCACATGGATCTCGATATCAAACCGGCTGCGCAGCTCTTTCGCTATCGCCTCCAGACGGTCAGTGCTGCGTGCGGTGAGGATCAGAGGATGTCCGTTTTCGGCAAAGATTTTTGCCAGCTCAAGCCCGATGCCGCTTGAGGCTCCGGTGATCAGAGTATAAAGAGTCATGCGTCAAACAACGGAAGATGGTGGCAGAAGTCAAAGCCCACACAGAAAAACCACGTATAAAAACCGAATCAGAAAAATCCGCTTAGAAAACCCAGGTAGAAAAACCCACCGACAGACCTCCAGAGTCTCACAAAAAAGTGGACCGAACGGTCTATAAGAATTTAGCTGGTACTGCCCGCAAGGACAGAACTCCTGCTCTCAGGCGTCCTCTTTTTCCGGGCAAAGCGGATTGACTGAAAAGTCAAAGATGAGATTGCTGGATTCGCCTCGCGGCGAGCAGAAGGAGCTTGGAATGAGTGATTCCGTAGATTTTATCGAGCTGGAAGGCCTTCGCCTGCCTGTATTTCAGGGTGATCCGGGATGGATTCCTCAGACCGACATCGTTCTGACGCCGGCCACGCGTGCCAACCTGCGCAAGATCCTGCCGCCGCTTCTGCGAGGCCATAACCTGCTGCTTGTGGGCGACGCAGGCGTCGGTAAAAACGCTCTTATCTATTATATCAACGCCTTGCGCAAGCATCCGACGATTCGCTACAGCTTTAACGAAGATACGCTTCCCGAAGACCTGGTCGGTTCCTACCGTATTCAGCCCGGCGGTTTTGTCTGGTCGGATGGCGCCCTGTCAGCTGCCCTGCGTCAGGGAGCTACCTTTGTGGCCGATGAGATGAACCTCGCCTCGCCTGAAGTCCTCAAGCGCTTTCAGTCGGTGTTCACAGAGCGTCGTTTGCAGATCCTCGAAGGCGATGGCTCCGTCATCGAGCCGCACCGGGGATTCTCGTTTGTGGCGACGCAGAACCCGTCCGAGGGTTTTGAGGGACGAAAGCCGCTTCCGCGTGAGATTCAGAAGTATTTCACAACCGTCTACCTTGATCCGTATCCCGACGAAGAGCTCGTCTCTATCCTCGCCGGATTGTATAACGCCATCCCCGAAGATGTGCTGCGAACGATTGTGCGCATCTGTCGCTCCGTTGAAGAGCTTGTCGTGCGTAAGAAGGTGGGCACGCGCGACCTCGAGCGTTTTCATTTTAATCTGCGCAATCTGAAACGCCTGGCCGCCCGACTCGAAGGACAGCCCGAGCATCTGATGCTTGAACTGAACGATATCTTTATCAGGCCGTTTCGCACCGAAGAGGATCGTGCGCTTCTTCGTGAAACGATCGAAGACGTTCTGAAAGAAGACGGATTCGGTTCTTACATCTCGAAGGCAAAACGCAGGATCGAGATCCACGTCGATATCGAAGGCGGACGTATCGACATCGGGCGAGCGCGTCTGCCGCTTCTCGGATCGGATCGTCAGGAGCGCGTGGAGCGAGCGTTGGGTAATTTCGCCCTTGTGCCGGCCCGCCTTGATGTGGCCGAGGCAGTAGCCCGTTCGTTACAGTTTAAAGAGAACGTGCTGCTTGAATCCGACGCCGACGTAGAGCCCGACGCCTACGCCCGTTTCTTCGCCGACCTCGCCGGTCTGCCCGTGCACGCCATCTCGCTTTCGCGCGGCATGCACACCTCTGACGTTCTCGGCGGTCTCAAGCCGGCCGGCAAAGATCAGGTCGAATGGGTGGACGGACCGTTAACCGACGGCCTGCGCAGCGGCGGAGTGCTCCTGATCCAGGGCCTTGAGGCCGCCGGTCCGGAGCTTGTCGAGAAGATGAACATGCTCATGGACGATGCGCGTGCGATGTCGCTTCCGGCAGAAAGCGGAGAATCGGAACCTTTAAAGCTGAAAGACGGCGCCCATGTGTTCGGCGTGAAATACTTTCGTTTACAGAAGACGACGCCGACCGTTTCGCGGGCCTTTCGAAATCGCTTCTCGGCCTTTGTCGTTCCGCCCGTCGTCGACGCAGAAAGCCTGCGCGGCATCATCGAACATGCACTGTCGCTTGAAGAAGGCGAGGGATCTTCTCTTACGACGCTCATTCTACAGTATCATGTCTTTGCACGCACGAAGGCCGAGAAACGTGAGATCGGCGCGACGCGCATGCAGCCGTATCGCTACGGCCTGACAAACCTTCTGCGTTTCGTCGACCTTGTCGGATGGGCCGCCGCCGAACCCGAGAACCTCACCGCCGAGAAGCTGCGAGAGGCGATCAGCGAAGGGGCGTCGATCGCCTACATCAATGAGATCGGCGATCCGCCGGAGCGGCAGATGATGCTTCAGGCTCTTGAGAAGATGCTTGACGGTACCGATCTGAACACCCTGCTTCGGGAGTTTGAATCGGTATCGAAAAAAAAAAGCCTCAACCTGAAGCCGCCCGTTAAAGGGAAGGTGAACTGGAATCAGGAGGAACACTGGCGTGATGCGACGACCGGCAAGGCCTCCTGGAACAGAGAACCGCAGAAGCTGAAAAAAGGCATCAACCTCAACACTCCCGAAACGGGCGGCTCGACGAAAGAGGGCGAAGATGCCTGGTATGGTGCCGACACTAAGGGCAATAAAGGCGTAGGCGAACCGGGTCAGGGCGGCGGCGCATGGGGCTACCGTACCGAAGAGCTTTACAAAGAGTTCCTGAAAAAGCGCCGTCCGCTGTGGAGCTACAATCTCGGCGTTTCGCTTGAAGAGTTCATCGAGATCTTCGCTCCTGAACTCGAGCGCGTCAGCCTTGATCTCGAACATCTTCTCGATCCGGACGTGCAGATCCGTCGACGTCATCGAGCCGAAGGCTCCCGCGTAGATGCGCGCAAGTATCTGTCGTATCTATCGGGCAAAGGCGATGATCGCATCTTTGATAAAACGACGATTCGCATAGACGAGGATCGCCTGCGCGGAGTGGAGGTGCTGTTCGCCCTGAATAAAGGCCGCCGCATCTTTAACTTTGAATACTCCGTCGCCGTGCTTGTCGCCATCATGAGCGCGGCCGAAATCCTCGACACACATCGCATCGCCTTCGGCGCGATCGGCTACTCCGATCTGACCAATCAGAAGATCGACATCGATCTGCAATGGCATAAGCTGATCGACGACATCTGGGGCCCCGATCGCCAGAGCGAGCTTTTTCATGGGTTAGCCGCCGACTGGCACGGCGATACGGTGTCGGAGTTCCAGATCCTCGACGAGCTGTCGACGATGTTCTCGGCCGACGCAAAGACGCGCATTCTCGTGATGAGCTCGGATTTCAGAGGGGCGAGGGCCCGCGTCACCGTCGAGAAGGATCTTTCGTCGCGCGATACGCGTGAGCTGAAAGAGCAGATCGATAGACTCGAATCTCGGGGCATTATTATGCTTGGAGTGGGCCTTGGTCCGCGCAACCTCTCGCAGGCGCTGTTCCGTCATCATCTGTCGATCACCGATGTGAACTACACGTCGCTTCCATCGATGCTTGCTCAGGAGATCTCTTCATTGATACATCGATATCATGAGATCTGATAGCGCATCGCTGCATTGTTTAACGGAGAATTAAGGATAAATAACATGAGCAAAGGCTTCTCGCTTGAAGATTCGCCGAATCATCGCTGTGTGAATGCGCAACCCGACAGCGTCTTTCTGCATCCGTCTTCGAGCGTAATAGGGAACGTGACGCTGGGCGAGCATTGCTCGATCTGGCCGTCGACGGTGCTGCGTGCCGACCTCGGAGCAATCGAGATCGGTCGTGGTGTGAACATACAGGACGGCAGCATCCTGCATACGGATTCAGGCGGCCGTCTGACCATCGGCGATTATACGTTAGTCGGGCATAAGGTGATGCTGCACGGATGTTCGATCGGGCGAGCCTGTCTTGTCGGTATCGGTACGATCGTACTCGACGGCGCACAGATCGGCGACGGGGCGATGATCACCGCCGGATGTCTGATTCGCGGCGGCATGAAAATCCCGCCCTTTGCCCTTGTCGTGGCGAAAGACGGCGATGTGAAGGTTTACGAGAATAAGGCCCGTACGCTGTTAACCGTAATGGGATCCCTTGAATATATCAGGCTGGCCCGCCGCTACGAAAAAGGCGAATTCGGGCCCGTGTCGTCCGAGGAGCACAACGCTTCTGAGGTCGAGGCACGTCGTATTCTCAAAGAGATGTTTGATCGCGATTTTAAGTAGGTCGGGGCCCGTCAGGGTGATGAGACACCGGTCTTACCGGCGTACATGACGGCAAAATAATTTTTGTACATCTGACTGCTTTTCTACCTGTAGAGGTAACAGGAGCAGATCTGATGAAACCGTTTCCACAGCTTCCGTCTGGTGCGGTGACTCTGTATCCGGTAATCAATCGCCTGATGCTCCGACTCCTGCCTTGAGCGGCCGTAACTTCAGGCCTGAAAAAATGCTTTACGGGCGGCGATGCCTTCTGTTCTTTATACCCATCGGGGGTATATCCCGAAAGAGGTGTGTATGCGTTTCCTTGTTCTTGCTGTTATGGCCGTTTCTCTTGCTTCGTGCAGCCCTTCGAATTCTTCGAACCCTTCCGGGGCGTCCCCGTCCGGACCTTCTGCCATCGAGCAGGCGATTAAAGACGGGGCGCTCATTGTCGATGTGCGTACTCCGGCAGAGTTTGCATCGGGACACTATCCTGGAGCAGTGAACATCCCGCTTGATGAGATCGATCGCCGTATGAACGAACTTGGCGCCGATACGAACCGCCCGATCGTGCTCTACTGTCGTTCCGGTCGCCGTTCGGGCATAGCGCTTGATCAGGTGCGCCGCGCCGGTTACACCAAGGCCTTTAACGGCATCAACCAGTCGTCGATGCCTTGCCCGACCGGAAAATGCTGAGTGGGTTTGTCTACAAGAACTTGAGCTTGCCGTCTTTCACCGAGCGATAATAGCAGCTGCGACGGGTGTCTCCGGCGGCGTCCTTAGTGTGGCAGACGCCGCCCTTTTCAGGAACGACAAGAAAGAGCAGGGAGTTCTGCTCGCAGTTGACGCGGATCTCTTCGAGCTTCAGATAATCGCCCGACGTCGCCCCTTTATGCCAGAGCTCGCGCCGGCTTGTTGAATAGAAGACGGCCTGACCGAGTTCGATGCTGCGAGCGAGGGCAGGGCGGTTGACGTAGGCGAGGATGAGCACCTCAAGCGTGCGCGCATGCTGCACTACGACGGGAAGCACAGGCTCGCCGCCCTTTGATACGGCCAGAAGCTTGTCAAAATCAAGATGTAGCTCGGCGCCTTCTTCGATAATTTCGTGAGAGACTTCGTGAGATGACACGGCGGTCGACGTCTCACGGTTATCGGGATTTTGAGATTCGCTCATTCTGAGAATCAGGGAAATGGTTGTGGCAATACGCTACAAGTTTTTTGTAGAGCTGCATGTCTCTTTTCAAACGCACGTCGGCAGCCGGCATAGAGCGGCTTGAGATCCCCCGCATCGGCACCTTTTTCGGCGAGGTGCGCCTGCCCGGATCAAAATCGATCGGAAACAGGGCGCTGCTGCTTGCAGCTCTGGCGAGAGGCGAGACCATCTTACAGAACGTTCCCGACTCCGACGATGTGAGCGTCATGCTGAAGCAGATGCCGGCTCTGGGCGTGGACTGCTATCGTCTTATGAACGAGATCGAGGGCAGCTACCGGGTCGTCGGCGCCGGCGGCCCGTTCTCTATTAAAGAAGGGCTTTTTGATGTGGAGAATGCCGGTACGGCATTGAGGCCGCTTGTCGCCGTTCTCTCAGCCGGACAGGGATCTTACACCATCGACGGGAACGAGCAGATGCGCCGTCGGCCTGTTGCCGATCTTGTCGCCGCCGTCCGCACGGCCGGTGTGGCGATCGAATGTTCGGCAGAGGGTACGCCGCCCGTTACGATGCGCACGGATGGCTGGAAAAGCGCCGACTTCACGATTTCGGGCAAGACGTCGTCGCAGTTTATCTCGGCCCTGCTTCTGGCCGCACCGCTATCGAGGCGCCGCGTGACGATAACTCTGCCCGGCGAGCCCGTCAGCCGCCCCTATATCGACATGACGCTGCGCATGATGGAACAGTTCGGCGTGCGCACGGAACGTGAGGGTTATACACAGTTTATCGTGCCCGAGAAGCAATGCTACGAGAGTCCTGGCACCTATTACATCGAAGGCGATGCAACGGCGGCGACGTATTTTATGACGGCAGGCATGCTGTCCGGACCGGTGCGCATCCACGGTCTTGATGAAAGCTCCATTCAGGGAGACATCCGCTATCTTGATATCATACGGGCTCAGGGCGGGCGCGTGAAAACGGGAAAAAACTGGATCGAAACGCAGCATCAGGGCCCGGTGCGCGGTATCACCGTCGACATGAACGATATGCCCGATGCGGCGATGACGCTTGCGGTTACGGGCCTTTTTGCCGATAAACCTGTTGAGATACGGAACGTGGAAAACCTGCGCGTCAAAGAATCCGAACGCATTCGCGGATTACGCACCGAGCTGGAAAAGTTCGGCGCCGCCGTAGACGAGTTTCAGGACGGGTTGCGCGTGCATCCGCCGCAGATCGTGCATGGCGCGGAGGTCGAGACCTATCGTGATCATCGCATGGCGATGGCCTTCTCGCTGGCCGCCATTCGCACCGATCTGGTGATTCTTGATCCGGCCTGTGTGAACAAAACGTATCCGCGATACTTCGAGGATTTCGAGAGGATATGTCATCCGTCGACGATCTGATTCGCAGCATTGAAAGGAAGGACGACGGTCACTTCCTCATCGAGAACCGGAACGACAGAGCGTGGATCTGCATCCACGCGCCCGGTCCGGGAGGAGCGCCCGTGCGCAAGGCCGACGTGCTTGCCCGGCTCAAGCTTTTTGGAATCGAAGACTATGATCTGAAAGGTCTGGAAGAGCTGCTTCTTGTGCCAGACGGCAACTGGCACGAGCTCGGAACCTGGAAAGAGCCCGAGTCGCAGGATGCTCGCTTCTCGCTTGAGCTCGCCGCCGATAAAAAAAGCGCCACGTTAACCGTAGAGGGCCCGATCTTTCGCGGACGCTGGCTTGACCGCGGCGAACTTGATGCGGCCATTCTTTCTGCGGGTATTCGAGCGGGCGTCGATGATGGTCTTCTCGAAGCCATCGCCTCGCGATCGCTCGACGAGCTGAAAGAGAAGGGTCCGTTTCGAAAGAGTTATACGATTGCACGATCGGTCGATCCCATCCCCCCCACAAACGGCAGCATTAAGTTTTATTATGATCCACATCCCCGGGCGCGACCCGCTCTGCTCGGTGATTCGCCCAACGCCCGCGTGGATTTTAAGAAGCTCGGTATTATACAGACTTGCGAGAAGGACCAGCTGCTTGCCGAGCTGCTGGATCCGGTCGAAGGGAGGCCCGGACTCGACGTTTCGGGCAACCCCGTATACGGTGAAAAGCCTGCAACAGCACGCCTTGAGGCCGGTCGCAACGCCGTTCTGAAAGAGAAGAAGTTATACTCGCAGTCGACGGGGCAGGTGATCATCCGATACGACGAAGAGAAGAACTACGCGAAGATCGAGGTCGTCGAGGTGCTCGATGTGGAGCGCATCGACTACGGAACGGGGCATGTGGATTTTCCAGGCACGGTCGTCGTTCATGATACGGTCGCCGACGGGTTTCAGGTGAGAGCCCGCGGCGATATCATCGTCGAGCGCACGGTTTCGAGCGCCTTTTTACAGGCCGAAGGCGATATCGTGCTTATGGGCGGAGCGGTCGGTCGCGGAGCGGGCTTTATCGAAGCGGGGCATGACGTCTATGCTAAGTTCGTGCAGGAGACGACCGTATCGGCCGGGCATGGCATCTATATCGAAGAGGCGGCCATGCATTCGCGACTCATGGCCGGCGTGGAGATCCTGCTTGATGGCGGTCGGGGCGATCTGATCGGAGGATCGACTCTTTCGGGCAAGCTGCTTGTGGCCAATCGTATCGGCTCGAAGGCCGAACCCGAAACGCGGCTGACGCTCGGCATCGATCCCGAGACCTTCCGGCGGCTTCGCGAACTGGAGCAGGAGATCGATCGGAATCGCACGACGTTACAGAAGATCCAGCAGCACCGCCGGCATATCGACGAGGCGCGCCGTCGCGGACCGTCTACAAGCCAGCAGGATTCGACCTACGACAAGCTTGTTTCGCTTGAGAATAAGTTTCTCGAAATCATCGCCAACCTCGACCGGCAGCGCGAGACGATACAGGCGGCCATCACGCCCGATCGTCAGGCCGAGATCCTTTATCGCGATACGGTGTATCCGAACGTCGAGGTCTCGTTCGGGTACGGTATTCGCAAATACCGCATCGATCGTCGCCCCGTAGCGTTACCCGGACGCTTTGCCCTTGATCCCGTCGAGAATAAGATCCTGCACAGCTTTGAGTAGACTCAGGCCTTCTTTTCTTCCCTGCGTTCGGCCTGACGCTTCACATCGACGACGCCCGAAACCTGCGACATGCTTTCGATGATCTCGTTCAGGTGATCGACGTGCTCCACTTCGACGAGGAAGCGCGCCTTCATCGTGCCGTTCTGATGTTTGGGAATATCGGCTTCGGCCTTGAGGATGTTCGTTTGCGTGCGCGAGATGGCCTGCACCAGATCAAGATAAAGCCCCTGACGGTCGCGTGCGCTGATCTCGATGCCGACCGGATAGGTTTCCGTGAGGCCTTCCCAGCGCACCTGTATAAAGCGATCCTGATCTCCTTTTTCGGCGGGCAGATGTTTGCAGTCGGCGCGATGAATCGTCACACCGCGTCCGCGCGTGATGAAGCCGACGATGCGGTCCCCCGGAACGGGAGAGCAGCATCCTGCATAACGCACGGGGATGTCGGTATTGCCCGCGACCTCGATCGGAACGTCTTTTGGATTCGTCGACGTTTTGCGGCGAATGCGAATCTCGCGCAGCTCTTTCAGATCGCGCGTTTTCGCCGGTCGATCGGGCACCTCGGTGCGACTGTCACCGGGAAGGGGAGTTTCGTCTTCGATGCGACGAAAGAATCCGCGTACTTTCTGCCTCGCCCCCTGGGATTTCAGGTAACGCAGCCAGACCGGCGACGGTCTTGGCTCGCCGTGCGTAACGATCTCGATACGGTCACCGCTGCGCAACTCGGTGCGAAGCGGCACGATGCGATCGTTTACTTTGGCCGACTTGCAGCGCAGGCCGATGTCGGTATGAATGCGAAAGGCGAAGTCAAGAACGGTCGATCCCTGAGGCAGATTGATGATGTCGCCTTTCGGAGTGAAGACATAGACGTCTTTCGGGTTCAGTTCGTCGCGAAGATCTTCAATGAAATCCTTCGAGTCTCCCTGGAATTCCTGCGTGATGCGAGAAAGCGTGCGCAGCCATTCAAGTTTGCCCTGATCTCCGCGCTCGGCGCGCATATCGTTCTTGTATAACCAGTGTGCGGCGATGCCGTGTTCGGCCCGTTCATCCATCTCCTGTGTGCGGATCTGCACCTCAAGAGGTCGTCCGTCCGGACCGACGACCGTCGTATGCAGAGACTGATAGCCGTTCGATTTCGGCATGGCGATATAGTCTTTAAAGCGCCCCGGCAGAGGCGGCCAGAGCGTATGCACGATACCGAGCGCCCCGTAGCAGTCGCGGATCTCGTCGACGATGATACGCACGCCGCGCAGATCGTAGATCTCATGGATGCCCTTGCCGTACTTCTGCATCTTACTGTAGACGGAGTAAAGATGCTTTGCACGACCGTCGATGCGCGCCGTTAACTGAATGTCGGCAAGACGCTGTTTTAGTATGCTCGTGATCTTTTTTAAAAAGACCTCAAGATCGCCGCGACTGTGTTTCAGTTCGCTCTGTAGGGTTTCAAATTCCTCGGGCTGTAAAGCGCCGAATGCCAGATCTTCCAGCTCGGACTTCATGCGGAACATGCCGAGACGACCGGCAATGGGCGCATAGATGTCGATGACCTCGCGGGCGATGCGCTCGACTTTATGAGGCTTCTGGAATCCAAGCGTCTGCATGTTATGCAGCTTATCTGCAAGCTTGATAAGAATGACGCGCACGTCGCGAGTCGTGGCAAGAAGCATGAGGCGGATGTTCTCGGCCGCCTCGCGGGCCTTCAGCTCGGACGAAGGCTTCTGATCCTTCATGCTGTCTTTTTTAACGAGCGATATTTTCGTTACGGCTCGCACGAGCATATTGACTTCTTCGCCGAATTCGCGTCTGATGCTGTCTTCGCCGAACGACGTATCTTCGACGACGTCATGCAACAGGGCGGCGGCGATGGTCGCCGTATCAAGCCCCATCTCGGCCAGGCTACGGGGTGGATGATGTAGGGCTCACCCGAAAGCCGGCGCTGATCTTTATGGGCGCGGTGAGCGAAGAGAAAAGCCCGCCGAATAGTGCGTAGATCGACGGAGGGATTTTTCTCGCGGATCAACTGCAGCAGAGCTCTGTAGGACTGTAAAACCCGGAATCCCTGTGGCTTTTCAAGAAGCATAGATACAGCATTTCATAAAAAAAAAATCTGACAAGTAAAGTTCGGTTTGTGATTCCGCTTTACAGCGGCTCCCCGATCCCTCTGATCGGGTATGACTTCGGAGCCGAAGGATTCAGGCTCGCCGACGGGTTGGAAGCCGTCAGGGATCGATTCTTTTCACCTGCTGCTGTACAGGATCGGTCAGAAATACCGCAATCATCTGTTACCCTACTTTCGTATTCTTTTCGCCCTTTCTGGCCTGATTTCCGGAGCGGTATTGATTCTCGATTTCGGTTTCGAGTATCCAAAGAAGTATGAGATCCTCGTTTTTCTTACAGTTCAGATCGTGCTTTTCATCTTTGTGCTCTACGAGTTTCTCGGCTGGCTTTTTACCGACGGAACGTTCCGGGAGCATCTGCGCCAGCACAGGGTTGAGCTGATACTGGCGGTTATCGTCGCCGTTCAATTGATCTTTCGCGACGTTTTCGTAGATTTCTTTTTTGAAAGGGATTCTAAAGAAGGAGGAGAGAGAGCGGCGTTACTCTTTCTCGCCGGTTCGCAGCTGCTTTTTTTTCTGAATCAGGTCATCCATGCCTCTCGCAAGGCGGGCTTTTTGCAGAGCATGAAAATCCACCCGTCTGTCGTTTTCATGCAGAGCTTCACCATAATCATTATAATCGGGACGGCTCTTCTGCGCATGCCGAAGGCCTCTTTACCTGAGATACCGCTTATCGATCTGCTTTTTACCGCCGTTTCGGCAACCTGTGTGACGGGCCTGGCAACCTTTGATATTACGACAGGACTGACAAGAACGGGTCAGGTCATTCTGCTCGGTCTGATCCAGGTCGGAGGTCTGGGCCTCATGACGCTGACCTCATTCTTCTCTTTCTACCTGGCCGGTCGGGCCAGCCTTACGCAGCAGGTCTTTATGAAGGAGCTGCTCAGCGAGGATTCCGTTGCTGAAGCGAAAAAGATCATTCGCAGTATCGCACTCATGACTTTTTCAATTGAGGCCTTCGGTGCGATCAATCTTTTCTTCTCGATTCCTTCCACGCTTGTTCCTGATTCGGGCGACCGCCTTTTTATCGCCATCTTTACCAGTATCAGCGCATTCTGTAACGCCGGGTTCAGCCTGTTCCCTGATAGCCTGTATAACCTTTCTCTGCATTCCTCGTATTCGATTTATACGGTTATGCTGCTGATTCTGTTCGGCGGCCTGGGCTTCCCCGTGCTTCGTGATATCGTATCGGTGTTGCGACCCAGACGGCGCGGCGTCATGCCTCGCCGACTCGAGTTTACTTCGCGCATCGTGTTGATTACGACAGGCATCTTGCTCGTCGTCGGCTTTTTCGGTTTCATCATACTCGAAGATGACGGAGTGCTGGCCGGCCTTTCCACGGAGCAGTACTGGCTTCATTCGCTTTTTTATACGGTTACGCCGCGAACCGCCGGTTTCAATACGATTGCAGTATCGGAATTCGGCATTCCACTTACCTTTTTTACGTTGCTTCTCATGTGGATCGGCGCATCTCCCGTGTCGACGGCCGGTGGCATCAAGACGACGACGATGGCCGTAGCCGTGATTCACATCTTCAATCTTCTGCGCGGAAAGACCCGTATCGAGATATTCAAGCGGTCGATCAGCGAAACGACGATCATCCGAGCGTACTCGACCGTGTTACTTTCTCTCATGGTAATTTTCGCTGGTATTTTCGCCATGTCCATTTTCGAGAGAAAGGAATTTCTCGACATTGCCTTTGAGGTGGTATCGGCTTATGGAACAGTCGGCCTCTCGCGCGGCATTACGGCGGACCTGACAGTACCGTCGAAGATCACTCTCAGTTTGATTATGTTAATCGGCCGAGTCGGCGTTCTGACGTTCTTGATTTCGATCGTTCCTGCGGCGAAAGAGGAGCGTTACAGGTATCCGTCCGAGTATGTTGTGGTAGGTTAGTATGCTTAGAAAAAAGATATGCGTTATAGGTATCGGCGATTTCGGCAGAGCGGTCGTCAGCCGTCTTTACGAAGAGGGACATGAGGTTACCGCCATCGATAAGGACCTCGACACGATCGAAGAGATCAAAGACGAATGCACGCATGCCGTCTGCCTCGATTCCACCGACGAGAAGGCCCTTGTCGCGCAGAGCATCGACGAGATGGATGTCGTTATCCTCGCATCGGCCGAGAGTTTTGAAACCCTTGTCGTCACGACCGATATATTGAAACGACACTGTCGGGGCGATATTATCGTTCGCTACAGAACGGGAATGCAGCGCAAAGTGCTTACGATGATCGGCGTGAAGAACCTTTTTAATCCTGAGAAAGCGGCCGCCGAGAACATGGCCGAGCAGCTCAGTCATCAGTCTATACGAAGAAGTATGATTCTGTCAGATGAATACAAACTTGTGGAGGCTGTCGCTCCTCGCGTGTATGAGGCGCAGCCGCTTCTTCGCACCAATATCAAGAAAGAATACAACCTGAATATTGTGACGATCAAGCGTCAGGAAAAAGGCAAAGAGACCATCCTCGGAATCCCGGACGGTGATACGATCATTCATGAAGGCGATATCCTCGTTCTCTTTGGAACGCTTGATGATATCGAGAAATTTTTGAATGATCATGGTTGACGGGTTTTCGGGATGCTCGAATGCCTGAAAAAAAACAAAATTTTGCAACCATCCGGCTCTCTGTCTGTCTTAGAAGCTACAGCATATTGAACTTAAGAGGATCAATAGATGAATACCGTAGCATCCATCCTTTTCTGGATGTTTTTCGCAGTGACCTGCATACTGTTTTTTCCTGTCGCCGTCCTGATCCGTGCTATTACGGGTCTGTTTGACCGACGACTGGTGCTTCTTCATCGCTTCACATCGTTCTGGGCCTCTCTTTATACATGGTTGAATCCGTTCTGGAGGGTGACTCTTGTAAAAAAGACGAGGATCGATCCCCGGAAGCCGTATATGATGATCTCGAATCATCAATCGATGGTCGATATCTTCGCTCTGTTTCGCACGTTCTTTCACTTCAAGTGGGTGAGTAAGTCCGAAAACTTCAAATTCCCGTTTATCGGCTGGAATATGCGCCTGAACCGCTATATCGAAATCGATCGCGGCACAACACGGGGAAGCGTCAGCATGATGCGCAAGGCCGAGGCCACTCTCAAAGAAGGCAGCTCGGTTTTCATCTTTCCCGAAGGAACGAGATCGCGAAGCGGCGAGCTGGGTTCTTTTAAGAGAGGAGCCTTCGAGCTGGCAAAGAAGCTTGAGATTCCCATCCTGCCTGTCGTGCTTGACGGTTCTTCAAAGGCGCTTCCGGTGGGCAGCTTCATCCTGAAAGGCCTGCATCGCATTCGTATTCATGTGCTTGATCCGATCCCGATTGAGAAGGTGAAGGCGCTTTCGGTCGATGAGCTGATCGAGCTGTCCCGAGAGATCATCCAGACCGAACTGCAGAAGATGCGGGCCCAGCTTACAGGACCGATGCCTTCTTGAAAGGCGCCGGTCCAGCGCAAGCGGTCTGAGCTCATCTGCCTCAGCTATCCTGTGAGGCGTCCGGAGTCAGCAATGTTACAAGAGAATCGGGCAGGGGGCTTTCAAGAAGAAGCCGCTGCCCGGTGCGAGGATGCCGGAATTCGAGGCGCGTGCAGTGTAGCGCCGTTCTTTTAAGAAGAAGTGTTCTGGCATCGGCTTCGGTTTCGGCGTCTTCTAACCGTCTGAGGTAGATCGTTTCGTCCGGTCCGTACAGGCGATCCCCGACGACAGGATAACCGAGGCTGCAGAGCGTGGCGCGAATCTGATGCATACGCCCCGTGAAAAGGCGGGCCTTCAGCGCCGTGATAAGACGACCATCGATCGTGACCTCCTGGATGCGTTCAAAATCTGTGCGGCAGCGGACATCATCGGGGCCCGGTTCGCCTTCATGGTAACGCTGTTTGCGCCGAACGGTCGAACCGCCATCGGGCCCGATCCATCCTTCACAGCTGCGGATTTCAGCAAAGCTGCCGAACACAAAGACCGTATAGTACTTATCAACCTCGCCTGAGAGAAAGGCCTTCGTCACCTTGCGAGCCATCTGCGTCGATTTCGTATACACGATCAGGCCCGAGGTTTCACGATCCAGCCGGTGCGCCGGCCGGCAGACGAAGTCCTCCTGTCCACGACTGCGAAATAGTTCGATGAGAACCTCGTTCAACGTATTCTTTCGATAACCGCCCGAGGCATGGATGGGCAGGTCGCCGGGCTTGTCGATGACGAGCAGATCGTCGTCTTCATAGATGATGCCGATGTTGCGATCCACATCGGGCTCCGGGCGCATTCTATAAGAGAATCGAATCACCTCTCCTTCATGAACAACCCTTGAAGGGCGGGTCGGTTTTTCATTCAGGGTCACCTCGCCGTCGTTGATTCTCTGCTGCCAGGACGAGCGCGACAGAGCCGGATACCGTGCGGTCAAAAGAAGATCCATGCGGCGCCCGGCCTGGAAGCGATCAACGACAAGCTCAACGTGTCGAAATTCCGCCTCTTCTACGCCGGAGTCGGATTTTTTTTCGTTCGGATCGCCCATTTCCTGAACCAGAAGGATAACAGGCTGGCTGTTATGCCAGCTGAAAACGCCCGGGCCTGTGAACACGATACTGACGAGAGGCCGAAGGGCGAACAACTCTTTATGAAAGGAAGTTGCCATGAAATATGAAGTCAATCCATCCTCTGCCTGCGATTTGCGGCATTTGCTCGATGTCGAACCGTTCCAGCAGATACTCGGCCTGCTGCTTCGCTTTGATGAACGGACGAATCTTGCCGGTCTCGATCATTCACACTTCATGCGCCGCGCCGTATCGGTCGCACAGCCCTCCGCTGTAACGGTGCTTCTCGGCCGACTCGAAGACGGTCTTTTCTATGTCTGTGTTCGCCTTGACACAAAGGGAGGCCAGCTGCGGACCTCCTGGCTGCACGAAGACGATATCTACAGGGAGCGCGAAGAGGTCGCCGACGACGCCGAGCATCCGGTGCATCAGATGCTCTGTTTAACGGACCTCTATGCCCGTGCCGTGCCGATCAGCGAGGCCGATTTCTTTCGGCTCGAATCGGGCGGGCAAATACCGCAAACGCAATAAAAAAAGGCAGCCTCTTGCGAAGCTGCCTTTCTGTAAGTTACAGATCGATCGGAATTACATCGCGATCTTGTAGCCGAACTTGAAGCGAGTACCGCTCAGGTTGATCGGATACGAGAGGCTACCAGTAGAAGCCAGCGAACTGACCGTACCATAGGTACGCACCGGAGCGTTGTCCATCTTGCCACCGATTACGTGCTCGATCTCGAAGTAGGTTTTGTTACCCGACTGCAGCTTGCGCTCGATACCAACAAGGAAGTTGAAACCGATGCCGTTGACGTCGAATCGTACCTGTTCGCCGATTACCGGGAAGTTGTTACCAGCGCCACCAGCATGTGTCTGACCCTGGGTCAGGATATACTGGTTGGAGTGCGGACCGACAGAGATAGCACCACCGCTCAGTTCATACAGAAGCTGCCCGTTAGAATCGCCGTCGATGCCCCAGCCGCCACGGTAGTAGTGCAGACCGAGACCGCCATAGACCGAAGCCGACTCGCCTACACCTGCCTTCATTCCCCAGTAGAAAGGAATATGAGTGGCCTGATAGGACCAGGTCATATCGATCATCTTGTGGCCGATGAAGGTTGCTTCAGTATGTCCGCCCATGATCTTGCGAGTATGATCAACACCAACTCTCCAGAAGGAGTTCTGGCCTTCTTTCTCCCAGAAAATTGACAGAATACCGCCGGTCATGGCGCTGTTCTGTTCAACTCGCATGATGCTTGATTTTGAAAGCACATCGAGTTTGTTTTCGGCGACGATCATCTGCCTGCCCGGTGTGTTTGAATCCAGGCCGTCTTTTGTAATCGTTCCACCAAGGTCGCCAAGGTCGAACTGAAGACCAAGGCCAAGACCGAGGTAAGAACCCTCAGCATGAACACTCGTCGCCGCTAAAGAGACGACGGCCAGCGCGAGGAGCTTTCTGGCATTTCTCATTTGTTACCCTCCAGATATCCGTAAAAGAATCTGTTTTTGCCTTTAACAGGCTTGCTTGGAGCTTCGTCCTCCGGGATCGCGGGTCAAGCGAAAAATGAACGTGATTTAATTCTGTTTAAGAATTTTTGACAGATTGTTTTGCTCTGCACCATAGATGGTGGATGTGGCAACCAATTGCCCGAAAAAGACCGGCAGCACTGGCAATCTATTTTAAGGCGGATTCAGGCCAGGCCGTCAAGGTGCCTGTTTGCGAGCTGGTCGGCTTCTTTATTGAATTCGCGCCGCACATGCTCGGGCCGGACTGCGGCAAACTGTGAGAGCATGCCCTTCGCTCTCGCGAAAAGCGGCTTCATCGCCTCATGCTTAACCTTATACTGACCCGTCAGCTGCCTTATGATCAGCTCGGAATCCATGCGAATGTGCAAGGACACAGAGGCAGGGGCCACTCCGTCTTTCGCGAGATGATCCAGGAGGCCCTCAAGGCCAAGGATCAGGCCCTGGTACTCGGCTACGTTGTTGGTGGCCGTCCCCAGTACCTTTCCAAGCCGGAGCAGGGCGTCAGAATCGGGCGAATTTTTATAGATAATAGCGGCACAGGCAGCGGGGCCCGGGTTTCCGCGCGAAGCGCCGTCACAGAAAAGATAGAATTCCACGAATCCACGATTCTCAGACAGCGACGAACGTCGAGTCTACTCCGTGACGCAGACAAGGTTCTGGAGCCGTCCGTATTGTCAGGAAAAAGGTTTTTCAGATACTGCGTTCAAGAAACCTTTGCCCTATGCAGGCATATATTTTCGAGAAGTTCGGTAGAGAAAAGCTGAAGATGGTGGAGCGTCCCGTTCCCGAGCCCGCTTCCGACGAGATCGTTTTGAAGATGAAGGCGGTTTCGCTGAATTTTCGTGATCTGCTGATGGTGGAGGGGAATTACAATCCGCGCATGAAGCTGCCCGTCGTTCCCTGTTCCGATGGCGTAGGAGTCGTCAGCGCCGTCGGTTCTAACGTGAAAGACTGGAAGATCGGCGAACGCGCCATGCCCGTTTTTGCTCCAGGCTGGTATGACGGCGATCCGGAACGGACACATCTGCGTGGAGCGATCGGTGGACCGGCCGATGGAACGTTGCAACAGTATATGCGCCTCAAGGCAGTCGATGCCGTGAAGGCGCCCGAGCATCTGACTGATGAAGAGGCGGCGACGTTACCCTGTGCGGGACTAACGGCATGGTCGGCCCTTGTGGAAAAGGGACCGGTAAAGGCCGGCGAGCAGATTCTGGCCCTTGGAACAGGTGGGGTGTCGGTCTTTGCCCTTCAGTTCGGGGTGATGTTTGGCGCCGAGGTCGTGATTACGTCGGGCTCGGATGATAAGCTCGCCAGAGCGAAAGAGCTGGGCGCCCGTCACTGCATCAACTATAAGACGCAGCCGAACTGGGAGAAGGAGGTAGCCCGCATCACCAGGCTGCGCGGCGTCGACCATGTGATCGAGGTAGGCGGAATGGGCACGCTCGAGCGTTCGGTGAAAAGCGTGCGTCCGGGAGGCTCGATCTATCTGATCGGAGTCCTGGCCGGCCGTTCGGCTCCGGTCGATCTGACGCCGGTGTTGATGCAGAACATTCGCATTCAGGGCGTTGTTGTGGGGCATCGTCGCGCCTTTAACGAGATGAACCGAGCGATAGAGCTTCACGGCATGCGCCCCGTTGTTGATCGAGTTTTCTCGTTTGGCGAGGCACAGGCGGCATTCGACTATCTGCGTTCCGGTTCACATTTCGGTAAGGTCTGTATTCGAGTCGACTGAAAAGGGATGGGCTGAGGCCTTCTTCGATATGAGGCCTCAGCTAACGGCGGACTCCTCTACAGGCAGCTGCCGTCTTCTGTATAACGCAAAAACCAGGCCTGCGCCGATTGCCAGTGCGAGCAGAACGAGCCACCATTCGATCGGAACGGGCCGCCCGTCGTCGGCCTCCTGAAATAGGGGCAGAGATACGTACATGCTAAGCACAGACCATCCGTTAACGAAAATGTGAAGCAGAACGGTCAAAGAGATTCCACCGCTCCATACGCGTAGATAACCGAACAAGGCTCCGAAGGCTACGGCATAGAAGAACTGCCAGGGATTCATGTGGGCGATTCCAAAAAGAAGCGCCTGAAGCAGTACGATCATATGAACGTTACGCCTTTCGCGAAGGGCGCGCTCCATCATCACCCCGCGAAAGACGAACTCCTCACAGATCGGCCCGACGAGCACGATCGAGAAAAAAGCTCCAAACGTATCGAGAGGATGTCCGGTCGGCTTCAATGTTTCCATGAGCGAGAAGAAGAGCTCACCCGGCGGGAAGAGCATTAACGAGAGGTTGTAAAGCGGAGTGGCGACGATCTGCAAAAGCAGGGGAAGCAGGCCGATGGCCAGATAAGCGGGTCCATTCAGTCGACCTTTTCCGGGCAGATACCGAAGCGAGAGCAGGGCACAGAGGAAAGCCGCTGCCATGAAGCCCGGAGCCATCGTGAGCTTCAGAATATCGAACTTGCTGACGGGCAGGATGTTCAGCGAGAGTACGACGGTCTGCACGATGCCAGAACCGACGATCGCCAGGATGAAGACCAGGCTCAGAAAAAATAGCATGAAAAGGCCCACGATAGGATTTCCAGAATGCGGCATCTGCTGTCAAGGAATCCGGAAAACGCCCCGCTTTGTGTTCTATATCAGGAAAATGAACCTCAGAGGGCGCCGAGGGCGCGGAGAAAGGCCAGAGAGAGGGAATGAATAGTCTGGGTTTCTTGATGCATCCGAAAAAATGATTCAGGGCTCCAGGCCATCGATCGACGATAAAGACACTGATGATCGAGTTACACCGATTGAACGGCCAGGCCTTTTTCCTGAATCACAGACAGATTGAGGTTGTGGAGGCGAATCCCGATACGGTGATCACGCTTCATAACGATCGCCGCTATATCGTTCTGGAAAAACCGAACGAAATCTCGCAGAAGATCATCGATTTTGAGAGCAAAATTTTTCGAGATCTTCTGCGCCGTTCAGCCGAAGAGAAGACAGAAGGGTAAACCGGTATGGATATCGCAACAATATTGGGCTTTTTGCTCGGCGTAGGGCTCGTTATCTTCGGATCTCTGGTGGCCGGTCTTTCTGCCGGAGACCTCATCGACATTCCGTCCGTTCTCATTACTTTCGGCGGTGGACTTTCTGCCACGGTGATGGGTAACCCGCTCTATTTACTCACGACAATCCCCAAATACGCACGCTTTGCCATCTTCGAGAAAAAAGCGAATATCGCACAGATGATCACCCGCCTTGTAAACTATTCGGAACGGGCTCGCCGCGAAGGCCTTCTTTCTCTTGAAGATGATCTTGCAAACGTAGACGAGCCCTTTCTAAAAAAGGGTCTTCAGCTTGTCGTTGACGGCACGGACCCCGAGCTTGTTCGCAATATCCTTGAAACCGATATGTCGAATATTCACGCCCGCCACGAAGCGAACGCGAAGTTCTTCGGATTGATGGGCGTCTATCTGCCCGCCTTCGGAATGCTCGGGACTCTGATCGGTCTGATTCAGATGCTTAAAAACCTCGGAACAGGCGATACGTCGGCGATTGGTGCCGGTATGGCCGCCGCCCTTATTACTACGCTCTATGGTTCGTTCGGATCGAACCTGATCGCCATGCCGATCAAAGATAAGCTGCTGCGCCGGGACCAGGATGAGATGCTTGAGAAGGCCGTTATGATCGAGGGCATCTTAAGTATTCAGTCGGGCGACAACCCCCGTATCGTAAAAGACAAGCTTGCCTCGTTCTTACCGCCGTCCGACCGAGCAGCTCTTGATGAAGCCGTTGGCGGAGGCTGAGAATGGCCTCAAAAAAACAGGAATGTCCGACATGCGAAGAGGTACCGGTCTGGCTTACCACCTACGGCGACATGGTTACCCTGCTTCTTACCTTCTTTGTGATGCTTTTCAGTATCGGTAAGGCTACACCGCAGGAGATTCAGCTGATTCTCTCGGCCTTTTCAAACAGCCTCGGCATGTTTGAAGGAGGCCAGACTCTGTCGAAGGGTCGTCTTGAAGAGATGGGTATGAATCTTGAAAGCCTGCCTTCGCAGACTGCCGGTCGTTCGCTTTCCAGCGCGAAGGCGCAGGCGAAAAGCATCTTCAAGCCCGAGATCGAGGCACGTAAGGTGCGCATTGACGAAGATGAACGCGGTATTATCATATCACTGGTCGGGGCCGATTATTTCGAGCCGGGTAGCGCCCTGCCGACTCCGGCCATGGAAGACGCCCTGGCGAAGGCGGCGGGGCTGATTGATTCGCTCAATCGTTACGCCCGCGTCGAAGGGCATGCGTCGGCTGATGAAGCACGACTGCGCGCCGCCAGCGACGAGGAGCGCGACTACGCAAACGTCTGGGATCTTGCCGGAGCAAGGGCGATCAACAGTATCGTGTTCATGCAGGCAAAGGGCGTGAAGCCGCATCTGCTTCAGGGCATGTCGTATGGCTCGTACCGTCCCCTTAGAAACGAGGGAGAGGATGGCACGCCCGAAGCGAAGGCGCATAACCGCCGCATCGATATCGTGATCCTGCCCGAAAAAGAGCCCGATCGCAGCCGATCGGAGGCTTCAGAGGGCCTGCCGGGCACAAGAATTCCTGGTGCAGAATATTTAATACCTGATCGATGATAGAGTATCGGGCTTCAAGCCTCATCGAGAAAGATGTGAGTCCGGCACGAAGCCGGATCTGTGGGAGTAAGAGATGGCAGTAGCAGATGATGATCTGGACGAAGGGCAGGAAGACGGCGGGGGGTACCAACCTTCGGCGGCCACAGGCCTGAATCGCGTCGTAAAAATCCTGATCTATGTCGCCCTGGGCGCCGTGGGGGTGATCGTCATGTCGGTGATCGCCTATTATGTTGCGCGGTTCGCCTCGGCGCAGCAGTATAAAGAGGTGGCGTCGATTGCCGTCGTCAAGCCGCCTCCGCCGCTGGAAAGCTTCAACTTCTCAGAAGACTTTCGCGTGAATACAAATGACCGCGGCGAATCGCACTTCATCAAGTTGAAGCTGTCGCTTGGCTTTGAGATGGGAAATAAAGCGCTCTCTGCGGAGCTGGCGCAGCGCATGCCTCAGCTTCGGAACATCATCAACCTGATCCTGGCGGGCAAGTCGCGCGACGAGCTTACGACGATTCAGGGACAGCTGGAGTTGCGCGAAGAGATCAAGGCCTCGATCAACCATGTGCTTTCAGAGGGCAAGGTGGAAGAGGTCTATTTCAGCGAGTTCATCGTGAACTGATCTCATGGCTTCGAGTCTTCATCGGACTTCGGAGTATGCGTTGAATCATTGACCAACGCGAAAGGCGTCGAGGAAAACTTCGGACGCTCCTCTCTGCGAGAGCATATAACGGCGGCTCTTCTGTGAAAGCAGAAGCCGCCGTTTTTCGTCTTTTTCAAGATCGTCGAGTGTCGCGAATATTTCGGCTCCAGAGTCGCGGCGAAAGAGTGTTCCCTCAGATTCGAGTTGCAGGGCGATCGGACTCGTTTCGATCTGCGGACCGGTGAGCACGGGAACACCCAGGGCGGCAGGCTCGGCCGTGTTATGCACGCGATGATGAAAGGCTCCTCCGACGTAACAATAGCGGGCTTTCTCATACGCCCTGGCAAGCAGACCGAGTCGGTCGACAAGAACGACGCGCGCCGGTCCTTCGCTATATCTCTTGAAGTCGATCTGCAGTCGCTTTAGCGAGCGTTCGCATTCAGCAAGGCGATGCTCGTCTACATGATGAGGGAAGAGCCACAGGTCGAGGTCGGGGTGATTGTCAAGCCACTGCTTCGTATGCGGTAGCAGCCGTTCGTCGCATGCCTCATATGTGGATGCCAGAATGAGAAGCGGCTGCGCCGATGTTAACCTTGACGCATCGTCCGGAGCAAGAGGCGCATGTTCGAGCTTGTAAAAGATCGTATCGTAACGCGTATCTCCGGTAACGGCCACGCGGCTCTCGTCGGGAAGCAGTTGTAAGAATCGGGTTCGATTCGCTTCGTCAACGGCACCGATGCCGTTAAAATCGGCATAAACCGGACGCAGCCAGCGGCTGTGCTTGATTCGCCAGGAATTTGCAGGCAGCGCCGCCGAGCACAGATAAGCCGAACCTCCGGCTTTGCGAATCCTGCGTAACAGGTTCGGATAAACATCCCACGTAAACGTAATAAACGTCAGCGCATTCTTTCGGGTCTGGATCATTCGCCACGCCCAGGGAAAGTCGATCGGCAGATAGGCGGTAAAATCGGCGTCGGCGGCAGGCAGGCGTTTAACGCTCAGGCTGAATACCGTAATCAGAATCTTCCCTTCCATCTTGCGCCGCCGTATCTCGCGGGCGATAGCAAGCGCCTGATCGAGCTCTCCGGCAGAAGAGCCATGCAGCCAGAAAAGCGGCCCGTCATAAAGAAGCGCTTTACGGATGACATGCTTTCCCTCGCTCCTTGTCTTTGCAAACAGACGGGCCTGCTTCGAAAAGATGCGAGCAAGACCGTATGCGGGCAGAAGGAATATGAGCAGAAGGGAGTAGAGCAGGCGCATCGTTCCGTTTTTTTTTGCGAGCGCAGCATGAAAAGCAAATCGATTGCCTGCAGCTCCACGTCTACTACACAGACCTGTGCTTCTACTCTTTGACATGATGGACACGCTGCTCGATGATCCCTTTTTTCGCGCCGTGCACAGGCTGATGGACGATGCTCAGCTGCGTAGATGGGCCCGTCTGCGCAATGCACAGGCCTTTCTCGATTTCGAGGCAGGATTGATCGGTGAGGCCCGCTATTATCGCGAATTCTTTCAGCCCGATGCCGACATAGCGGGGCTACCGACTCCGCAGAGGCTGAAAAAAGAGATGATGAAAGAGGTGAGCTGGCTGCCTGGTATTCCCGAGTTGTTGCGTCGCATCCGGCAACCGATGGGGCTGGCCTCGAATTATTCGCTCTGGTATCGTGATATCTTCCAGAAGCGTCGAGATTTACCGCAGTTCTTTGATTATTTTTTCTTTTCGTGTGAGATCGGCCACCGCAAGCCCGAATTGGCCTTCTTTCAGACGGCGCACGAAGCCCTGATAGAGCGGCGAGTAAACCATCAGAGCGAGATCATCTTCTTTGATGATAGAGAAGAAAACTTAATCGAACCGGCGACACTTGGCTGGCATACGGTTCTAATAAAGAAGGACCGTGCCGCACAGATCATCGAAGAGGCTCTGCGCGAACACGGCTTGCTTTGAAAGCCGTCTCAATAGCGGCTTCTCATAGATCGATTTCGCAGAAATCGATCTATGAGGCTTGAATCAGGCAATCGTGATGTCTTTATTCAGATACACGTCCTGAATGGCCTGAAGCAGTGCTGCGCCTTCATTCATCGGACGCTGGAAGGCCTTACGGCCCGAGATCAGACCCATACCGCCGGCACGTTTGTTGATTACGGCGGTGCGGACGGCCTCGGCAAGGTCGCCGGCTCCTTTCGATTCGCCCCCTGAATTGATGAGTCCGGCGCGACCGGCATAGTTATTCAGCACCTGATAGCGGCAGAGGTCGATCGGATGATCGCTTGAAAGGTCTGTATAAACCTTATCATGCGTCTTACCGAACTTGATGGCCTTGTATCCGCCGTTATTCGTCGGTAGCTTCTGTTTGATGATGTCGGCCTCGATCGTTACGCCAAGATGATTCGCCTGTCCTGTCAGGTCGGCGCTTGTGTGATAGTCTTTATCGGCCTTGAAGGCGTTGTTGCGCAGATAGCACCAGAGGATCGTCGCCATGCCGAGCTCGTGGGCCCTTGCGAAGGCCTCGCTGATTTCCTGAATCTGACGGTCGGCCTCTTCGGAACCGAAGTAGATGGTTGCACCGACGGCGACGGCGCCGAGATTCCAGGACTCTTCTACCTGAGCAAAAAGAATCTGGTCATATTTACTCGGATAGGTGATGAAGTTGTTGTGATTGATCTTGACGATAAAGGGAATCTTATGCGCGTATTTGCGAGCTACACTGCCAAGAACGCCGAACGTTGAGGCCACGGCGTTACATCCGCCTTCGATGGCGAGCTTTACGATGTTCTCGGGATCGAAATAGATCGGGTTCGGAGCGAAAGAAGCGCCGCCGGAATGTTCGATACCCTGGTCAACGGGCAGAATAGAGACGTACCCGGTGCCGGCCAGGCGTCCGTTGTTGTGAATGGCGGCCAGCGAGCGCAGCGTTTGCGGATTGCGATCTGAATAGGCCCATACCCGATCCAGAAAATCGGGCGAAGGAAGATGCAGCATCTCCTTATTCACTTTAGCTTTATGGTTCAGAAGGTCGTCGGCATCGGAGCCAAGCAGTTCTCTGATCTTTGATGTATCCATGGAATTCTCCTTGTATTTCAGTTATGCAGTTCGATACTCATGCATGGGCTTCTGTGACGTCCCCGCGCTTTGAAGAGGCGCAAAAACGCCAGGCGGCTCATCGGCGAGATGAGCAACAGGGCTGAATTCTATCAGAGAAAAGGCCGTTCGTAAAGCAAAAATCGAGATCAATCGAGCAGGGCGTCGGCCGTAATACCTTCGTTGAGCTTCTTCGGGAAGATGCGAATCTCGATTTCGTCGTTCATGCCGTTTTTCAGCTTTTCTTCGACTGGCAGAACCTTTGAGCGCAGAACGAGAAAGAGTGTATCGCCCGTATCGAGTACGCCTCGCGACTCGATAAGTTGATTCCCCAGGCCGCTTGTTTCGCTTACCTCAGAAAACTTGAGTCCGCTCAATCCGTAGTCCTCGCTGATGGCCTTGAAAAACGATTCCATCCGATCCGAAGTATCGAAGCGGTGCAGGATCATGATGGCAGCTTTGCCTTCGGGATTAAAAAAAACCTGGAGAGTGTAAGGTTCCGGAGCCGGGCCTTCTTCTCCCATCACCGGCAGTTTACGCAGCTCTTCGGGAACGGCGGCCGGGAAAAAGAAGACGATCCGATCATCGGACTGTTCGAGCTTCTGCCATCCGCTTTTCTGGAAAAAGGATTCAGTCGTGACTCTATCGGCTTCAAAGGGAAGCTCTTTCAGGGCGATACGTTCGACAGGTCCCTTGCCTTCAGACTTGCAGGCAAGGAGCAGGAAGGCGGTAGTGAGGCTCAGCAGGTAAGTAGTAAAGCGGGTCATGCGTATCATGCGATTAGACTTATTATGTCGCCTGAGTATGCAAGCAAAAATTTAGCGTTTCGATGCTTCCGCTCCGGTACAGAAGCCTCCTCTATTTTCCATAAAAATGTGCTGATTCAGAAAAACGATTGCCAGGGAAAGGGCACTATGTGACATAATCTGCACAATTTCGCATTACGGCATATACTTATGAAATACGATAAAATCAGAGGAAGCAGCATCGCCGAGATGATGATGCAGCTACGCAGCCAGTACGGTCAATCGGTCTACATTATCCAGACTCGTGAGATCAAACAGGGCGGCCTGTTCGGATCAGACCTGCTGGCGAAAAAACAGTATGAAATCGAATACATGGTGAGCGAGGGCGATGCTCCGTATGGCAAAGCAAAGCCGCAACGCCCGGCAGGCCGCACCGTCCTTGAGCGCTCCTTGCCGACATTGTCCGAGCGACGAGGCGAGGGGGGATCGGGCGTTCAGGCAGGTGCCGTCAGGCCGAGTACTGTTGTGGCTGCGGCACGGAGTGAGCCCGAGGCGACAAAGAGTCGAGAGGCGCGTCGGGACATTTTATCCTCATCTGCATCAGGGACTGGTTCGACGTCTGGTTCGACGTCTGGTTCGACAATGGAGACGAATCTGAATGACCTCGATGCGCTGATTGATTCCTTAAAGGCGCTGAAGACGCGTACCGTTGAAACCAGGCCTTCCAGAGATCCGTATCAAGAGCCTGTAAAGGAGACTCCTGTCGCCCCTGCCGATACTGTTTCGCCGATCCTGACTTCGCCGGTGCGTCCGGCTCGAGCTCCCCTGAATGACGTGATGGAAGCGCCTACCAGAGAAGAGCTTGAGGCGTTGTTTCGCGTCGATGCAGAAGAGGAACCTGAGCCGATTGCTGTACGCCCGACCGGCGGGGAGCGGCATCAGGACCGCAATCCGCTGGCGCGCATTCGGGATCGCCTGATCGAGAATCAGGGCTCCGTTGCCTTTGTGGATCGGTTTTTACAGCGCCTGGAGCGTTCCCTTTCAGAGGAAGACCGACTGCATCCAAACCGTGTGCGCAGCCGATCCATCGAGAAGATGAAAGATATGATCCGCGTGACGCCCGTCATCGAGCGGGAGCATGGCGAGCGAAAGATCGTCTTTTTTGTCGGTCCGAACGGCTCGGGCAAGACGACGAGCCTTGCCAAGCTTGCCTATCGCTACCAGCTCGAAGAAGCGCCCGCTATCAGTCTGTACAGCCTTGACCTGCATCGTGTGGCCGCCACCGAGCAGCTGAAAACCTACGCCGCCGTTCTGCAAGTTCCGTTCTTTTCGCCGCTTTTCGAGTCGGATTTTCGAGAGTATCTGGATCGCGATGGCTCGCAGCTCATCTTTGTCGATACGTCGGGCATGGGCCTTCGTAATGCCGATCGGCGGGATGAGCTTGTGCGCTTTATCGAATGTGTGAAGGACTCCGTTGAAGTGCATCTTGTGCTTCCCGTGTCCATCTCGCCGTCGCTGACCGAAAAATATCTGGAATTCTTTGAGCCCACGGGATTCGAAAAAATCCTTCTCACACGACTCGACGAAGCGGATTTTCTCGCTAATTTCATTGAAGTTGCCGATAAATGGAAGAGACCTTTCTCGTTTCTGAATAACAGTCCGGAGGTTTCAAGCCCGCTCATGAATGCGGGGCCGGAAGATCTGGCGAGGATGGTGCTCGGATTGAACAGTTGAATTATTTTAGCTGAGAGGGGCTTATGTACTATCTGGAACAGGCAGCGGGATTACGTCTTGCGAATGCCGGTCGTCTTTTACAGAGTAGTTCCCTTCTCATGGAACAAACGATGGATCTTTCCGAAAGCACCGAAACAACAACAGGCCGCGAAATCCAGGCAGCTCCCAGAGACGAAACTCGCGTCATCGCCATCACGTCGGGAAAGGGCGGGGTGGGCAAGACGACGGTTTCGGTCAACCTTGCCATCAGCATGGCGCGTATGGGCAAAAAGGTTTTGCTCATGGACGGGGATCTCGGCCTCGCCAATGTCAACGTTCTCCTGGGTATCATTCCCGAGCACAATATCTACGAAGTCATTAAAGGTAAAAAGCGCATTCAGGACGTCATCCTGCGCACAAACTACGGCATTGATCTGCTGGCCGGAGCAAGCGGCATCACCCAGCTCGCAAACCTCAACGATGAGCAGCGCGAGAATTTTCTGCGCGGCCTTGAAGAGCTGAAAGGCTATGACATCCTGATCATTGATACAGGTGCCGGAGTGGGCGCTAACGTCGTCGGCCTTGTCAAGCCGGCCGACGAGGTGCTCATCGTCACGACGCCCGAGCCGACATCCATTACCGACGCCTACGGCATGATCAAAAGCATCGTCGTGAACCGGCAGGATAAACGTATCAAGCTTCTTGTGAATCGGGTGGATTCGGCCGTTGAAGCGAAACGAGTGGCCGACCGATTGATCAGCATCTCTTCGCAATTCCTGAAGGCCGAAGTAGAGAGCCTTGGATTTATCTTTGAAGAAGAGATCGTTCAAAAGAGCATTCGTAATCAAAGGCCTTACGTCGTCGTTTATCCGGGCTCAAAAAGCTCGGCCTGCGTGCAGCACATCGCAATGCGTCTTCTCAACGTCGATACCGACGATGCTGAGAATGCAGGCATCGGCAACTTCTTCACGAAGCTGGCTCACTTTTTCGGCGGTGAAACGAAGAAAGAGACTTCGGGCTGATGATTCCCCTGCCGGCAAAATTTGCGATCGCATTTGCCTTTCCCGGCCTGCTTGTTTCGGCCGTCTTTGCCCTTCTGTCGGGAAACCGATGGGAGCATAACCTCTCTGTCGTGCTGTTCTGTACCCTGCTTTCGGGCGTTCTTGGCGCCGTAGTGTATGCGGTGCTCAAGGCAAAAGTCCCTGAATTCTTTGAAATATTCGAGGGAATGGCCGGTTTTTCATTGAGCGGTTCTCGAAGTTCTGCGTCTGATTTCTCAGAGGATGAGCTGAACGACTATGCGGCCGAAACGGATTCTGAGGCAGACAGACAGGCGGCCGATGCCCTTGCCGCCGCGGCGGACGGCAATTCGAAACACTTCGGCGACCATATTCTTGTCGATAAAGTCAAGATTAAAAACGAGCCCCGCCTGATGGCTCAGGCCATTCGCACCCTGCTTGCAAAAGATGATTGATCAAAATGGGAGCTTCCCATAATATGATCAGAGGCCGCCGGCACATGTCGAGAGTTTTTGAAAAATATAAAGATGAAGATGAGCTGAAGCTCTGGCGGAAGTACCTGAAAGGGAAGGATCAGGAGATCCGGGAGTATTTCACGATCAAATACGCCCCCCTTGTCAAATACGTGGCCGGCAAGGTGGCCATTGGCATGCCCCATAACGTCGAATTCGACGATCTGGTCAGCTATGGCTCTTTTGGCCTGCTTGACGCAATAGAAAAATTTGATCCGAATCGGGACATCAAGTTCAAAACCTATGCTATGACTCGAATTCGTGGCGCCATATTTGATGAGCTGCGAAGCATCGACTGGATTCCGAGATCGATTCGGCAGAAGGCACGACAGATCGAAGAGGTCATCTCAGTTCTCGAAAACCGCCTCGGCCATACGGTCGAAGACGAGGATATTGCCCGGGAAATGGGCATCTCCACCGACGAACTGCAGACGCTGCTGACGCAGATCTCGGGCACCAGCATCGTTTCGCTGAACGACGTATGGTTCATGGGCGACGATAACGATCAGGTATCGTTCATTGATACCATTGAAAGCCCCGAGAATCTCAATCCCGACAACCTGATCGAGCGAGAAGAGATCAAAAGCGTCATCGTCGAGGCCATCAAACAGCTTCCCGACAAAGAGAAAAAGGTCATTGTACTCTATTATTATGAAGATCTGACCCTGAAAGAGATCGGCGAGGTGCTCGAAGTAACCGAAAGCCGTATCTCGCAGCTGCACACGAAGGCCATCATGCGCCTGCGGGGCAAGCTCATCCGCATGAAAAACGCTCTCAAGAAGTAAGGCTCCCAGAACCGCTCTTTCAGCCGATGATTCGCCTGTTGTGGGAGGCTCAACGAACGGCAACGCGACCTTTTTTCTGAGGAAGGGAGGCATTGCCCTGTCCGTGCACCGCTCTGTCGACCCTAATGCAGATCCCCTCTTTCTCCGATACTCTGAGCAAGAGGATCTGTATGGAAATCAACACCAGGATTAAGGAGCTGCATGATGCGGTAACGGCTGTTCGACCTGAAAACCGGTCACATTCGGAGCATCATGAATCGGCCGACAGACAGTATTCGAACGTGCCCGATACGCCCGAGAACCGACATCGTATCGATCGGGCGATTCGAGCGCTGGATATCTTCAACCCGAACCATCCGAATACGAGATTTCGTTATTCGGTGCATTCCGATACCGGCAGCATTCAGGTAGAACTCTACAACTATCTGACCGGTGAGGTGATGCAGAAGATTCCTTCAAACAAGCTGCTCGATTATGCAGCCCGTATACAGGAACTGTCGGGATTGTTGCTTGAAGAGCATGCCTGAAAGCGGCATGCTCGCTTTTTCTTTTCCCGCCTGAAAAAAGAAAAGGCCCCCGAAGGAGCCTTTCCGTAGAATCGTTTCGCTCGAATTATTTCGAGTAGAATTCAATGATCCTTGCAATGTTGATACGATCGGCGGTCGGAATATCGCCGGCATGTGTCATGCCCAGGTATTTGCCCGAGATGCCATCTTCCTGCACTTCCAGATACGGAACAGGATTCGTCGCATTCTGACGACCTTCCATTGCCAGCTTGATGCGATCAAGCGCCTTCGATTCCGGTGCAACACCGATTACCTGGCCGGCCTTCACCTGATAGGACGGAATGTCCATACGACGTCCGTCGATGGTAACATGGCCGTGCGTGATCAGCTGACGGGCGTCAAATACGGAACGGGCAAGGCCCAGACGATAGACGAGCGTCATCAGGCGGGTTTCAAGCAGCATCAGGAAGTTGTCGGATTTGTTGCCGTGCATGCGCGATGCTTTTTCAAAAGTACGATAGAACTGCTTTTCCATCATGCCGTAGGTAAGACGCAGTTTCTGCTTTTCGAGCAGCTGCTCGCCATACGGAGACTTCTTCTTACGACGTGAGTCGGGGCGATGTCCCGGAGGGAAGGGACGCTTGATCGAAGGGCATTTCGGGTCGTTATAGAGGCAGTAGCCTGCAGAACGACAGATCTTGTGACGTGGTTTACGAATCGTAGCCAATGTTTACTCCGCGGCCGTCTGAATTTTGGAATTACGGTATTTCAGCCGGTTAATCCGGCCCGCAACTCCAGATTTTTCGAGCTTTTTCGTGTGAAAAGCAAAAAAAGGGACAGTCGGGTATCGGGTCGTTCCCGAGCCGCTCTTCGTGGTCTGACCGACAGCCACACGGTCGGTGAAGAAAAAGGCAAGAGTTCAACCGCTGAGGATCGGACGGTTAATCTCACTACTCTTCTTGCATGAGGCCGCGGTTCTGTAATGCGATTGTGAGTTCGTTTACGAAGCCCCGGCTGTCGGTCTCCATACGGCGAGAGGCGATCTTAAGCACGTCGCCCAGGAACTTGTAAACCCTGCCCGGTTCGTCATCGCTGGCAATGACGCGGGCTGCCGAAAGCCGCACGACGTCGTACTCGGCGCGATCAAGCGCTCTGTGAAAATCGCGTTCGACGTTCTGTTCCATGAGATTCTGCATGCGGTCGGCGATGGTGTCGGGCTTGAACTGACGCATGAGATTTTGCACAAATGATTCCGTGTGTAGATCGACGGAAGGCAAAATCATCTCTACGGTAACGGAATACTCGTCGGCCGAGGCCTCTGAAACGGGAATCAGGCGACCCAGCTCGGGGCGATACAGATAGCGGATCGGCTTGCTCAGCCGTACCGTTACCTTTTTTCGTTCGGGTTCTTTCCGCTGTCGTGATTCGTTCATTGGTTTCATTGGACCCGCCGGCACGGCGGGATTCGGTGTTTCAGGTCAGGCTCGGTCTTTACTCTATCTTTTCATAAAAAGAAGCAGGCCATTCGATACTCGTCAATCGCAAAAAGCCAGATGCCTGCGGGTCAGAGAGTGAAAGGGTTCGCCGAACTCCTGACGGAGCAGTGTCCCGGCATGCGCGGCCAGAAGCGTCTTGCTCAGTGTTGCGCCCGAGTACGTTGTCGAGCGTAGTTGAAACGGACCGGCCACACTCTGAAGAGCTGCGGCCCCTGCCAGTTGCTCGGCCTCCTGTAAACGTGCCAGCGCCGATCGGTTCGCATGGCGCTGTCTGTCGGTCAGTTGAACATGGTATTGCTCTGCCGTATCAAGCCGGTTCTGGCGCATGCTATGAAAGAGGTCGTATCCCGTTCCACGAACGTAAAACTGATTCTGGCGGGGTTTGAATCCCACGCCGGCCATGAGCAGACGTGATCCAGCATGGCGGGCGGTGAGGGCGACGGCATAGCCGAGCACGTTTCTGTAAGGATTGGCAAAGGGCGTGCCGAGAGCAAGATGAGCGGTAAGGATCTGATCGGGCGGAAAGAGAGTAGGCACAAAATAAACCGGGAATCCGGCCTGCTCAGCAAAGGCAGATCCGGCCATCCAGGATAAGACCGGGGGCAGGGGGATGCCGCGAAGTCTTGCCGTTTCTCGTAAGAGCGCAAAGTGATACGAAGTGCCCGACCCGCTATCGACGCTGAGCACAAGATCGACAGGCCATCCGGCATGCAGGACGGCAGCGGCCGCCGTATCGGCAGCAAGCACGATCGGTTGTTCCTGCGATGCGGCAAACTGCTCTCTGTAGCGGTTCAGGTCTTCGAGAAGAGAGGGGCCGGCGCCGCAGAAAAGAAAGGTCGACGGTGCCGGTGAAAAGCCTTCAAAGAAATGGAGCTCTCTCTGATTCAATCGGATGCTGTAATTACGCAGCCACTGGCGCAAGAAATGAGCGGTCGTGCGGTCATCAACGCCCGGTCGTCTCTGTGCGCTTTCTGGCTTTATGCCATATTCTCGGTGAAAACGGTTCAGCTCCGGGAACATGCGGCGATAGGCCGGATGCACGATAACGGCATCATACTGTGTGAGGTCGATATCGGAACCGACAGTAGAAAGCGTGGTGCGTTCCGTATAGAGTCGTCGTAGCTGTAGCAGCGGTTCGTAAAGCGTTACGGGAAAAGCGGCGAGTCTGTCGAAGAGCGCACCGGCACCGATCAGCAGAATACGGGCGTTTACGGGGATGGCCTTCAGGGTGGAAAGGAAGCGTTCAAACTCTTTCTCGCTTCCTTTCAGAGAATGAAGAGGTCTGTCTCGAATCCAGAGATTCGCAGGAAGCCCGACGGGCGGCTCAAGCCGCACCGGTTCGTCGAGCTCGGGCAGGATCAATCGTCGTCGTCTCCGTCGTCGAGATCTTCGTCTTCGTCGGCTGCATCATCATCGCCGGAATCCGAATCGGACTCGGAATCTGACTCAGAGGCGTCTTCGGCAACCTCGTCGGCACCGCCTTCCATACGCTCATCAATGATCTCGCCGATCTCGTCGAGATCGTCTTCGGAGTCTGCAAGGACCGGAGCCGATGCCGGAGAGCCCCGAAAAAGCGCCTCGGCCGAGTCGCGATGCGTGTTGATCTGTAGCTCGGCTTCGAGTTTTTCGCGCTGTTCATCAGAGATGAAGTCAAACTGGACTACGTCCCGTGACAGCGCCATCATGGCCTGTACGGCAGCCTTGCGAGTTCCCCATTTTGGAGGAAGATCAAGCATATGAGCGTTGTCGACTACCTCGAAGGCAGCAACGGCAGCGGCATATTTGTTCTGAGCGGTGATTTTCAGTAATTCGGAGATCTGGAATTCGCCGGATTCGCGGGCCATGTCCACGTCCTGTGAAAAGGGATAAACAACCATGGAACGGAATGCCCCTTCTGTGTCAAGATCAATCAACGAAGTGGCTGGTGGGAAGGTTACTAAATGGTGGCCTGTATCGAGTCATTTTTTAAAATACTCGACAGACGGCGGGGTTCTTATATCCTTCTGAGTTATGACGATCGCAGAGCAACTGTTAAATTCCATCCAGGATTTGCCAGAGGAGCTGCAAAAGCAGGTTCTTGATTATTCTGAGTATCTGAAGACAAGGACGATTCAAGAGGAACGGATCGCGTGGTCGAATCTTTCCCTCGAATCGGCTATGAGGGGCATGGAAGGCGAGGATTCTGATTATTCCATGGCTGATATCCGGGAGGCGTTTCATGATCGGTGAGGCCCAGGTCGTACTGATCAAGTTTCCTCACACGGATGCGGGTAAAGGGAAACTGCGACCTGCGCTCGTATTGAAAAGACTACCCGGCATTTACGATGACTGGCTGGTATGCATGATATCAACACAGTTGCGTCAATTCGAACCTGAATTGGACGAAAGCATCTCTCCAACCGATGGCGATTTCGAAGAATCCGGCTTACATTCAGAGAGCATAATTAGAACAGGGAGGCTTGCAGTAGTCGAAGCAAGCCGCTTGATTGGAAGGATCGGCAGAATCTCAGATAACCGCTATGAGCGAGTTCAGTCTAAGTTAATTAAATGGCTTTCGTAGATGTACTGTTCAATGAAAAGCCATTCAATCAACTCGATAAGTTGGTGAAATCCTGAGTATCGCCGTTTTCAGCCGCCCCGACTCGAGAACGACAGTTGCTGGCCCGTCAAAATTCAGTGCGGTTGCGATTCGAGCCAGCGTTCCGCTTCAAGGGCGGCCATACATCCCGTGCCGGCGGCGCTGATGGCCTGTCTGTAGACCTTGTCCTGCACGTCGCCGGCGGCAAAGACGCCCTCGACGCTGGTGCGCGTCGTACCGGGAACCGTCTTAATATAACCCTGTTCGTCGAGATCGAGCTGCCCGACGAACGGATCCGTATTCGGTTTATGGCCGATGGCATAGAAGAGGCCGTTTGCCGGTAGTTCTTTCACCTCGCCCGATACGACGTCTTTGATAACGACCGATTTCAACAGATTGCCGTCGCCCTTCGTTTCGACGGGAATGTGGTTCCACACCATCTCGATCTTCGGATGGTTCACCGTGCGCTCGGCCATGATACGAGAGGCGCGCAGTTTATCGCGGCGATGAACGAGATAGACCTTCGACGCATACTTCGTTAAATACGTGGCCTCTTCGCAGGCGGAGTCGCCGCCACCGATGACGACGAGCGGATTGTTGCGGAAGAGCGGCAGGGCTCCGTCGCAGACGGCGCAGGCCGAGATACCCTTCTGCCAGTAGGTCTCCTCGCCAGGCAGTTGCATACGTTTTGCCGTCGCTCCCGTGGCGATGATGATGGAACGTGCGAGAAGAGGTTCGGCATCTTCGGCTCCGTCGCGCCAGACGCGGAATGGTCGCTGGCTGAAATCTACTTTAGAAATGGTTTCGGTGTGGATGATGGTGCCGAATCTCTCGGATTGCTCGCGCATTTTGATCATGAGCTCCGGACCCGAGATGCCTTCGGGAAAACCGGGGAAGTTCTCGACTTCCGTCGTCGTCGTTAGCTGTCCGCCGGCGGCCACTCCGCCAGCCATAAACCCTTCGAACATGATGGGAGCAAGGTCAGCACGAGCGGCATAGATGGCAGCGGTATGACCGGCCGGTCCGCTGCCGATGATGATAACGTTCTCAACTTTAGACATGAGTGCAGTATAATCACATCCCCCCTCTGGCGTCTATGTAGAAATCACGGAGGTCCATGTGATTTTGCGCCGACTGAGCTCAAGCGACGAAGCGAATGCTCACCCGTCTCTACGTTTAATTTGCTCGACAGGCGATGCGAGCGATCGGGAACGTAGCTATGGCAACATCAAAGAAGAAGGCTTCAAAGAAGGCTTCGAAAAAAGCTGCAAAGAAGACTGCAAAGAAATCAGTGAAGAAAGCTGCAAAGAAATCCGCAAAAAAGGCCGCCCGCAAGGCCGTAAAGAAATCCACAACGAAAGTGGCGAAGAAGGCAAGCAAAAAGGCTATTAAGAAATCCGTAAAGAAGGCGGCTGCGAATGGAACGAAAGGCACAGCGCCGAAAACCGCGAAAGCTCCGTCGACGATCGTTGTAAAAGAAGGTACGGTCATCGCTGATCGACTCGTTCTTGTGCGTGACGGGATGGTTTCGCTGAGTTCGCTTGTGGGCGAGAAGGGGCTCGTTCTGTATTTTTATCCTAAAGATGCGACGCCGGGATGCACACAGGAGGCCTGCGACTTTCGCGATGCTCAGGCAGGACTGAGCGGACTGGGATATTCCGTAGTCGGCGTATCGCCCGACTCCTCCGACTCGCATCAAAAGTTTGCCATGAAGCAGTCGTTAAATTTTCCGCTGATCAGCGATGCAGATCACAGCCTGTGTGGCGATTTCGGAGTCTGGGGTGAGAAGCAGCTGTACGGACGCAGCTTCATGGGAGTCATCCGATCTACCTTTATCCTTGATCGGGAGCTGCGTATTCGAAAGGTGTTCTCTCCGGTTCGTGTTGCCGGTCATGCAGGCGAAGTCGAACAGGCGATACGCTCTGTATAACGAGTTTGCGACAAAACTATCAGCGAGTAAACGATGAATTCAAGTACCTCTCCTTTGAAAAAAAAGCAGCGCAAGGCCGTTGATCCGACATTTACGCCTCCTCCCTTTGACCTTCACTTTGACGGTGAGGCCGTTCCTTCCGTGCTTCCCGTGTTCTCTGATTATTCAGATGAAGAATGGAAGAAGCTGGTCGGCGGCGTCAAGAAGACCGAGTTCTTTAAAGGCCGACCCGGCGAACTTCTGCCGTCGGGAGCTACCATCCTTCTCGGTCTGGGCGAACGGGCCCGATTTCATCCGGATACCCTTGTGGCAGCCTTTCGCGCTCTGGGCGCACAGCTTCTGTCCATCCGACCGGCCGTCGTTGGAATTCAGCTGCCGGCCACACTGTTCTCGGTTGCAAAGGAATACGGAGCACTCGCTGAGAATGCGCCTGACCCGTTTCGTCAACCGCATGTAAAAGGCAGGGAGCGCAAGGTTCCCGACTATCTACAACCCTTCACCGAAAGCGACGTGATCTTTCAGGCCGTCTATGCCGTGTTCCTGGGCGGAAGCACGACGGCCATCTTGAAGACGGAGCGGGACAGCGACGCCACAAACGGATCAAACGGCAGCAAAAAAGGAAAGCGCGTACGCATCATACTGTCTGCCGAAGGGGTTAACTCCACGGACTTGAAAAAGGCCGCACACGAAGGGGCGCTTGTCGGCGAGCTGGCCGCCTCTTCGCGCCATATAGCGGCGCTTCCCGGGAATTTTCTCAATCCCGAGCAATACGAACAGTTTGCCCGTGGCTTCGTTAAGCAGTATGGACTGAAACTCAAGGTCATCAAAGGAAGCGACCTCGAGAAACAGGGATTCGGAGGCGTTATCGCCGTCGGTAAAGGATCTGAGATCCCGCCTCGCGTGCTTGTCGTCGAGTATACGGGAAGTCGCCGAAGTCATCCGATCGTTCTGGTGGGCAAGGGGATCACCTTTGATACGGGCGGCATCTCGCTCAAGCCGCCCGCCGACATGCATGAGATGAAATACGACATGAGCGGATCGGCCCTTGTTCTTCATGCCGTCGCTCTGGCCGCGAAGAAGAAGCTCAAAACCTCCGTAACCGCTCTGATAGGTCTGGCCGAGAATATGCCCGACGGCCGCGCCATCAAGCCGGGCGACGTGTACACGGCGTATAACGGTTTAACGGTAGAGGTCCAGAATACCGATGCCGAAGGCCGCCTCGTGCTCGGCGACCTGCTGGCCATGGCCTGCAAGCAGTATCATCCGGCGGTGCTTCTTGATTTTGCCACGTTAACAGGGGCCTGCGTCATCGCCCTCGGTAACGATGCGACGGCCTTCATGACCGGTTCAGAGGGGCTGGCATCAGAGGTCGACGCCGCCTGCCGACGCAGTCTTGAGCGGGGCTGGCGTCTGCCGCACTGGTCTATCTACGACGAGGGTCTTAAATCAGATGTGGCCGACGTTCGTAATATTGCCGGTCGAGCCGCAGGAACGGTTACGGCGATGCGATTCCTTTCCCGTTTTGTCGATGCGAACATTCCCTGGGCGCATCTGGACATTGCGGGTACGGCCTATAAAAGCTCGGGGCCTGAGTATGCCCGCGGGCCTTCGGGTTGGGGATTGCGGTTTATGCGGAATTTCTTCGAGCGGATGGACGAGCGTCCCTGATCGGGGCAAAGGCAAAGCGAAGAGAAGCGGCCGCCCGAAGACCGGGCGGCTGACGGGCCGGAGCCCTGAAATCAATCCAGAAGGTTGTTCAGACTGTCGAGCAGCTGGTCAACGGGAACACCGTAACCCATGCATACCTGCTCGATGGTCTCCAGCTCGTTGATGGAGCAGTGTGAACAGCCGCCAAGATGATAACTGGAGAAAACCAGCCCTGCTTCTGGATGCGTTTGCATCGCCTCGCCTACGCTCATGTCGGCGCTAAACTGGCGTTTTTCCTGGGTCATTTCAGACATTGTCTTGGTCTCCGTACAGAATACTCCGTCCAGTATAGCGAGAAAGCGGGGGGCGGTCAACTACGAAGCGCACCGGATGCGGGATTTCGTCGTTGCCTGACAGGGGCTTATCGCGCAGGGTGGTCGAATCCGGCCTGACCGGGTTTCTCTGGGCAGGCCTTATCATCTCTTTCGGAGTTTCAGAATGAACCGACTCTTATTTCCGTGTATTCTAATAGGGATTCTCCTGTTTGCCTCGTGCAGCACAACGACGCTTTCCCGACGTTATAACGGAGTGCAGGGACAGCAGGAAGCCGTTCCCATCGGTATGCAAAAGACCTCGCGTATCGGCGTTTATCTGTTCGTCAGTGTGTATCCCGTTTACTTCGATGCGGGGCTCGATGCCACGATGGACGAATTCACGAAAAAGGCCCGACAGAATCGCGGACGGAAGGTCGTCATTGTGCAAACCGATGAAACCTACTGGTGGGCCATCCTTCCTCCGATCAGTTTTTTTATCACTCCTGTAACGACATCGGTGTACGGCGAGGTATATTGAACAGTGATGCCTCTTTTTCGTAATACCGGCTCGCTTGCCCGGAAGGCGACCTTGCTTTTCGGGCTGGCTGTTCTCTGGGGGCCCGTTATGGGTCTTTCGGCTCTTCCGCTAACGACGATTCAGCGGCGAAGTCTGAACCAGGGAGACGTCCTGACCCATCTACAGAGGCACGAAAAGGGGGGAACCATAACGGTAATCGGTTGGATTGAGGCCCCTCCGGCACAGGTGTGGAAGGCGCTTGCTGATACGTCGTTTCAAAAGGCGATCTATCCTTCCGTTATAAGCAGTGCCGTCGAACGTGTCGGATCGGACGGATCTGAAGTACAAAGGGCCGTTTTTGATTTTCCCTGGCCGTTTGATGACCGCTGGTCATTGCATCGAGCCGTGAAGTCGCCCTCCACGTGCACGCTCTCCTGGGAACGGGTAGACGGAACCTTAACGGGAAATTCCGGAAGTTGGACTCTCTACCAGTCAGAGGATGGAAAAAGCACACTGCTTTATTACAGGGTTTTCTTTGATCCGGGCCTGCCACTTGTTCCTGAGTCTCTAATTCAATACGGCATGAGGAAGGAGGCCCCCGGCATCGTTACGCATCTGCGTCGTTTCCTGACTAATCCTACAGCAGAATTTCGGGCCACGCCATCTGAAATGAATGGAAGCTGTGCGGTAGAGAGAAAAATCTGACATTGATGGAAACAATCCTCTTCGACCGCCAGACGATTCTTACTCTCAAGGCCGTGCTTTTCCTGGCCCGGCACTATGAAGAGAACCGCTACTACAAGGTGAAGGAGATGTCAGAGGCGCTGGGCGTTTCTCGCAGCTACCTGGCGAGGATTATCCAGTCACTTGTGAAAAACAAGATTCTGCGATCGAGCACCGGTCCCACCGGCGGTTTTTATATTCCAGAAGAAAATATGGATCTTACGGTGAACGACGTCATCGCATTCACCGGATACGATCGCCATCTTGATCGATGTGTGATGGAGTGGCCCGGATGCAGCGACGACAAACCGTGTCCGCTGCATCATGGCTGGGTGCGATTTAAAGACGGCATCCGCCGCGACATGGCTCGCATGACGGTGCGCCAGGCAGCCAAGCTACTGTACGACCGGCTCGAAGCTAAGTGATCGCGTTTCTCTCGTCGTCGCCTCGTCCATCGGATCATCGAAGTTGAACTGATAGGTCACCCAGCGGTTTTCAGCCTTGTAGAAAACGAAGGTAAAGCGCAAAGGCTGGCGATCGTACTTCACAAGATACGAAATGACCCTGATGGTATCGGCAAACTGTCGGTCCTGAATCAGAACCTGCCCGTGCTCCTTGCCAAGCATCTCTTCAAGCTTTCCCACTTTTTCTTTCAGGGCGCCCACAGAGTCCTGTCTTTCGTAAATATTAGGGTTGTTCGAGAAGATATAGTCGACGGCCTGCGCCGGCCCGCGGCTACGAAAAAGATCAAAGAAGATCGCCACCATCTGCTCGGGCTTCTTGCCTTTTATCGTCGTTTCGGCGGGTTTTTCTGCCTTTTCTGTTTTTCGTTTTTCTGGAGCTGCCAGAAGCCCCGTGCTCATTGCGAGAAGCAGTATGGTGATAGTCGTGGGTTTCATTCTTTTTTCCTTACGGTTAAAACTCGTCGTTCACAGAGTTGGTTATACCGGATGGGCCTGCCTGTAGGTTCCGATTACGCTGCGTACGGTAGCAACGTCGATTTTCATGCGTTCGGCGATCAGTTCGGGCTCCCACTTATGATTCACATAGAGGGAGAGGATGCCTTCTTTCTTCCATTCCTCAAGTCCGGCGGCCTTTTTGCGATCGGCAGGTTTCGGCTCTGTTCTGGATTCTGTCGTTGCCGACGCTCTATCGGCATCATGCAGCATCTGGTCGACGGTCTCGTAGAAGGCCGAGAGGCGATCCATCTTTTCGCCCGCCTCTGAGAGCAGGGATTCGAGTTCGCCGCGCATGTAGTCGCTCTGTTTGGCGATCTCGCCTATCTTCTTCGACATCGTGGCGATCTGATCCTGTTTCTGTTCGAGGTCGGTTAACAGGGTTTCCATCTGTTCGAAGCGCGCCTCGACCTTCTGGAATTCGCGGTCCATATGCTGCAGGCCGGCGACGCGTTTTTCAAGCGCCTCTACCTCTTTTTTAGCCGAATCTCTGCGCAGGTCGATCCTTTCGAGCTGATCGAGGAATCCTTTAGCCATTGTCGCCGAATCGGCGGCCTCTTTCTTCGATTTCTCGACGGCGTTCAGCGTCGTTTCGAAATACTTGCGACGATCAGCCAGATCACGGAAGAACGATTCAAAGCTCTTGCGATATTCGTCGAATTTGAGCATGCGTTCTTCGATTCGTTCAAGAACGCGGTCGGCCCCTTCAACTGTAGCGAAACGGGCTTCCAGCTCCTGGATCTGTCCTGTTAACGAGGCGAAGCGATCTTCGGCTCCGTCGAGCAGAATGCGTCGTTCGGTCAGGTATCCGACCTCTTTCTCGAGCTTCTGTCTGATCTCTTTCAGGCTTTCGAGCTTGCTGAAGAAGGCGTCCATCTCGGATCGTTCGGATCGCGCCTCGTTCATGCGAGCCGTGAGCGCCGTCACGGCCTCGTCGAGGCGCAGCGCCAGCGTTTCGGCCGTATCGACGAGCGCGAGCTTTTCTTCAAACTTGCGCATGCGTCCCTGGTCTTCGTGAATCTCTTTAAGAATAGCGTCACGTAGATCGCGGCCCTTTTCGGTCTCGTTGATCACCTCGGCGCGGATGCCGGCGAACTCGTCCCTTGCTTTAGAGAGTTCACGCTCCATGTGTTCGATCGATCGACGGATCGTGTCGGAGGTACGGCGTTCCAGCTCTTCGACCTGGATCTGTCCGCGATCGACAAGCATGGTCAGCTGTCTTGAGATCTTCTCGTCGATCGTCGTATTAAGGCGACCGAGCTTCTGATCCTGCTCTTCCATGAATTTAGAGGCGCGACGTTCGAGCTCTTCGACGAGATCGGATTGCTTCTCGGTGATCTCGGTTTTTGCCTTCTCTGAAAATTCTTCGATCTTCTGACGGGCCCGGCCCACCTCGCGAATCTGATCTTCGAGGCTATCGATGCGATCTTCGAGCTCTTCTTTGATGCGAATAAAGCTCTCGCGAGTTTTCAGAAGATCTTCATGATCGCCGGTCATCTTCGCCTGGATCTCGCTTCGCAGATTTTCAACATGCGTACTCAGGCTATCGCGCAGACGTTCGCCGGCCGTGGCGATGCCGCCGATGATGTTCTCGTAGTCGGATTGCAGCTGCGCTTCGATCTGAGCGCTTTTCTCTTTGCGCAGGCGCTCGATCTCATCGTTCATCTCATCAAGCGAGGAACGCATCTCTTCGCTGCGAGCCTTGAATGTCATGTCGTAGTTATTCGCAAGCTCTTCGAATTTTTCGTTCAGGCCGGATTTTCCGTCGTCGATCAATTTCGTGAGGCGGTTCTCGGCGTTCAGGAATTTTGCCTGAAAGCCCTCGATCTGATCGACGAGTCCGGTCGCCATACGCCGCGTGTCGTTGATGATCTCGTCGCGCGAAGCGATCGTTTCCAGGCTGAAGTTGTCGAGCTCGTTGCGGATGCGGGCGATCTCTTCTTTCATCGACTTCACAGCCGTTTCGCGCACCTGTCCCAGTCCGGACTCCATGCCGTGGATGCGTTCCTGAAAACGGCGCTCCAGATCATTAAAGCGCTCTTCAAGTCTTACGTTCTCAAGAGAGACGCGCTCTTCAAGCTGATCCTGAAGGCCGGCGACACGCTCATGAACGAGATCGACCTGATGCATCTCTTCATCAAGGCCGCGCGAGATCGTCTCCTGACGTCCATGCAGGTCGCGAAGAATCTGGTTTTCTTTTTCGACGAATTCCCTTGTTTTATCGCGCGCCTCGGCGATGATCTGATTGAGGATCTCTTCAAGCCGCTCGCGCACCTCTTCTCCGCGCAGATGCAGGTTTTCAGAGAGGTCGGCCGTGCGTTTCTCCAGATTCTCGATGACCGTGCGTGTGCGGCCGACGCGCTCAAGGCCTGCTTCCAGAAGATGAACCTGTTTATTCACCTCAGAGGCCTCTTCAGCGATACGGCGGATCTCGGATTGAACGCGGTCGATGATGCGGCTGTCTTCTTTGAGGATCTCGATCTGCTCGCGATTCTCGTCAAGCAGGGCCGTCATCTCTTCCCGTGCAGAGCGAGCCTGACGGACCTTCATCTCGAAATCGATCGTCGCATCGTCGATCGCTCTGATCCTTTCGTCGGCCACCTTCTCAAGCTGAAGGTGCTGTAACTCGCTCTGACGGCGAATCTGGCGGATCTCGCTGCGATCCATATACCGTACGACAAAGGCGACGGCAACGGAGCCGAGGAAGCTCAGAAGGATCAGGGTGTAGATCATGGTATCCTCACAATCCGCCGTGGCGGTAAAATTGCGTAGAGCCTGCTTGAGAAATCGCTCGCAGCGGGGCCCTTATTATGTCACTTAACGCTCCTTTTTCTTCCTGTACAGCGATTTTGCAAGAAAAATCCTTTCAGGCACGGTGGGGGCGCACTTTTTTGAATTCTCATCTGATGCTGGCTTTCTGTCGGCCTGAGCCCATGTCCGGGTGAGGGTCTACAATCTGGGGCTATGGCGGGTATAACATGAAAGAGAAAGCGCAGAAACACGTAACCGTAGGCAATGTTACTTACATGTGGGGCAGTCCCGACAATAGAAATCCGGCTTCATCGCATCACGCGCAGGCGGGCGCCACAGGTGATCAAGATGCAGAGCAGGCAACGGATCTTTTATCAGAGGATTTCAGCCTTGAAGAACAAACGGCCATCCGACGTCTTGAATCTTCGCTCTCAGGAACGTGGACGCCCGGTCGCCTCAAGACAAAGATCGCCTCTCTTGGATTTTCCGGTGAGAAAGCCGAGCGAATCTTTCGTCATATTGTGCGCAGCGACTCCTATGATACGCTGTGGGTGGCCACGCGTGAGGTGGGGCGTCGCCTGAAAAAGGGACAGGGCGAGCAGCGTCTGCAGATGGAGCTGAAGGCGGCCGGCTTTGATGACGCCGTCATCTCGCAGGCATTGCAGGCCGTCTCAGAAGACGAATGGCACGAGGCGCTTGACATTGCCATGCAATCGTCGAGCATTCGCAGCAAAGAAGGGCCGGCGTTAAAACAGGCCCTTGCGAGACGGGGATTCTCGTCGTCGCGTATTCAGTCATTTCTCAAGCAGAGGCAGGAGAACGTATGAATCAGGATCGCATGAACGAAGCACCGTCAAATACCGAGGCTCCCGTAAAAGATGCCGTCCCGGTCGCCGCCGAAGAAGGCCCTGTTAAGCCGACCGGATGGCTGAAATGGTTCTGGATCGCCGTCGCCGTTCTCTCAGCGGTTTATGTTGTGATTCCCGAACCCACCGATGCATTCCCCATCGTAGGATGGCTTGACGAAGGCACCGCTGTGCTGCTGCTCACCTACGCCCTCGAACGCCTGGGTATTCGCATCCCGTTTCTATCCCGCATGCTGGGGCGCAAAAAACAAAAGAAAGACTGATCGAAATCCCGCAGCGCCTCCACCCTCACCGAAAAGCGTGCCCCCGATGAGAGTGAGAGCGGCATCGGGCCTTATCTCTGCTCGATGGGAACGTAGGATCGGTTGAGATCGCCTGAATACATCTGTCTCGGTCTGTAGACGCGGCGTTCGGTATCCTGCCGAGCTTCGGACCAGTGGCCCAGCCAGCCGGCAAGTTTACCGATGGTGCGGATCACGTTATTCATCTCGGGCGGAATACCGAGCATCTTGAAGATCAGCGCTGAGTAGAACTCCACATTCGGGTACATCTTCAGTTGCTTGAAGACCGTATGGTTCATGGCGAAGTGCTCGACGTCGAGGCCTTTTTGAATGAGCGGATCATACTTCGCTTCGGGATGCGATTTCAGATAGTCGTGGAAGATGCGGCGGCTGATCTTCGCTCGCGGATCTTCGCCTTCATAAGCGGCATGACCGAAGCCGTTCAGCTTGAGCTGTTCGCGGCCCTGTAAGAATTTCTCGAAGTATTGATCGGGAGTCAGATTGTTATCGATCATGCGAAGAAGCATGAGCGCCGGCGGCATCGTTGCGTCGGATTCGCGCGATCCCCAGAGCGAGCAGATGCCGGCGTTGATGCAGGCGAAAAGATTGGCTCGGGCCGAGGCGACGACGCGAACCGTCGTTGTCGTGGCGTTCATCTCATGATCGGCGTATAGAATGAGCATCTGATTGAGAATACGATCGTCGGCCGGCGTTACTACATGAGCCTCGGCAGGAATGGCGAACATCATGTTCAGGAAGTTCGTACAATAGGGAAGTTCGTCGCGCGGATATACGATGGGCTGGCCGACCGATTTCTTGTAGGACCAGGCGGCGAGCGTGCGAACCTTCGCAAGCAGGCGGATGCGAATATCGACGCCTTTGCTGATATGCTCCTCGAATGAATCGGGGTAATAGCCCGAAAGCCCCGTCACCATCGTGGCAAGAATGGCAAGCGGATGGACGCTTTTGCCAGGAAAGGAATCGAAGAAGTTGCGCATCGATTCATGGATCATCGAATGCTTGCTCAATCCGTTTGAGAATTGGGCCAGCTCTTCGGCGCTCGGCAGTTTACCGTATATGAGAAGAAAGGCAGTCTCGACGAAGGTCGATCGTTCGACAAGCTCTTCGATATTATAACCGCGATAGAACAGGCGGTCATGCTTCGCGTCGATGTACGAGATGGCGCTTTTTGCGATGGCCGTGTTGTTCAGGGCCGGATCAAACGTATAAAGCCCGGTATCTTCGGTAAGATGCTGAACAGAGACGGCTTTCGAGCCGTCCGTCGATTCAATAAGTGGCAGAGAGAGATCGCGACCGTTGTAGTTGTAGGGGATGAATTCCGACATACAGACGTTGTTTTTTATTAAATTTTTTCAAGCAATCTCTTTTTGCAGCAGTTTGCGGATTCGTTCCTTCCAATTCGTGCGTTTTTGCGGAGCGGGCGCCGTATCGTCGCTATGAAGAAAAGTAAGCGTGAGCGGAGCCGGTCCGGCCGCCTTCTCCTTCTTCTGATGCACGGCCGGCAGACTGAGATCAAGGCTGAGGTACTTGCCCGAAAGCGTTCTTGCCGAAAGCCGTCCGTGCAGAAGCCGAATCGTCTCTCGAATAATATTCCATTCGATCCAGAGGCCTTCGGCATCGGGCAGGCGTTCGCTGATGATATCCTGGATATGTCGCAGCTGCTTGCGGTCGCGGTGATGCATGAGGAAGCGAAAATGCAGGCGTTCGTTCAGGTCTTCGGTGACGATTAAATCGATATGGTCGAAGGTGGCGAATCCCGGGAAGCGGATCAACCGGATCAGGGCGGAGTTCACCAGTTCGAGCGACGTGTCGATGAGAAGGTCGGGCTCGACATGCACCGTATGCGATATGCCGGTGCCGGGCAGGATCGTCTGTAGAAAATCGGCGGCCGGAATCGTAACCGTAGCCTCGGCCTCTTCAAGCAGTTCGAGACGGCCGAGTTCGAGCAGATCATCAAGGCGGCTTTCATAACGCTCAAGCTGGCCGAGCACGCCCTTCTTCTGTTCGTTTGTAATGGATGGAGACAGCAGATCGATCGTCGCTCGCATCGGAGCATCAAGGGCGTCTGCGATATAGCCGAACAGGCGTGATTGACTCATCTCGGAGTTCAAGAAGGCAAGCTGCCGATTCTGTCGCTGGATGCGTCGTTCGGCGAGCAGCATTGAAGTGAGCAGCATCGCAAAAGGCATCAATGCAGCCGGAGCATAGAAAAGCGTCGTCGCCGCGAAATACTGCCGAAAGAACGAGCCGGCGATTAACGATGTGATTCCGGCATACAGGAAATACACAAGTCCGGCCAGCATCATGAAGCCCGATACGTTCATGTCGCGAGCCGTTTCGCGCAGCACAAGCAGCGCCAGCCCGATCCACAGCGGAAGAAGAGCAAGAAACCATGCATGATGCAGCCAGAGCGCCGCCGCATTCAGCTGGACGGCATGCAGTAAAAAGTGAACGGCGACGAGCAGTGCGCAGATCGGTAACGCAAGGCGCAACACCGTTCGCTGGATGCGATCTTCAACCCTTTCGATGCTGTCTCGCGCAAAGAACAGCAGCGGAACAGGAAGCAGTATGGTAAGACTCTGAAGCATGTAAAGAGTCAGATTGCTCGCCGCCTCGGGCAGCCAGCCGAGAACAAAGGGGCTTTTACCGATCCCGATCAGGCCGAGCAACAGATAAAAATACGAGGCTCTTGCATACACGGACTTCTTCAACTGACGGGAGAGCGCCAGAAGAAAGATGCCGGCCCCTGCATAAAAGAGCGCCAGCGACGTCGTGACGATCTCTTCGTAATAATAGTCTGTATAACCTTTGCGCACGTCGGCAAGCATGATCGCACCGTCGGCGCCGACGGGCATGCCGCGTCGCACCGCAAGCCGCAGGGCAAGCGTATGCTGACCGGCAGTATCGACGGAAGGCAGAAGATAGAGGGCGCCGGCGTCAGGAGTTCTGCGCAGCAATCGTGCCGGACGGCCGTCGAGAAAGACCTCGGCCTTGCCGAACAGCCTTTCAAAGCGAACCGAATAAACCCCGGCCTGCGGATCGACGCTGATCGAACGACGCACCCAGATCCACTCGCCTTTTGTGTTTACCTGAGCGCCGACATCATCGGGAAAATCGACCTGACTCCAGCGGCCGTCGTCGGTATCGGGCTGCGCTGCAGCCGGTGAATCGACAAGCGTAATGCGCCACGACGAGGCGAGATCTTCAGAGAGGATCTCGGCCTGAAGCAGTGTCGGCGCCAGTATGATCGAGAATGCAAAAAGCGCGAATAATATGCGGTTCATATATTCACCTCCTGCATCTCAGGAAGCTCGATATCAAAGACCGTAAAGAAGCCCGGTCCTGATTCAAGATGCAGTCGACCGTTCAGAAGCTGCACGGCAAGGTCGACGATGGTTAACCCGATGCCGCTTCCCGGAGCTTTCAGTCCGCTTCCGCGATAGAACTTATCAAAGATGCGATCCTGCGCATCGACGCCGATCCCGGGCCCTTCGTCGCGCACGCTCAGACGAAGAGTACCGTCGACGACTCCGGCGCGAATCTGAATCTTGCCCGTCGAATGCAGCACGGCGTTCTCAACGAGATGATACAGGCAGGCATGGAATAAGCCGAGATCGGACCAGAAGCGTTCCTGATCGGGCGGCAGCTCGAGCTGAAAGCGCGAGGGCTTTTCGCCGGTTGCGATCTGCACCTCGTTAACGAGAAGGCGCACCTGCTCGCGAATGCTGAAGCGCGCCTGTCGCAGTTCATAGCTTCCTTCTTCAAGAGCGGAGAGCAGCTTTGCGTCGCCAAGCAGCTGTCGAAGTGCTGTCGCATGTTGCTTCAATTGCTTCTCGCTCTGCTTCGGCTTGTTCAGAGCGGAGCGCACTCCGTCAAAATGATGCTGGAATTCTCGCGATACGTTGTAGATGGCCTCGGTCTTTCTGCGTTCGGCCTGCTTCTTTTCAGTGCTGCGGTGACGCGACATCTGTTCGAGATCGAGTTCGTTTCGCGCAAGCTGCACGGCGAAGGTGGCAAGAAAGACGGGAAAGGCGAATACGAAAAGAGCGGGTGTTTTCAAAAGCCCGGCCGACACAAGCATGTCGTGAATCACAAAAGGCAGAATAATCAGAAAACCGATGGCCGGGTACTGGAGGCGTTGCTTCTGCTCACGATAGATCCTTCTAATAAGGAGAACGCCTGCCACTGCTCCGCCTGCAAGGATGAGCAGATTGATGTACATGGAAGCCTGTAAAAGGGTGGTGACTCTCTGTGCCGGCAAGAAAGGCATGAGCGCCGTGCAAATCCAGAGCAATCCGGCGACACCTTCAAGATAGAGTACATAGCGCGGTCGATTGTGTTCGGTCCAGGCGATCAGGAATTCATAAAAGACAAAAGGAAGCGGAATCAAAAGCAGAAGCTCGGCGGCAAACGATGTCGTGAACTCTTCGAAGAAATCGTAGCGATAGCCGTTACGGATCATCTGATACAGGCCGAGCATTCCGCAGAAGGCTGCAAATATCAGATTCTCGCGCGGACGAAGCGTCACGACTCCGCGGACGGCGAAGAAAAGCGCGAAAAAAATATAGAGCGTCGAGAAGGCGAGAGCCATACCCTCAAACTGAAAACGCCCTCCCGTCGCCGTAGCGTCCCGTATCAGAACCGGAGCGGATTTGATTCCGGATAACGCCGATGACCCATACAGTCGGATGGCGATGACATTATCCTCCTGCCAGGCCGTCGCCGGAATCATATACAGCCGCTCTTCAGAGAAAACCGGCTTGAGCGGAGCGAACGAACCCGTCTGGCCGATGCGAATGCCGTTAAAATAGACCTCGTCGGCGTCAGAGAGGTCGCGCAGTCGCAATCCGGCGGCCTCGGGGCGCTGGCCGAAAAGCGTGATATGACAGCGCAACCAGATCTCGCCGCGATAGGCGCCCATCGTATCCTGCCAGCGAAACGGAACCTTCATCGTCGCCCACGACTCGTCGGCAAAGGCCGGGTCGCGTGCGCTGGCAACCTGTCCGCGCGCGTAGAGAAAGGCGCCTTCCATCTTGAGAGTGGATTGGTTATTCAACGTAAAGCGACACTGACCGGCCTGAAGCGAAGGCGCCCAGGCGAAAAATAAAACGATGAGTCCCAGTCGTAAAGCCGTCATGAAACACCCTTCGGGCGCAAGCGGCCCGTTGCCTTTTTATAGTCCCCCGGTCGTATGCGCAGATGCCGCTCTTCAAGAATCAGATCAAGGCTCTTTCTGCGCGATGGAGCAAGTACTCCTTTTTCCAGCAATTCAATCACGCCACAGCCATCCGTTCCGGGCATGTGCTCGCAGTTTCGAAACTGGCAGTTCTCTACACCGGGTGCAAGCTCCTGCGTCAGCTCAAGGATGTCCTTGCGGCTCAGATGAGCGACGCCCCATTCCTTGATACCTGGAGTATCGATAAGGAAGCCTCCACCTTCAAGCGGAAAAAGCTGCGACGATGTCGTCGTGTGGCGGCCCTTTCCCGTCGAACCGCTGGTGTGCGACGTCTTCTGCACCGAACGCATCAGGATCAGGTTGGTCAGCGTCGATTTGCCCGCGCCGGAAGGCCCGCAGAGCAAGGTCGTGCCGTCGAGACTCTGAAGCAGATCGGCAAGCCCCGGAAGCGTGATCTCTGCCGGCCGGCTTCCCGGCTCGGTGAGATTATCGCAAAAGCAACGGATGCCGAGCGATTCATAGAGGTGCACGTATTCGACGATCTGCCGGTCCTCTTCTTCGTTCAGCTGCAGCAGGTCGGGCTTTGTAAAAATAATCCAGACGGGAACATCGCCGGCGCGAGCACTCAGCAAAAAGCGATCAATGAAGCCGGTGCGCAGCGGAGGCGTCTTCAGGCTGATGACCAGCAGGGCGCGATCGACGTTTGAACCCAGCTTGTGAATTTCATGTGGGGAGGAGCGAAAGATGACGTTGCGACGAGGCTCCACCGATTCGATGGCGGCCGGATCGTCTTCGCTTGCCTGCACCCTGTCACCGACGCAGATGGGATTGCGAAAAGGGATACCGGAAGGGTGGGTTTCGCGGTCGATGCGGTGTTTTCCGCGTAGAACGCCCAGTCGCTCCCTCTGCAGATCCTCGGACAGGAGCGAATAGAAGGCCCCGTGGATTTCTCGTACGATCCATTTCATTTTTTGGTTTCCATACTGTGCTGCCGCCTCAGTGTGCAACCATGAAATGGCTCCTGCCGGTGCTGGATACGCTCATTGCATTCGTTCACAGTCTGCCGCCGCAGCAGGAGCAGCGCAGGGAGCACCGGCTGGAGGAGTTCCGCCGCTCGATTATGCGGCTTCGTAACGTCGATGACGGCCTGACCGAGATTCTGTCGTTTTCGTCAGAGCTCTTTCAAACCTCGCATGTCGGCATCTTGATCTGGGACGAAGATCGCGGGCAGTTTGTCAGCCGCTGTATGGTGCCTGGCCTTCGCTCGGCCTGGAACGTTTATGATCCCTTTTTTGTGACGATCACGGAGTACGATCGAGTCATCACGCTGAAAGAGCTGGCCTTTTTAAGAGATGCACATGACCGCGAGGTGTTGCTGCGCTTCTGTAAAGAGACGCAGGCCTCGCTCATTCTGCCGCTGATTCTCAATGAAACCGTGCTCGCCGTCCTTTTTGTCGGATCATGTCCGGCTCCCGACATTGCCTTAATCGAAGATTTTCGTACGTATGCCGTACTTGCTCTGTCGAACTCGATCATCTATACGCGTGTGGAATCGCTTCTCGTCTCTCTCGAAGATAAGGTGCGCGAGCGCACGCAGCAGCTCGAAGAGGCGACGAATCAGATGATTCAGTCCGAGAAGATGGCGACTCTTGGAGTTATGGTGGCCGGTGTCGCCCATGAACTCAACACACCGTCGGGCGTTATCCTCAATGCATCCGAAAACCTCTTTGAAACGCTCGATTCCTTTCTTGATCGTATGGCTATCCATGAATGGCTTCCCGATACGGATCGCATCGACCGTTTCATTGAAATCATCCGTTTCTTCAATTACCATATGCTGACGGGCAATCCGTCGCTGCCGTCGTCGGCCTTTCAGCTACGCCGCCGTCTGAAGCTAACCTTCGAAGAGCTTTCTATACAGGGAGGGGATGAACTGGCCTCATTTTTTATCGACCACGGCTTTATGACAGATATTGAAGCGGCGGGAGTCGAGCAGGTAAGCGAGCGAATCAAGACAGAAAGCCTTTTCGCGCAGATCGTTATCCTTTACGGAGAGATCGGCGAAAGCGCGCGCAGTCGTTTTATCGGGTATCTGCGGGATATTGCAGGCATTTACCGTAATGTGAAAAACATCACGGCATCGGCCGCAAGCATCGCCCGTCTTGTGAAGGCCCTGCGCATCTATTCGCGCTCCGGCGCCGGCGACTTCGTGAAGGCCAATCTTGAGGAGCTGCTCGATACGACGCTTGAAATCATGGGCAGTATCTGGAAGAATCAGGTGCATCTTGATCGTCATTACGCGAGCATACCGTCGATTGAATGCGATCCCGACCGGTTAAACCAGGTCTGGAGTAACCTGTTGGTGAACGCCTATCATGCTGTGCGCGGTCGGAGCGATCCGACTATCGTGCTTTCAACCGAAGCGGTCGGCGATCGTGTGTGCGTGCGGATACGCGACAACGGACCCGGAATTCCCGAGGGCATTCGCGAAAAGGTCTGGGATCCTTTTTTCACGACGAAAGAGCAGGGCGAGGGAACGGGGCTCGGCCTTTCTATCGTCCGGCGCATCGTCGAAGAACATGGAGGCACGATCCGCTTCACTACCGACGGTAGCGGAACGGAGTTCGTCGTCGAGCTTCCGCTTGAGGGAAAAAATCGCACTCAGGTCGCGCGCAATGCGCCTGGACCGGGGCGCTATGACTGGAGATGAACTTGCTCGCCTGTGTCGGCTGAAAAAACTGCACGCAGGAGAACCCCATGCACGGCCACGAAGAGATCCATTCCCTTGTAAAAGAAGGAGGCATCGCCGTCCTTGATTTTGGCGGGCAGTATGCTCATCTGATCGCTTCGCGACTGCGCCGGCTGGGCGCTTACAGCGAGATTCTACAACCCGACGAGATCGGCGACAGTCTCGACCCTTTTTTCAAAGGTATCATCTATTCCGGCGGCCCATCCTCCGTTTACGATGCAGGCGCTCCTACTGCTTCCAAGGCCCTGCTTGCTCTGGGCCTTCCCGTACTTGGCATCTGCTACGGCCACCAGCTGATCATGCAGCAGCTGGGCGGCGAGGTTGCCCGCGGGCAGGTTCGCGAGTACGGACCGGCACGATTGCATCTTCTATCGGGCGGGGCGATCTTTCAAGCCGTTCCCGATCAGTCGATGGTATGGATGAGCCACGGCGATGAGGTTATCCGCCTTCCCGTCGGATTCACGCGCATCGGAAGCACCGATTCGTGCGAGAATACCGCCGTCTTTGATGCTGATCGCAATATTTACGGCATTCAGTTTCATCCGGAGGTTACCCATTCGACGTATGGCGAGCAGATGCTGCGTAACTTCATCGCCGTTTGCGGCTTAACGGATACCTGGAAGATCGAGGATTACGTCGAGTTCGAGCGACGCAAGATTCGCCGGTCTCTCAAAGACAAGAAGGTCTTTTTTCTGGTCTCGGGCGGAGTCGATTCGACGGTCGCCTTCGCTTTGCTCGGAAAAGAGATGGATCGATCGCACCTTGTCGGCATGCTTGTCGATACGGGATTTCTTCGCGAGAACGAAGCCGAAAAAGTCAGAGCCTCACTCTCGGCCATCGGCGTCGATCTGCGCGTTCGCGACGCGAAAGCGGATTTCTATAAGGCCCTTGCCGGCGTATCGGAGCCCGAGAAAAAACGCAGGATCATAGGCGAGCTTTTCGTCGACGTCCAACAGCAGGTCAGCCGCGAGATGGGCCTGAACGAAGAAGAGTGGCTTCTCGGTCAGGGAACGATCTATCCTGATACGATCGAATCGGGGGCGACAAAGTCCTCGCATACGATCAAAACGCATCATAACCGTGTGAATCGCATTCAGGAGCTGATCGCCCGCGGCCTTGTCATCGAGCCTTTGCGTGATCTTTATAAAGATGAGGTGCGATCGCTCGGTCGCATCATCGGCCTTCCCGATGTGCTCGTCGACCGACATCCGTTTCCAGGACCGGGGTTAGCCGTGCGTTGTCTGTGCACGGCTGCCGATGAATCGGGCGTATCGACCGATTTTAGCGAACTGGCCGGCGAGACGGAGCTCTTTTCGCGAGTTCAGGCGATGCAACTTGCCGTTTCTGTGTTGCCGCTGCGATCGGTGGGCGTGCAGGGCGATCAACGCAGCTATGCGCATCCGGCGCTTTTTGATACGGCGGCGCTGAGCGATCTACTTGCAAGGCCCGGGGCATGGGCCGATCTGCTTGAACTTGCCGCTCGCATTCCCGGTAAGTTCGCTCATGTGAATCGCGTTCTGCTGCGTACGGGGCGTCATGCACAGGCTGGTAACGTCAATCATCTGCTTGCAGGCCGTTTCTTAACAGAGGAGCGAATTGCAAAACTGCAGAGAGCCGACGCCATCGTCGACGAATTCCTGCATGAGAAGAAGATCTATTCTGAGATATGGCAGATGCCCGTCGTGCTTGTGCCTCTGAGCTCCGATAGCGAAAGCGGGCGTGAAGGCGTGGTTTTGCGACCGATCTGTTCGACGGACGCCATGACGGCTTCAGCTTATGAAATGAACGCAGCCCTGCTTTCTGAGTTAACCGCAAGGCTGCTGGCCACGGATCTTTTTGATTCGGTGTATTACGATCTGACGAGCAAGCCGCCCGGCACGATTGAGTGGGAGTGATCGGTTCGTGCCCCAAGCTCGCTCCATGTCTGATGAAACCTGAATCGACGCTGGTTTCGCCGGGCACGGATCACGGGGGAGCGAACAGGGGAAATTCTTGACTCTTCACACCAGAAGGCCATGTCTGATCTATGATTCGAGTTCTGGCTTCATGTATTCTTTTCTTCTGGGTTACGGGAATCGCCGCGGATCCGTCGGACAGGGAGTTCCGCCTGCGTATGATGGTCGGCTTCGGAACCTACACAAGATTCTTTCCTTATCTCAATCATCAAAGCGAGATACTTCGTGCGACCGGTCGAGACGGTGGGGCAACGTCCACAGGCTGGAAAAAAGACGCGAGCGGTGTCGCCTTCGGTCTTCAGTTCGACTTCGATCGATGGCGGGCCGAGCTCGAGCTTGGCGGAACGGGGCACGAAGATAGACAGATGACTGCCAGTCGGATGCGCAATACCGCATCAGAGCAGTCCGAGCTGCATTATCTGCATGCACGTGACATCGGAAGGTCCGGTGGAATCATTACAGGTGGCTATCGCCTGACCGACTCAAGATCCCCATCGCAGATCTCTGCTCTTGTCGGCATCAAGAATTTCTATTATCGTGTCGACTACAATCATATCTATGGAATCCGATCAGGGAACGGCGAGGCCTATGACGGCTTTTCTCCCTACGGCAGGCAGGAACTATATCTGCAAGGCGGTATTGCAGGGTTAGACTATCGTCTGAGAACCTCTCGTAATCTTGAATGGCAGCTGCGCGGAATGATCTACCGACTTCGTGGTACCTGGACCCAGGGGCAGCGGCTTTTCACAACGAACGGGTATTATAATTTTCTATCTGAGAGCGCATCGTCCACCGGGGCCGGCAGTTCAGTGGTCTTTGGTATCAATTATGATATCGGGGAGAGCTGGATACTCACGCTACAGGGGCAGTGGGAGTCTTCGAAGATCCGCATGCGCGACGTCAATACATACCGTTTGGATAGCACGGCTACAGAGGAGATGTTACTGAACGAGTATACCCTGTCTCACATAAGGCAGAGGAGCTATAAAGAATCGTTACAGTTCATAAACTTCGGATTCAGCTATCGTATTGGATTGGGTGATCGTTGACTAACGAAACCAGAGCCAGCCGTGAGCTCCGGCAGCCGCACCGAGGGTGACGACGGTGCTTATGCCGAGCAGTATCCAGTGCATACGCTGCACCAGCCGAAACGTCCCCGCCGGATCGCGTCGCGCCCGTTCAAGGAACCAGCGATGTAGAAAGAGAGGCTCTAATACGAAAAGCATCAACGTGAAGAGCAGCCAGACGGCAATCATGCCGTGCAGCCACCAGTAGTGGGGGGACAGCAGTCGGCTCCAGGCGTTCATCTGCCAGAGCAGTGCAAAGCCGCTGATGCCGGCCAGGGCCGTGCTGAGGCGTGCCTGCGTGGCGAAGCGCGATTCGACTTCTTCAAAAAAATGCACCCTGTCTTCAGCAGAGACGCGCTTAGCAACGGCGGGCAGAAGCACCGTCGTTACAAAGGCGACGCCGCCAATCCAGTGGACGATGGCGGCGATATGAACCATGCGCAGCAGCGCAGAGAGCGGGAAGGATTCCATACTCCTGAGAATTAAAATCATTCGCAGGATGTCGAGTACTTTCCTGGTTTTTTACCGCCGTCACATGCACTGCACCATAACATAGGCCCGGCCGGAACTGTCCGTTGACGGTTGCCTCGGATCTCCGTCGAACGAGATGATGCCCAGGTTAGGGCATTTGCTCCTGGCCATCTTCAGGCATTCGGAATCGATGGTTGAGCCTGGGCATTGCACAGTCTGTTTTTCATCGGTCGTCCTGTGGCGACTGGCGGTTGTACAGGCACCGGCAAAAAGACTCATCATCATTATCAGTAAGTGGATTGTTCTCATAGTCCTTCATGGTCAGCAATCAGTCAGATTGCCAGAAGAAAAAATTCGCCACTCATGCGTTTTTGTCTGAAAACGACTCCTGGTTAGTCGCATATTTTCAATGCAGGAAATTTATCGGGTATTTGTTGAAAATTATGCAAGTTTCTGCCTCTTCAGGCGTTTGCAGTTTCAGGTGAATCACTGAAAGGAGATACGATGAATAGATACCTGATAACTCTCTTGCTTGTGTTAGGCCCCTGTGATACGGGCGACGACGGCAATTCCGCAGCTCTGCTTTTGCTTGCAGGCAATCAGAGCTTGATCGGTTCTATAGAACAGCCGGCCGATAATACGGCGACGATGATTCTTGGTGGGACGACCTACACGATAGATCAGGTCTATAACTGTACGGATGGTGCGCAGGGCATCATCATGGATCGAAGCGGTGCTCAGAATACACCGACCCTGAACATCCACAATATCGATTTTACGAAATCCTCGGGCATTCTTCTCGGACCTAACGGATGGGTGCTCGATATCGACGTTCCAACCGGCGTTTACGGTCCCTCGCTGAATTGCACGGCCATACTGCATCAGAACGATGGTATCTATGATCTGGAAGTTCTGAACTGTCCTCTGGATGGCGCTCATGGATCGACTCCGAATCCGGCGACGACAACCGTATCGTTTCGCGTGCGCTGTGTAAAGGATTGATCCAGAAAAAGGATCGACATCAAACCTGAACCATGACAGGCTCTTCGTATCACAATACGGAGAGCCTTATGTTTGAATCGGTAGAGGTCGGGAATCGTCTTAGCAAGGCTGCGTTCAAACGCATCGAGCCGCACATGCGGCATGATTTACTTGAGGTGCAGAAAGAACTGGCCGTCAGCCCGCTTTCCGTCATCGTCATCGTCGGCGGCGCCGAAGGAGCGGGAAAGGGCGAGCTCGTCAACCTGCTACTCTCCTGGATGGACGCTCGCGGTATCGATGTCCAGGCCTTCTGGGATGAAACCGATGAAGAGCGCGAACGTCCGTTTATGTGGCGCTTCTGGCGTGTGCTACCGCCGACGGGCAGACTGGGAATCTTTTTCGGCTCATGGTACACGGCTCCGATTATCGATCGCGTATTTAACCGAAGCGATGACGCCGACCTGGACCGTGCGCTTGACCGTATCGTCGAATTCGAGCGGATGCTTGCCGATGAAAATGTACTCGTGTTGAAGTTCTGGCTGCATCTTTCGCAGGATTCGCAGATCAAGCGACTGAAGAAGCTTGAAAAACATCCCGATGAATCCTGGCGCGTCAGTAAATCCGACTGGAAGTTCGTGAAGAAATACAAGAAATTCCATCGTATATCGGAACGGGCCATACGGCGCACGAATACGGCCTTTGCGCCCTGGCATCTGGTCGAGGCCGAAGACGTGCAGTACCGCACGATCGTCGTCACACGCACCATACGCAATGCCATGCAATCGGCGCTTGAGGCCTTGAAAAACAGGCCGGCTGAAGAGCGGCGCCCCGATATGCCGAAGCCGAAGAAGTTTAACGTCCTTGAAAACCTCGATCAGACGCAGACGCTCACCGAAGAAGAATACGAAGCGCAGCTGACGAAATACCGCTCGCGCATCGGCTTTCTTGCGCGAAAGCTGAGAGAAAAAGGACTTTCGATGGCCCTTGTATTCGAAGGACCGGATGCAGCAGGTAAAGGCGGAGCGATCCGACGGGTGTTATCCGCCCTTGATGCGCGGCAGTATCGCGTCGTCTCGGTAGCGGCGCCCACCGATGAGGAGAAGGCGCATCCGTATTTATGGCGCTTCTGGCGACATCTGCCCCGCCGCGGCAAGATCACGATCTTTGATCGATCGTGGTATGGTCGCGTGCTGGTCGAGCGTATCGAAGGCTTCTGTTCTCCGGAGGACTGGCAGCGGGCCTACGGTGAGATCAACGCCTTTGAAGAGCAGCTTGCGGAGTCGGGTATCATCGTTCTCAAGTTCTGGCTACAGACGACCCCTGAAGAGCAGATCGAGCGCTTTCGTGATCGTCAGACGACGCCTTATAAACAGTACAAGATCACCGAAGAAGACTGGCGTAACCGCGATAAATGGAACGCCTATGAGGCCGCCGCCTGTGAGATGATCGAGAAGACCGGCAGCGATGCCTTACCCTGGATACCGATTCCGGCTAACGATAAGAACTTCGCTCGCATCTCGGTGATGAAGGCCGTAGCAAAGGCGCTTGAAGATCGACTGAAGTAGAGGCAATGGCTTCTACAGGCTACACGATGCAGCCTCGTCGGCCTCGCAGGCATTCCTTGTTATCCGACCTGCTCTTGCAGAAGCAGCTCTGTCAGGATCGCGCGCAGATCGGCGGGACTGTCGACACGGTAACGGGCCGAAGAAGCCCCTGGCCCGACCTTGATCGTTACGGCCTGTTCTTGGTCGACGGCGCGAAAGAGGTCTTCATCGGTGCGATCGTCGCCGGCCACAAGCAGCTGCTCACGAAACTGAGGATTCTCTTTTAAGAAGCGGCGCAGGAACGTTCCCTTATTCGCCTCTACGGCGCGAGCCTCGACGATCTTGTTGCCGGGCAGGATTTCCACAGGCTGGTTTGCCAGGCCGTAGGCGAGTTCTTCGCCGAGCTTCAGAGCCATGTACGAAGCGAAAGAAGCAGGAGATTGTCGATAATGCCAGACGATGGCATATTTCTTTTTCTCGACGACGCTGCCCGGTACGCGACGCGAATAGTCCTTCATTAAAGTTTCGGCGACCGGATACCACCTCTGAATCTGCGTCGTTACAAGCTGCTTCCATTTTGTGGAATGTTTCGGTCGCATCGTCGCCCCGTGTTCGGCGGCAAGCGTGACCGGCATATTCCCGAACTGTTCTTCGAGAAAGTTAGCCGATCGTCCGCTGATAACAAGTATTTCGTAACCGGAATCAAGAATCTTCTGCAAAAACCGGCGTTCGTCGTCGCGCAGATAGGCGTCTTCGGGGCGTGGCTGAATGGGCACGAGGGTGCCGTCATAGTCGCAGACGAGAAGTTTCACAGGCTTAACGGCCGCTCTGATCGAGTCGTCGTGTTGTGAGGGTTTAAGGCGCATCAGTCGTTCAGGAATGGGCACAGTTCGCGTTTTTTCGAGAGATTTCATAAACGACGCCGCCCAGTCTGTGGCATCATACTGCATCAGATATTTCAGCATGGGTTGATGCATCTCACGTCGCTCCGCATCGGAGAGGGACAGCGCCTTTTTCAAAACTTCAGACGTCTTTTCCACATCCCAGGGGTTGATCGTAAGCGCATGGCTGAGCGTCGCCGACGCACCCGTGAATTCGCTGAGAACGACGACGCCCGGCTTTGTCGGACTCTGCGCCGCTATGAACTCAAGAGCGACAAGATTCATGCCATCGCGGCGACTCGAAACAAGAAGGCAGTCTGCCAGTCTATACAGAGCAAGCAGCTCTTCGAAGGGGATGGAGTTGTAGATGTAAAGGACGGGAGCGTAGTCGGCTCGTCCGAAACGGCCGTTGATCTCGCCGACCAGCCGCTCGACCTCTTCTTTCAATTGAATATAGACGGGAACATCCTGCCGCGTAGGCACGGCGATCTGAAGAAGCTGCACCTCGCCGACAAGCTCCGGGTTACGCGCAAGCAGCTCGCGAAAAGACTGCAGTTTGAGCCTGAGCCCTTTAATGTAGTCGAGGCGGTCGATGCCAAGGATGAGCTTGAGACCGCGAAAGGACTGTCGGTAACGACGTAGAATCTTTTCGACGGCGGGTTCGCGTGATCGGTTATGAAACGACTTCGTATCGATCGAGACGGGAAAGGCGCCAAGCGTGATGCGACGACCTTCGTATTCGGCCGATAGCATGTCTGATCCGACGCCGAGTACCGCGTGCAGGGCGTTACAGAAGTGGCGCAGATACGAGTAGTCGTGAAATCCGATCAGATCGGCGCCCATGATACCCTGCAAGATCTCTTCGCGCACGGGAAGCTGGCGAAAGATCTCGGAGCTGGGGAATGGGATGTGCAAGAAGAATCCGATATGCAGCGAGGGCTTGCGCTTGCGAAGCATCGCCGGCAGAAGAAACAGATGAAAGTCATGGATCCAGACCGATTCATCGTCGCGGGCCTCTGCGGCGATCGCATCGGCGAGCAGCTCGTTCACGCGCACATAGGCATCCCAGTCTTCGCCGTTAAAATGCACGAGCCCGCCTTCGTAGTGAAAGAGCGGCCAGAGTACGTCGTTTGAGATGCCGTTATAATAGCGGTCGTATAACCCTACATCTACGGGAACTCCGCGGTATTCGATCTCGCCTTCTTTACCGGTAAGCGCAGGCGATGGATCGCCCGCCTCGCGCGGCTCAAGCCCGATCCACAGCTTCGGTATACCGTTGCGTATTCCGCCCAGCGCCGAGACAAGGCCTCCGGAGCTCAGTTTGATCTCTCCCGTCGATGCATCCTTAGATACGGGTAATCGGTTGCTTATCATTAGCCAGCGTTTCATAGTTCCTCCTGCTGTTTCAAAGTCGCCTTCTCGATTTCGAGAGCGGCCTGTAAGAGTCCGAGGTGACTGAAGCCCTGCGGATAATTCCCGAGAATATCGCCCGTCTCGGCGTCGTGCTCTTCGCCGAATAACCCCGTCGGGCTTGCGATGCGCATCAGCGCTTCGAGCGTTTCTCGCGCCTTCGGTATATTGCCGGCCAGGGCATGGTTCTGCGCGATCCAGAACGAAGGCAGAAGAAAGGCCCCCTCCTTCTCGTTGATGCCATCTTCGGCCAGATATCGGTATACAAGCGGATAGGGGCCCGCTTTCAGATGATGCAGAACGGCCGCCGTCGTCGACTCGAAGCGCGGATCATCGGGCGGCAGGAATCCGATCACCGGCATCACAAGAACGGCAGCATCGAGATCTGCCGAATCATAGGTCGCCGTAAAGGCGCCCAGCTCGGCATTCCACGAACGTTCGAGCACCTCGGCTCTGATGCTGATCGCCTCTTCCTGCCAGCGTTCGATCGGAGCGGGCACGCGAAGACGGCGCGCAAGACGTACTCCGCGATCGAGCGCCGTCCAGGCCCAGAGTTTCGAATACGTATAATGCTTCGGCTCGTTGCGCGCCTCCCAGATGCCCTGATCGGGTAATCGCCAGCGATCGCGCACCGTCTCGATAATCTCGCGCAGCATGGCCCATTCGGCGGCGGTTAAACTTCCGCCGTAAAGATCATACTGATAGGCGGCGTCGATCAGCGAACCGTAGATATCAAGCTGGAACTGATCGGCCGCTCCGTTGCCGACGCGAACGGGGCGTGAATCGCGGTATCCGCGAAGCGGCAGCTCCGTTTCAGGCGGATCTTCGCCGCGAATGCCGTAGAGGATGCGCAGGTGGCCGGTACCTGAATCGAGGATCTGCGAAAGCAGCCAGTCGATGTAGGCCGAGCCCTCTTCGACGAAGCCCGAGCGAAAGAGGGCGCAGAGGATAAACGACGAATCGCGCACCCATGAATAACGATAGTCCCAGTTACGCGAGCCTCCGATCCATTCGGGTAACGACGCCGTCGGAGCGGCGACGATGGCTCCTGTAGGCTCGTAGCAGAGCAGCTTTAATGCAAGCAGAGAACGCACGGCCGATTCGCGATAGCGTCCGGAATACTGAAAGCGTTCCACCCAGCGAATCCAGTAATGTCGCGCCTCGTGCAGACGACGCACCGAGCGATACCCCTCAACAGGCAGCACGCCGGGCGCATTCCAGTCGAAGACAAAGACCTCGTCCTGCCCGGCACAGAGAAGGAAGCGAGCGATGACCTGCTCGTTCTCGACAGAAAGAGGAACGCGAGTCGAAAGCGAAGCACGCTTGCCGTCGAAGCGTGCAAGCACACCGTTCTGCGTGATCCGAAACTCGCTTTTGGACTGGCCATAATCAAAGGCAGGCGCGAAGCAGAGCTCCATCTCCACCTCTCCCGTCACGCCTTCGACGACGCGATGCAGCTCGGCGGTCGGTAGCTTACGCCCCGGAGCGACCGACATGAAATCACGGATTCGGATAACGCCCGCCGACGTCGACATCTCGGTGACGAGAATGTTCGTCTCGGCCTCATAACGCTGATGGGCCAGGTAGCGCCGTGCCGGACGAATACGAAACGTACCTGCCGCCGGATCAAGCAGGGCGGCAAAAACTGATGGGCTGTCAAAATTCGGAAAGCATGCCCAGACGATATTGCCATCGGCGCCGACAAGAGCCGCCGTGCGATTATCGCCGATCAACGAACAGGCGCGCAGAGGCAGATACTCTGGCGGGTCTTCTGGATCGAATTCAAAATGATGGGGTAGCATGATTCCTCCGCGTAAAGGTCTGTGGCATCAGGCCCTTGCGTGGAGCGGCACGGAGGCTACAGGCCCGTGCCGGAACGCATTACAGTATAGTAGAGGATGCGTGATAGGTCAAGGAAAAAAGGGGAGGGAGAGAAGGGGTGGTATCGGAGTGATGCGGGTGGTTAACGATGTAGGGCTGCCAGATGAACTCTATCATGCGCCGTATCGAAGCCATATTCGCTTTCTTTAGAATAATCTGATACTTCGTCTGTAGCCACCACCGTATAAATTCCAAGTAGCGCCCAGACAGAAACGACTGTCAGCATTGGTGCAAGTGCCTTTTCACTCTCATATAGATCTGCCCGACCGGCTACTCTGACACCGTGAGCTGGTTACCGCAGAATTTGCAATAGCTGGCATCAGGATCGTGTCCTTCTTTCGTGCAACTCGGGCAGCTGCGGGTGTTTAATTCGGATGCTCCTTCGCGAACAGCACGTGCAATCTCCACCGAGATAATGCCGGTCGGTACGGCTATAATGGAGTAACCGAGAATCATGACGATGGCAGAGATGAATTTTCCTGCCGCCGTCACCGGCACGATATCTCCATAGCCGACCGTAGTCATCGTTACGATCGCCCAGTAAATGCTCAAGGGAATACTGGTAAACCCGTGTTCCGGGCCTTCCACCACATAGAGCACGGTTCCGAATATCACAACATAAACGAAGATTGAAGCAATAAACACGGTAATCTTGTATCGACTCGACTTCAGACCACGAAGCAACACCTCTGCCTCGCTCGTAAACTTTGTCAGTTTCAGCACTCTGAAAATGCGCAGCATCCGCAGTGTGCGAAAAACCATCAGGTAGTGCATACCGGGGAAGAGCAGCTCAAGGTAGGTCGGCAGAATGGAAATCAGATCGATTATCCCGAGCACGCTGAAGATATACTTTCTTTTCTCTCTTACAATCAGAATGCGCACGATATACTCTGCCGTAAAGATCAGAGTCATCATGATCTCGATTCCATAGAAGATCTGATAGACCAGCGCAGCAAAGCCCTGCACCGTCTCAAGCATGATCACCAGCAGACTGGTGACGATCAGCAGCAGCAACACCTCATCGAAGCGCCTGCCCGCGGGGGTCTCTGCCTCAAAGACAATCTCAAAAAGACGCCGCTGATAGGGTTTGAGTGCGGGCGTCAGCTTCCTGTTGAATACGGGCTTTTCCATGGGGTGTGACTCTTACCGGAACGTCATTTTCGCAGGGTGCAGTTCCGCTGTCAGCTATTTGTGGCGCTTCTACCGGTCGACATACTGAGATTCGAGAATGATCCTGTTCATATCTCTTTCGCCTATCTTGCCTTTGTAGTAGTGAACCTTCCTGTTATAATCATCTACTTCTTTTGCAAGCAGATCCGCTCTTGCTTGATGCAGTTTTTCCACTGTGTAGTGTAGGTCATAGAAGATCCGCGTGAACGTCGGACTCAGCCATCGTATTCGCATCAGGTTGGAGATGCCGTAAATCTCGCGTAGTGTCTCTTCATCGATCTTCAGGCTCTTGCTGATTTCTTCGCGTGCTGTGGCGCTGTTCAGTTTTTCGAAGGCTTCTTTTGAGGAGGAGATTCCAGATTCCTTTAAGAGCTTCCTGTTTTTTATCGGAATCCAATCGAATTCGTCAATAGATCTGTCTTTAGCAATCCAACCCTCGATTTCCCTTTTGAACAGTACCAGCAAATTCTCATCTATTTGAAGCCTCAGGGCGATGTCTGTTAACTTCTTCTTCGAAGAAAGCGACTTTCTGATTTCTTCCAGGTTAGTGAGCCCGGCTTCTTTGAATTTGGTGAGGATCTCATCGGCTTTTTCTTTTATGGGCTCTAAGCTGGGAACAAGATCTGTCCTCTTGATGCGATCAAGGATCTGCTTCGTATTAAAAGAAAGACAGTCTATTTGGTAGTTCATATCGTTTCTCTGGTACTTGGCGCGCGCCGAAAGCGGCGTGTATAGGGCAGCGATACGATGGTGAGGTACGCAGCCGTTCAGTCAATGACGTTTTGATAGAGAGAGGAGGGGTGACCACGGAGGGAAGGCAGGGTTAAGAAAAACGTCTGGGTCACGGGTTCCAAGGATTCATTCCTGACGGACCTGTTGCAGTGATGAACCGCACCAGGGACAGAATTGAATTTCAATAAAAGAAGAGCCGCCATCGTGTACTATAAGTCCGTATCGTCTGGACTCCGGTTGAAAAAAGATGGTGCTGTCCGGACATGAAAAGATATCGGAGTGGTCAGCACACTTGAAATTTGCCCAATAAGCCATGGGCTCACAACAGTGATGTGCCATGGCTCGTACCGAACAAGCGACTCAAAGCCATGGGCTGTTGCAAGGACAGGAATGGCCTTGAAAAGATGGCCGGCCTCTAAAGCTGTGCCAATGAGTTGAGCAAACTTTGCCGTGATCAGAAGCATGGATGCCTCATAGACAGATTTGAGTTCCGGCTGTGATTTCCAGATGCGCTCGTTGTGATACCATGCAAAAGCCTCCTGAGCGGAGGTCATGCCTGTCAGATCTATTTCAGGCCATTGATCTGACTGCCAGTTGCAAAGCCACTCGGTGTCGTCGACGTTTTCAGAGTAGCTGGAGTATGCAAAAAGATCGAAATACCAGCGCTCATGGTTGATATCGAAGCCGTTTATTTCGAGATAAACAGCTTTTACGTCAAATTGCTTTTCGTTAGCCTCAATAAAACGGTTTATTTCTGCGAGAACCGAGGAAGGCGGATTTGTAAACGACGCGCCGACAATACTGCCAAACTGCTGAGCATTGTTTGCGGAAAGGAATCCATTAAGGTATGAGATGGCACCGGACACGTTGTTGTTCCGGAAATAGTCGTCTACGATTTTCCAGTGTGACATGATCTCAGACCTCGACCTCCATAGGATGGGTGTTGGGAAACGTGTTCTTGTAAGGGGCGCCTACAATGCACCGAAGCACTTTCCCTTAATACAGTGCTCGATATTGGGAGCAATTAAGAAGAGTAATATAACCACTATAATCAGAATTATGAAGAGTATTGAAAACGGCCGACTCGGGAAACCGGCTTCTTCACCAAACAGGAATCGAAACGGGCGCAATAGATAGACTCCAGAAAACAGTAAGATCGCAGAAGCAAGCCTGTACAGGAGAGTACACGGTCCCTGGAATACAAATAAGAGACTGACGATCAGGAGAGCAATAAACAGCGTTCCTGCCAGAATGCGATGCGTATGGCTGCTGCGGTGGCTGATGTTCAGGGCAAGCACTGTTGCAACGAAAACGACAGGGCTGATCAAGAAAAGATAGAACGGCAGATACCAGGGCAGGCCGCATGCTATTTTGTCAAGGATGTCAATATCGAACCAGAATTGATTTACAAACTCTTGTAGAGATAAATCCAATACGGCCAGCAAAGTAGCGGCCAGCGGCGAAATGAAAGCAGCGATCGCTATATATGAGATGCGCTTCATCCCCCCTCCGTGGTCAACCGGCTTTAAACTATAGCGAGTCAATTTTCGTACTCCCGCCAACCCCTATCCGGATCTCCTCCGAGCTCTCAGAGCCCTCCGCGGTTAACCCCTTTCTTCGGCTTCACCGGGCGCCCGTCTCACCGAACGCCCGCTAGAACAGAATCAATACTGCTTCAACCCGAAGTCATCGCGCACAAAGCGAGGGAGCTGGAAGGCCGAGCGATGGATCTCAGGCGTCCAGTAGCGGAACTTAAAGCCGCTGAGATCGCCCGATGTGCGCGCCTCCAGATTTTCAAACGGCGTGTACTTCTTCGAGAAGAAGGTGAAGCCGATCTGACCGCCCGGATACGTCGGGATGACGGTGAAGTAGTAGCTGCTGATAGGGAAGAGATTGGCCCCGAAGCCGAGCATGCGCTTGATGATCGGACGGTGCATGTAGAAGTTCTCGGCCTGGTTGACGAGGATGCCGTCTTCTTTCAGCGAGTCGCGGCAGTAGCCGAAGAACTCTTCGGTGAAAAGAACGGCGGCCGGACCGACAGGGTCGCTTGAGTCGACGAGGATAACGTCGTATTCGTTCTTGCGATCCTTCACCCACTGAATGCCGTCTTTGAAATGCAGAGCGGCCTTCGGATGCCCGAGCTCCGATGCGAACGACGGCAGATACTGTTCGCTGACGCGAACGACGCGCTCGTCGATCTCGCACATGTCCACGTGCTTTAAACCGGGATGCTTGAGCACCTCGCGCACCGTGCCGCCGTCGCCTCCGCCGATGACAAGAACCTTCTCGGGATTCTTATGGGCGAACATGGGCACGTGAACGATCATCTCATGATACGCCATCTCGTCGTACTCGGTGCACATGATGACGTCGTCGAGCGTGAGCATACGTCCGAGCCCGGTCGTTTCGAAGATCTCGATCTTCTGAAACGGACTCTGCTCCGTATGAAGACGATTTTTGATCTGAACCTGTGCCTTCAGATCGTCGGCAATTTCGAGATTCTCGATAAACCAGAGACTCATGACATTCTCCTCGTTAGAAGCTGGAATGGCGCATCACCCTTGAGGGAAGCGGATCACCACGAAAAATAAACGACAGCAGAGGTCAAAACGGAAACCATGGTGTCATGCAAACCAAACCCTTTCGTGTACTGGGCGTTCAGCAGATCGCCATCGGCGGACCCGATAAAGGCCGTCTCTCTAAGCTCTGGGTCGAGCTTTTCGGTCTCGAAAAGACCGGCGATTTCAAAAGCGAGAAAGAGAACGTCGACGAAGACATCCTGCGTATCGGCAAAGGCTCTCATGCCGTCGAGATCGACATCATGCAACCACTTGATCCCGAGAAAAGTCCGAAGGTGCATATTCCGCCGCTCAATCACATCGGTCTGTGGGTGGACGACATCGAGAAGGCCGTATCGTGGCTTGAGCAGCAGGGCGTGCGTTTCGCGCCGGGCGGCATCCGCGTCGGAGCAGCCGGCCACAAGGTAGCCTTCATGCATCCGAAGGGCAACGAACAGTTCCCGCTCTCAGGCGAAGGCGTCTTGATCGAGCTCGTACAGGCTCCGGCCGACGTCATCCGCGATCTGGGTTAAACGAGGTATAGCATGCGATTCCAGCCCTTTGCAGCGTATCTTCCGAATAAGGAGAAGGCTTCGGCCATCGTCTGTCCTCCGTATGACGTCATGGATACGGAAGAGGCCCGGGCGATGGCAGGGCCGGATTCGTTCCTTCATATCATCAGATCAGAGATTGAGTTCCCGCCCGAGCAGGATGCGCATGCCGACGTCATCTACGACCGTGCCGCCGAAAATCTCAAGAAGTGGATCGATGCCGGACTGCTCTTTCGTGATAACGCCGAGTCGCTCTATCTCTATCGGTTAACGGCCTTCGGTCGCAGTCAGACGGGCATCGCCGGACGTTCGCATATCGACGACTACGTCGAAGGCCGGATCAAGCGCCATGAATTCACGAGGCCCGACAAAGAAGAGGATCGCCTGCGTCACATCGACCGCACGGGCTGCAACACAGAGCCCGTCTTCTTCGCCTATCGCTCCGAGGCCGCTCCGCGCATCGAAGAGATTTTAACCGAACAGACGAAGCGTCCGGCCGACTATGACGTCACGACCGATGACGGCGTGCGGCATGAGATCTTTCGCATCGCTCCGGGCGCCGTTCAAACCGAGCTGCTTGATCTCTATCGCAAGCTCGACGCCGTTTATATAGCCGACGGTCATCATCGCACGGCATCGACCGTCCGCGTCGGATTGCAGCGCCGCGAACAGGCTGCGTCTGCCGGGCAGCCCGTCACCGAGCTGTCGCCCTTCCAGTATTTTTTAAGCGTTACCTTTCCGTCGGCGCAGCTGCATATCATGCCGTATAACCGCATCGTCAAAGACCTGAACGGCCTGGCCCCTTCGGATTTTCTCGCTGCTCTGCGCAAGCTCGGTTCGCTGACGGAGCGCACAGCTACGAAGTCTGACCTTCATCGCATCGACGTATATATCGATAAGAAGTGGTATGAGTTCCGGCCGAATCAGGTACCCGCCGATGTGCTGAAAGGCCTTGATGTTGCCGTGTTGCAGGATCAGGTATTGGCGCCCATCCTTGGCATCGATGATCCGCGCACATCGTCGCGCATTGCCTTTGTCGGCGGCATTCGCGGCGAGGCGGAGTTAACGCGCAAGGTAGACTCGGGCGAGTGGGCCGTCGCCTTCTCGATGCATGCCACGCCCATCGATGCCCTCTTTCTTGTCGCCGATGCCGGAGAGGTTATGCCTCCGAAGTCGACCTGGTTCGAGCCGAAGCTGCGCACGGGGTTCTTTGTGAATTCACTGGAGTGAGGGGGGGCGAGTTGGTCAACTTCGGATAGTGCCAGCGAAGCTGGCTATCGTGGAAACTCTATCGTTGTACACCATTCTGTTACGGGGAAAACAATGTACGCCAGAGTTGCTCTATTGGTCCTATTCTCGTTGACTTTTTGTGATTGTCCGCGGCCTGTTCAAGACGACACCGTCGGTAATCCCTTCATCGTCACAGCATCCATGCTCCGCATGCGGGAACGTCCGAGTCTGACTGGTGCGGTTGTCGGACTGGCCGGCAAAGGGGAAAAGGTTCTCATTCAGCAGATCGGTCCGGCGGATACTATCGACGGGATATCTGCGAAATGGTATCAAATTCAGAATTCCCGTCGTCAATCGGGCTGGATTTTTGGCGGCTATGCGAAATCCGTAGATGACTACTTTCAAAAAGCCCGTCCATCCTGGATTACGCTTGATAGAGTTCCCCTGTACGCGCAACCTGAGTGGAAGTCAAAGGCAGCCCTCGTGGATCTTCCAGCGGGAATCAGGATCGAGGAATTGGACAAAAAGGGCAATTGGCTTCGTATTCGTTCACCGGGCTTCCCAGAAGGGTGGATTTACTCCTTCTCTGCCGGGACACAGGAATACTACGATCAGCTGATTTCCGGCACTCTTCCGCGCTTTTCAGGAAATCACGAATGCGGCGCTCTGAATCAACTCTCAGGGGCTTGGTTATCCGAAGGGCGCTTACTGCTTCTTTGCTATTCCGATCAATGGTCTTTTCAATTGTCCCGCTCCGAAATTAAGGGCTTCGAAAACGTTTCATTTGAAAACGGTGAATACGAAATGGACGGGTTGTTATTCATGTGCTACGAAGGACCTCCGATTAGAATCAAAATTCGACCTTCGGGTCTCGATCGAATCAAACTGTCGATCGGCGATGATACAGGGGAATTCCAGAAACAGGCCCCGGTTACAGGTATTCCTGATCATCTCCGGCACATCTGGCGCGGTCCTGATGGTACTCTCAATCTATGCAAGCTTCCATTTCTCTTTCAGCCCTCCAGGCTGGATGCCAGGCCGACAACGGGCAATTCCATGTTTGTCTTCCCTGAACAAATCAACATGAATGGTGAGCGATACCATGAGATTTACCTTCGAGAGATGAACGAGCCGTACACGTATTCTTTTACAGACGAAAAACTCAGAATCGGCGGACTGTATGGAGAGGGCTTTGTTGCTGAAGCATGCCCGTAACAGAACGGCGCATAACTTACGGCTAAAGGCTCCGCTCCTCGGCTTCGCTTGCAGTGCAGGCCCGGGCAAGCCTGCAGAGCTTCTGGCATCAAGTATCCCTTGATTTTAATCGAATCATTCCCGCGATCGAACTACAGTGCCTGTGACGCGGCAAAAAATGATGGACGGAATTTCTGGAACAAGGGAGGATTGCGCGTATGACTGCTGCTCAGTGTGCTGAGTGAGGGCATACTATGGGAGTTAGGCGCAGTATGCCCATAGATTGCCAGGACAGCGGTTTCAAAGGTCAACAGCAATGAATAGCAAGGAAATTCTGAATGTCCTGGATCGCTGCTGTGACAATTTCACATTCCCCATGCTTGACAATGGATACGTATATCTTGCTGCCAGTCGGCTCTCGCTGTATCGTTCTGCAAGCGATTGGGCAATTGTCGTAGAAGTATTTGGTTTTTCACCGCGTTCTGGAATCCCTCATACTCAGATTGCCACCTTTGGCAGCAATTTGTTCAATCGGCAACGCGAATCCGAATTTGTGAGCCATTCGGCTTTTAGAGATTATATTGAAGCCAATCCGAACAATGAGACTCGATTCGTTTTTCCGATTGAAGAGGGTCACTGGATGCAACCAGATGACTGGGAGGTTGTCAATAATCATGGTGGAGATATCTTGATACGGGGCCATAGAATTCCAGTACCTTCGCGTCCAGATTACGCAGTTGCCGACGTATCTTTGACGGATCCCAATCAGATCTATACGTTTGAACTGTGCCGGTTACTCGCTGCCAACTATAGAGAGCTTGTTATGGCAACGCCTGATGAGCGTCGCTACAATATACCGCTGAATCTTGAACATGTCATGCAGCTTGAAGAATGGAATCATCCGGATGTGGCGGATGATAGTCACCGGCCAGGTGTGTCTGAAACGTTCCAGCAGCTTGCTGAAGTCCTTGTCAGTGGAGACTTAAAAGTTTATAAGCCTTCACTGCCGCCGAATACGCATTGGAAAAACTGGCCAGATGGCGGTACTCTTTGAGCGTTCAATGCAAGATTGTAAAGAATCGGCTTAGCGCGTCTAACAGCAGATTAGAGGCTGTGCTCTCTATGTTCCGGGCAGCATCGTGTTGCCGTATGCTTTTTTTGAGGAGGAAAAGCCATGGCGTTCCGAGTTGTTTTCTGGAATCTCGTTCCGGGGAAAGAACTGAATGATAGTTCCCTTGAGAGGATCCGCAGGACTGTATTGAACGGTGCCAGCTCCCCACACCTGATGCAATTCCCGACAGATACCTTCGTTAGTGAAATTCGCTCTGCATACCCAGGTGTCGTAGAACTTGATGATGGAAGCCTGGCATGGGACAATGGCGACGATGGGGCGTTCTATGTTACCATAGGATCGCAGTTCGTGGAATTCTGTTTCTTTGACGTGGACTCGGAAAATCGAGAGTGGGCATACGAAATTGCAGACAATCTAAACGTAGATTACTACGAAGGCGGAAACTGATTTGTCTGAGCTGGGTGTGAGCAGCAAACAACTCGAAGACAGCCCGCTTCGCTTGAATCCCGTGGGCGCTCCCTGCTTCGTAGGCTCAATGACGTTAGGCGCGATGTCGGAGGCGAAAGTATGATGCAGATAGAGCATTACGACCAATTGGAAAGATGGGCCCAGGAGCATTCGTATTTTCAGGACGGCCGCGTGATAAGCATGACACCGATACCTGGGCTGGAGTCAGATGCCGTACCGACGGCGGTAACTGTGGAGCTGGGCTATCCCATCAAGGGCACTTACGAGGCGAATTCCGAGATGGTGTACCGTGCATTCAGGTTGTTGGCGCAAGGAGTCACGGAATATTACTTCGACTCGGAGTGGCAAGAGTTCTCTTTTGATGGATGCATTAACGGATTAGATACGATGCTAGCGGCAGAAGGGATTGACTTCCTGATAGACATTCCTCCCAGTGTCAGGCTTAAATGTAGCGTCGTGCACGTTGTGGAGCTTCCCCAATTCGTCGAACTTGTGAAGCCAGAGCCAAACGAAGCGAAGTTTACTGTGGTTGTGAGCCGGAGGCCACTGCCAGCTCCGGCTCACTGGGTTGGTGAGTTCGCTCGAAGAGGAATTCACCTCGCATGGCATGTCCTGGGTGGGCAACCGGTTGACGTGGCAAGTGTTCCCTCCGTCAATTACGAGGGTTGGTTTCTACAAGATCCTGGCGACCTGAGCGATAAGAAGCCGGGTCTGCTGTTTGACGTATGTCGAGCGACGACGGCCGGGTTCTCTGTTTCCCTTGAGAGGAGAGGTCTTACGGACCGAATCTGGCATGCAGCCATGGAGAGCGTGGAGGCCTTTGCGCCGGCGATGATACAGATTCAATCTGGAAATTGCTCCTTCACCCTGGAAGAATGGAAGACATATCGGAACTCCTTGGGCAAAAGCGGGGATGTCGATGCAGAAACAGCTCCGCGAAGAGCACGAAAGAATTCCCCCGGCTAACGAGAAGCCATCCAGATTCTTTGGGTCTACATTCACAGGATGAGGCTCTGGAAAACCGAATGACTCTGCTTTTGAGTTTCGCGTCTTTCATGCTTTTCGTGGACAACAACTCTTCGATGGAGCCGCAAACTCCCGTAGCAGCGACGTCCACTCAACTGGCAGAATACTGACGCCGTATAACGCCCCCCAACAACTCTCTCCTTCCTCCCTCCGTGTCCTCAGCGCCCTCTGCGGTTCACCTCTTCCTGCCGCCACTCCCATAACGGTGACTGGAACTCAACTGGCAGCGAGGGAATCCAACAGGGGATGTCCGGCGACCACAGTGCCTCCGTCGCCGCAAAAAATGATGGACGAGTGTCGCAGTATTACGATTGTTATAACATGGCAGTGAAAGAAACGGTAATCCGAAATATCGGTAACTCGCAAGGAGCGACCATCCCGAAATCCATGCTCGAACGCCTGCACCTTCAGCCTGGAGATCGGGTGCACCTGATCGAGACGGATTCGGGAATCCTGCTCTCTCCGTATGATCCGGATTTCGACCAGGCGATGCAGGTGTACGAAAAAGGAGCGCGAAAATATCGTAACGCTCTTAAAGAACTTGCGAAATGAAGCGATCGATCAGATGGCTGACCGAAAGGATGATCCTTGCGATCCACAAGGATCAAATCAATCAGTCGGGCGGCATCCATGGCATACGAGATCAAGGATTGCTGGAGTCAGCTCTTTTCCGTCCGCAGAATCTCCTCAATTACGACGACAGAGTCCACTTGCTTCAGCTCGCTGCGGCTTACGGCTATGGAATAGCCCGAAACCATCCATTCGTAGATGGCAACAAGCGCATTGCTTTCATGGCGATGTATGTATTTCTCGGTTTGAATGGATACGATTTTGACGCCACAGAAGAGGATGTCGTAGCCAGGATGCTGCAACTGGCGGCCGGAAAACTCAACGAATCAGAACTGACGAACTGGCTTACTGAACATGCGAGAGAAAACCCCGGCTAACGAGAAGCTACCCTGATATTGTATTTTTGTTCACGATACAGGGCTTTATAAGGAGCGGCAAAACCCTGTATTCGAGTTTCGCGTCTTTCGTGGACAACAACTCTTTGATCGAGCCACAAACTCCCGTAGCGGTGACTGGAACTCAACTGGAAGAATAGTGAACGTATAACGCCCCCAACAACTCTCTCCTTCCCCCTCCGTGTCCTCAGCGCCCTCTGCGGTTTACTCTTCTTCGCGCCCCACGCTCTCTACGGTTAGCCTGTCTATCTCCCCACAACCGAGATCTGCCCGCTCTTCACCTCAACGCATACGGCAAAGCTCAGCGGGTCCGTGTTCTTCTCGTTCGTGTAATAATGATGCTCGCCCTTGAATTCATAGCAGATGCGTCCGTTCGATGCCGATTCACCCGTTAACCGGATCTCGGCGTCCGTATGCCAGTAGCTGATAAGGATCTGGCCTTTCAGTAAAAACGGAAGTAAAAAGGAAGGAGCAAGTAACTCGCCCTTTAAGGCCCTTCCGATAACGACCTCATCGCCCGATGTGATGCGCGTCACATCGGGCCGGGTGAGCATAGAGAAATCCGCCTCGCTAACAACGACCTCTTTCTTCTGCATCGAACGAAAGAGCAGGGGACGGCCTTTCGTCTTCAGATAAGGCGCATCGATCGGCTCATAGCCCTTGAGCACATCGCTCGAACGTGCGTAAATCGTGCGGTTGCGTTCTTCCTGTTCGGCCGTGTCAGTCATGCCGCTCCATGGGTTCTCGCCTCGCTCTACGTTATAAAGAAGCGGCACAGGAATCGCGCTTTTTCTGATTCGTTCAAGGGTGGTGCGCAGCGCCTCCGCCGACGGACTGCCATGCCTCAGTATAATCCGTTCCTTGCTTATGGCGATCTGATAGGAGCCTTTTTCGCGGTTCGAGATGTGATCCGACTTATGGGCGAGGGCCTTATGAATCGTCCCTCTCAGTGCGCTGTGCATCTCCCCTGTCAGTGCAAGCGCGGCAGGCTCGCCTCCGGAATACAGGCCCGACGAGCTCTGCTTCGCTGTAACAGGTTTATAGAACAGAAGCGTCGGACCGATCTCATAGAGATTGCCGTTTCCGTCCGAGATGCGCAGTGGTTCGTCGTTCATAGCTTGAGGATGAGCCTGTAGCGAAGCTCCGGATGCGCAATTCAGAATTAATAGCGTGAAGAAAATGGCAAGGGCTCTGCTCATAGAGAACAGCCTCATTCATCGCCTCAGAAAGGCAAGCTTTATGGCTTTTTATAGAGCTCCCATCCGCTGAGGAGTCATGGAACGAGCTTTAGAAACTGCTCAAAGCTTGCACTGATTTTGCGAATATGAAACTCAAAGGTATCTTCTTCCTCTTCCAGATCTTCATCTTCGTCTTCGTCAAACTCAACAGGATAACCTCTAAAAGAGATGAGGTAAACCGGAAGTGGATCGTTTTTATCGAGTCGATTCTCGCTGTGCCGTGGAACAACGGCAATCTCATGGAAGTAGTCGTCGTCGCCTGCTATCGCCTCAAAGAAGCCGATCGGTTCGCCGCCTGTGCTGTCGCTGATGGCGACTCGGATTGCCTGGTCGACGAGGCCTCCCATTCGATCCAGCATATCACTGAGAAATCTCAATCTGTATTTCTTTCCCTCAATGGTGATATACTTTCCGTCCATGCCTTTGAATTGTTCGTCGGCAATAAAGTCATGTAGAGGTTTGGGCAACGCCGTATCATAGGCCGTTCGAAAAATCTTTACGAGTTCTGCCGTGTTCATGTTGATCATAAAACAGAACATCGAAATTAATTTTTCAGTTTCTTGATAGGTTGCTCTGCTCGTAGACGTGAAGGAACTCGGCAAGTATCATCGCCGTCGCTCCCCAGATATTCTCGCCTGCGACACGAAAGGCAGGAGCATGGATCGTCCGTTCTTTATACTGAAACGTATGCGTGCTGTGATTGCGGCGATCGAGCAGCTCATCGACGGGAACCTCGATAATGCGTTCAACCTCGGTCGGGTCCGGTCGGAACTCCGGAGCGGCATCGACCGTTCCGATCACAGGCTGCACGAGAAAGTCGCTCACAGGTATATATAGAGAGCTGAGCGTTCCGATGATGGCGACGTCACGAATCCCCATCTCTTCTTCGGCCTCGCGCAGGGCGGTGTCGATGAGGCTGGTATCGCGATCCCCTTCGAAGGCGCCGCCGGGCAGGCTGATCTGACCGGAATGCGGGCCGCTGCGTGACGGACGCATCATCACCGGTAGAAAGATGTCGCCTTTTCGTTGATAGAGACAGATGAGCACTCCGGCCTGTTTCGCGTTTGTGGGAGGTGTGAAATGCGGATCTGTGCGCGACGTCCAGTGCTTCCAGATCTCGGGCCCCGGAAGAGGCTCTTTCAGGCGTTCGGTGAGGCTGTTACGTATGGCGTTCATGTTTCAAATCAGAAGCGCTCTATAAGAGCTCTGATAAGAAACAAGATAGCATGACTCCGGGCGAAAAGCAATCAGCCTTCGTCTTCTTCGTCGTCCGAGTCCTTCTTTGGCTTCTTCTTTGTGCTCTCATCTTCCATTAAAAGAAGCAGATCGATGAACTGAATGAGGGAGATGCGGATCTGCTCATCGGTGAGCAGGGCCCTTAGCTGTCTTACCCTGTAAAGCAGCCGTGGATCGTCGAGTACTCCCAGCGGATGGTGGTCAGGAGCGGGCAGCCGCAGCAGCTCAGAGACGTCGACGTTCAGAGCGGCGGCGATCGCATGCAGGTTCCCGAGTCGCAGCTCCGTCTGACCGTTTTCGATGCGTGAGATCATGCTTTCGCCGATCTGCACTCCCTGGCGCTCCAGCAGGTCGGCGGCCAGATCCTTCATGCGAAGTCCCCGACTTTTTCGAAACGTGCGGATTCGCTCCCCAATGCGCCCGAGCGTTGTATCGTAGCCTGTTTCCATATCGGTCTCCCGTCGACGAATGGCTTCAAAGGCAGCGAACTTGCATATTATGCAACCGAGCATTCCTATCAACATAGGCCCGGAAGACAAAAAACATCGGAATTTGAATCCTATGCATCCTTTATAAAAAAAACTGCACTTTTTGCAATCAGTTCGCCTTCAACTGAATGAACCGCACCTCTCCCTTCCAGAAGCCTGGCCACCGTTCGGGATTTCGGTCATTCAGCATAAATATACCGGTGGGTTCTGTCTCGTCATCAAGAAAAATAATCAACCGAAATCGATTTCTATAAGCCAGACCTTCGCGAGTCGCTGCGTCGGCCTTGCGGTACCGCACCTTACCTTCGGCGGTGATGTCGATGCTCTCGTTAACGTAAGCTGGCTGAAGCGCATACGTTCCTGCCAGCTCCTTGCCCGGTGCGAACTCTTCAGAGCGGTCGTCGACGTCAGAAGGGCGACTGCAGGCGTTAACAAGGATGAGCGTTAAAGTTAAGAAAATGATCTTTTTCATGACGAGGGTATCCATACCTGGTCGGGGCGAATGCGAATACTGAAGCGATTCTGTCGACCGTTTGATTTCATGAAGTAGTTGAATTGCAACAGGCCGCCTTCGTAGATGTTGAACTCGCCGTTGCCGATCAGCGACGCCTCATCGCCGTCGATGCGAACGATAAGCGGTTTGAAAAGCGATCCCGAGCTGTGACGCTGGATGTCGAAGTCCACGTATCGCAGCCGTCCGGGATCAAGCTCCATCAAACGCAGAAGCAGATCAAGGCGATAGTCCTTTTGAACGGGAACATGCTTTGCCTTGATAAAAAGCCCCGTCAGGCTCTTATAATAAAGGTCGGCCAGGTATAACCCTTCGGCCTGGAAGGTGTATTTGAATTCGAGGGATTCAAGAGGATCGACTTCAAGTCCCGGATCGGTGAATAGGCGACTGCGATAGCCGGCTCCGCTGTAGTTCACCTCAAAGCGAGCGTCATGCGACGGCAGCGCCGCATCGTAGAAGATGCGATAATGGGCGCTCATGTTGAAGCCGTCCGGACGAACCATCGTGAGCTCGGTCGAAGGGATGCGATGCCTGAATTGGAACTGTAGAGAGGAAGGCATATCGGGCGATGCGTCGCTGATTTTCAGAACGCGTATCTGTCCGTTGATGATCGCCTGTTCGAAGTATTTGCGAAAGCGCGGATTCTGGATAAACTTATTCTCCCAAACGGGCCCGAAGTCTTCGGATTTCACGGCGTCGGGGCCGCTTACGTAACGGCGCAGGTCGTCAACGAATACGCCTGTACGATGGATTGCATCTTCAATCGACATCTCGTCGATATCGAGCTGGAATTCGGATTGATGCTTGAAGATGATGCCATCCGAAGATGTTTTAAACAGATCGGGCTGAATCGATGCCGTGAACTGAAAGGGCACCGTGCCGATACGACCAGGAACATTTACGGCGATGCGGCTCGAACCGACAAGCGTCGCCTCATCCACATGAATGGGAGCAAGCGACTTCCACTGATCGCCGAAATCCATTTTCAGATTGCGAATGGTGATCTTCACGTCTGGGGCTAACGCTTCTCGGTCGCGAAGTCGCCTGATCTGTAGGCCGACGGCGTATTCGATCGTGGCCGATTTCACAAACGGAGGAAGCTTGAGGTTTTCGCTTTCGCGCAGATTGAGCTTGCCTTTAAAGCGAGCTTCGTCGACGCCCGTTTTCGCATCTCTGTCCAGTTCGGCCGAATGTTCGATCAGAGGATTGCGAACGTTGAGTCGCGAATTGAGCATGCCTGTGGCGTAAGAACCGACGATCATCTGATCAAAGCTTCCGTCGAGATCTCTCGCCTCGAATCCCGTATCGGGAATCGAGAACTGCAGATGCTTGAAGGCTCCGCGCAGATGAAAGGCATAGCCTTCTTCGGTCAGGTCGATGGAGCCTTCGGCGTTGATGACGCCTTCTTTCCAGCGCAGATCGGCGTCGGCGGGAAGATAGGGAAAGCTCGCCATCCATAGATGGGGCAGACGCACCGGCATGCTTTCCACTCTTACAAAAAGTCGTTCCATGGGAGCGGACTTCCAGCTTCCTTGAATCTTGAAAACATCGTCGTCGCGGAATTCGACGGCAAGGCGCAGCGCGGGCGTTTCCATGTCTCGGACGATGAGTGTGCCGGCAAGCCGCACGTCTTTTGCCGCGAAATCGGCGCTGTCTTTCAAGCCGTCGATCTGCACATCTCGCCATTCCAGATCGAGCGAGGTGTGTTTGAGGAAGGCGATGAGCTTTTCTATTCTATTGCGCGGGTCGGATTTGCCCGATAGATTCATACGCCCTTCGATAAGAATCAGGCGTGAGGGCGTGACGTTGCCGCGAAGCAGCTCAAGCAGAGGGAACTGAAAGATGGCCTGGCCTGAACTGAAGACGACGTTCTCTCCCTTTTCAGCGCGTTCGGCGATATGAACGCCTGTAAGAACGAGACCGCGAAAGATATCGTAATGGGCATTTCCGTATTTCAAAGAGAGGCCGGCTTTCTCTTCTATCAGCCGGGTCTCGGTGTTGATTACTCCGGCATCGACGATGCGGTTTTCAATCAGCTTCGCCGTCGCGAAAAATGCTGCGATACTTGCTGCTGCGATTGACAGGAGAACGACCGGAATCCATTTCTTTTTCATTGTTCGGGAAAACAGTCCTCTCATGCCCTGCAAGGTCAACACATTTGCCGTATTCGTGCGAAAGCTGATTCTGATCCTGCCTCTCTGTTTTCCAGCCGCGCTTCTGGCTCAGCACAAGGTACCATCCCGCCATTACGAATGGAAGACGTTGCGTACCGATCGTTTCTTCATCCATTATCCGGAAGGCTATTTAAATGTTGCGCGTATTGCCGCCGATATCTCTGAAAAGACGGCCGATCGACTGCAGGGCGTTCTGCGTCATAACCTGAGCCGTCGCGTTCCCGTTTTTCTTTACCCGTCATTTCAGGATTTCCAGGCAACGAACATACTGCCTTATGCCATCGACGAAGGCACGGGCGGATTCACGGATTTTTTTGAGAGACGTGTCGTTCTTCCCGTCAACGGAGATCTTGAAGCTCTGCGGCATGTGCTTGCGCACGAAATCGTTCACGCCTATCAATTCGATATGCTGGGCGGCAACTACGGAGCGTATCCATTGTGGCTGATGGAAGGCATGGCCGAGTATCTGAGCAACGGCACGCAGGGCATGGACTCCGTTGTAAGGGATCTCATGGTTTATTCGCGCATGCCCGATCTGTTTGATCTGCAGTTTGCAGGTGGCGGCTACATGAATTATCCGGGCGGGCAGTCCATCATGCATTTCATCGCGATCCGATGGGGGCCGGAGCGCATCGGTATGCTGTTACGCGAGATGGCCGCTCTGCGTCATCTCGATAAGGCCTTTCGTTCTACGTTCGGCATGAACTTCTTTGAGTTCGGCGTCGAATACCGCCTGCATCTGGAGCGCACATATGCGAAAGCGAAGGCCTATGACGAAGCATCCCTGCGTTATCAGAAGGTGAGCTTTCGTTATCTTGATCGAAACGGATTTCATTATAAGCCGGCTCTTTCTCCGGACGGGCGCACCGTCGCCTTCCTTACCTATCGCAGTATCTTCCCGGCCATCGTGATTCGCAGGCTGCCGGGGCCGGGCATATCGGAGGATGAGCAATCCGAAAAACGATTGCTGCTGCGTTTTCTCAAGTCGGCCGACTACGAAGAATGGCAGCCGTTTACGACGCGGCTCTCGTTTCATCCCGACGGTACAAGATTGCTTTTTGGTACGCGAAACCGCGGCAGTCAGGCCCTGGCCGTCGTCGACATAAGTGACGGATCTCTGGAGCGGTTATACACTCCGCCTGTCGATGTCATCTCAGATCCGGTCTATTCGCCCGACGGCAGCCGTATCGCTTTCGTAGGTTCGATCAGAGGACGCACCGAGCTTTTCGTGATGGACGTAGACTCCGGCTCGATACGCTCGCTCACAGACGATCTGTGTCGCGAAAGCACGCCCTCCTTCACGCCCGATGGACTGTTCGTCGACTACGCCTCATGCGGTAACGGAGATGCCATCGAGCCTGATATGGATCTTTTTCGCGTCGATCTGCAATCGGGCAATATTCGACGATTGCTTGCCATGCCTGGGCGTCAGGAGATGCCCTCGCACGGAACCGACGGCAGCGTACTTTTTATATCAGATCATCAGGGCGTGCGCAATCTGTACAGACTGCGTGGTACGGCAACGAGGGACGGTAAGACGGGCAGCGAGAACGTTGAGGCGTTAACCGCTTCGAATATCGACCTTTTACAGATCGATGTTTCTTCACAGCGGGGCGAGTCGGTCGTCTTTTCGCGTCGCGAAGAAGGAGCGATCGAGATCTATCGTATGGCCGCTCCGGCAGTCGATGCGGCCTTCTATCGTCGCTATGGCGGAGCCGATCCCGAAGAGAAGCGACTGCCTGCCGTCAGCACAGCGGGCCTCGTATCAACCGAGCTCGATTCACCGCCGTTACCCGTATCGCCGTTTGCCACACCGTATTCGATCGTCGATTACAACCGCCCGTACCAGCCGTGGTTGAAGATGACGGGCTATCCGTTTATTTTCGTAACGGGAGCAAGCGACGGGGAGGGGAATTCGGCCGTTGCCTTTCTCGGGTATGCCGCCTTTCAGGATCTGAAGGGAGATCATGAACTGGAGGCCTTCCTGTCGTATCAGGAAAAGCCCGTGTATATGAATGGAGAGCTGCGGTATCACTACCGACGTTACAGGGTGGAGGCCGGTGCCGGCGTTTACAGCTACAGCGGCGTCTTCGCCATCTTCAATCCGATGGACTTCTCGTTGAATAACATCATCTATAACCCGTTTTATCGCCTGAGCACGCTACAGACGACGGGCATGATCGGATGGCTTGAAGCGCGTCTGCATTCTTTCGGATCGGTGCAGCTCAGCGTCGAGACGGGCCGCGATGAGTTTACTTACAGGTCTGTGTATCCCGAAGAGGACCAGCGACAGGACGTCTATAAAAATCGACAGAGCGTGCGACTGCGTTATCTCTATGATTCGACGGTATATTCTCTGTATGGCCCTCTGGACGGCCAGGCCTTTATGATCATGACCGAGGCGCCGCTGCGAACGTCGGGCAGGGAGCGTGAGCTCTATCAGCATCTGCTTGAATATCGCCTGTATCATCTATTCGAGAACGACTCCATCTTCGCCTTTCGCGCCCTTGCCGTGGCCGCCACCGGAGCCGACGCAAAGGATTATCCGTATCGTATCGGCGGTTATTACACGGTGCGCGGCTATGACTTTCAGGAATTCGAAGGACGTTATGCGGGCGTCGTTAACCTGGAGTATCGCTTTACCTTTATCGAGCAGCTCGTCTTCGGCGTGCCCACACGCTGGTCGCCGGGCCTCATTCGCAGTTCGATCTTTATGGATGCCGGCGCCGCCTTCGATGATCCCGATACCTTTCAGGGATGGCAGAACGGACGTACCCGCGACCTGCGCGCCTCGGTCGGCGTCGGTCTGCACTGGGCGAACTTTTTGTGGTTTCTCATGCCCGGCGCCCTTATGAAGATCGAATGGGCCTCTCCTTATGATGGTCGTCGCACGTTGCCGTTCTCACAGTGGCAGGGACGTTTCTCTGTTGGCGTACAGTTTTAATGGCGCTCGGGCCAGTGCGGCGAGCGATAGGATATGATGCCCTCTGTCGTTTCGGCCTGATAATAGAGAGCGCACTGTGCATACTCTGCGAGGATCTGCTTCGCCTCCGCAAGCGTTAGCAGGGAGGCCGTCGTGGCCAGCCCGTCGGCAAGGGCGCCGCCTCGCTCCCCCGTGCATAGAACCGAGGCCGCCTTGAGCTCGGGAATGCCCCGATTGTTGCGATTGATGAGGTGGGATCTTCCGTTTCTTCGGTTACGATAGGTGCCCGACGAAGAGAGGGCGGCCTTTTCAAAATAGAAAACATACAAATCGCCTGTGCCGCCTGATTCAATACCGTTTTCCTGCTCCGTCCGGTCCGTTTCTTCGCTTTCCAGCAATTCGATGGCGGCCTTCCATTTCTGGTTAACCTTTGTTCTGGAAACCGGGCCTGCGCCGGCGATCATCTCACCTCCGAATTCAAAGAGGAAGCGTGATATTCCGGCCTTCTGTAGATCCGCGTACACGGCATCAAGAAGAAGGCCTTCGGCGACGGCATTCAGATTCAGTCGCCCTGTGGTGCGACGCCGGAATGTGGAGCCTCTTATGTCGATCGTCGTGCAATCTCGACGAGTCAGGTGAGCGGAGGAGGCCGGCCCGGGTTTATCAAGCCGATCGAGTTCGGTCTTTTGCCGTGTCGTAGACAGAGCATCGGGCTCAAAGCCTTCTCGTATCATCAGATCGCCGAGAGACGGCCAGAAGGCTCCGTGGCTTTTCTCGCAGAGATCGCGCGAAAGGTGTAGTGCATCCTGCATGGGCCCTGATACAGAGGCCGCTTCACCGATCGCCAGGCGGTTCAGGCGCTGGATCTCGCTCTCTGTCTCGTAGGTAGAGAAAACCTGCGTGAACAGTGCAATGCGTCTCGTTACCGCCGCTTCGGCCTCTCTCTGTTTCTCGACCGTATCGTCGATGACGAGAAACCATGATGTGCCCCATGCGCGGCCCTGCGAAATGCCGGGAGATTCGTGCACCGGGGCAGGATCGGTAGCTTCGGGCCCGGCGTCGGGGGCGCTATGGCAGGCGATACAGGCCGCCAGCAGAGGTAATAAGGCAAGGCGGCGCATCAAAACGGATAACGCCGCTCAAAGAGGCGCGCAAAAAGATGTAAGGCCCTGCCTACCGGGTTACTACGTCGCGGACCACTCTGCTGTGTGAGCTGAGGTGCGTCCGTTTCGTGCATGCATGTCGAAACGGAGGGGGCCAGCATCATCGGCAAACCCGAAACCATCGCATGCACGATCTCGCCGGGTGAAGCGATGAGCTGTTTCAGCAACGTCCCGGCTCCGGGCACCAGGTTCAAGAGACCGCTTAACCCGGCGATGTGGGATTCGGTTAACGGAAGTCCTGAGCGAATCATCGCCCTCAGATCGATCTGAAGCTCGGGAAGCAACCGAACGTCCAGAGGCTGCTCTTCTTTCATGCCGCTCTCTTTACGAAACGACTCGATCAGAGAGATGAGATCGGTCGTAGAATCGATCAGTCCCGATCCTTTCAGCTCGTCGGCGACGTAAACGCGACCTCCGGCGGCGGCCAGAACCTTCTCAGCGGAAAGGCCGCGACCCTCGGCGACGCGCTTCATAAAATCCATGTAGGCCGAAGCCGTCGACGCCTCAAGCAGCTTGCGCGACTTTCGGCCGGGTTTTGCCGTCGGCGAAAGTAGATCGGTCGTATCGTCGAACAGGAGCCGCTCCGAGCGGATCTGTAGCTTCTTCAAAAGAGCCGAGGCCTGCGGCCGAAAGCGGATAACGCCGATCGAGCCTGTTAACGATACGGGCGAGGCATGGATTCGATTGGCCGCACAGGCCAGATAGTAGCCGCCCGATGCGGCCACGCCTCCGAAGTAGGCGAAGACGGGCTTCACACGCGAAAGATCGCGAATCTGTTGATAGAGCTGTTCGCTGGCGTCGCTCAGACCGCCCGGACTGTCGACGTAGAGGATGACGGCGCGATCCGGCCCTTCTTCAAGCTCGCGAAAGAGCTCTTTCCATGCCTGTGCGACGACGCTGCCGGCCCGCGCGGAATCGCCCGTGCGTCCCTGCACGATCGTGCCGTGCAGCGTGGTGATGGCGATAGACGGCGGCCTTTTCAGGCGAAAGGGACGATAGAGACGTCGACGCTCTCTTTTCAGAAACAATCCTGCATCCATCGTGCGTTTTTCAAAAAGCGTCAGATCTGCGGTATGATCGTCTTCGACTAACGGCGCCGGCTTCTCATCTCCCGGGCCGATGAATCTATGCTCAAGACGAGGCTGCTCCGTTCGGCCCGTCGCAATATAGGCGAGCAGGCGTCGGCTTTCGACTACGGCATTAACGAAAGACGAGTTAAGAAGATCTTCAGCGTTGCAGATGGATTGTGAAAGAAGCAGTCTCTTGAACCGAGTATAGGATGCCGGGTCAAGCGCCGGCGTCTGTTCAAAACGTTCGAGAATGAGAGCGCGCATACGTTCGAGCAGAGTCGTCATATTCTCCCGCGCCGCTGACGAGCTGCCCGTGCGCGAAAGGGATTCGCCGGCGCTCTTGAACTTGCCCGCATGATAGACCTCGATCTGCAATCCGATCTGATCGAGCAGGCCGGCATAATAGAACGACTCGCGATGCGGAAGGGCGGTCAGAAACATCACGCCCGGCGCGATGAGGCGCAGATCGGCGCGCGAAAGAAGCAGCAGGGTCTGCAGGCCTCCGCCTGAGGCGTGGGCGACGATACGAATGCCCGCCTGCCGAATACGGTCGAGCTCGGCGGCGATGTCGAAGATCTGGCTCCAGTTCAGGGCCGACTCGAAGCCCGGCGGAATCTCAAGGATCAGCTGCTGTAGATCCTTCGATTTACGAATGCGGCGTAAAAGAAAGAGGAAAGGGAAGTAGGTGATGCCCTGTTTCTCCTGTCCGACGAAGCGGCTCATCCAGCCTGACGACTCGAAGAGCGTGAAGCGATCCGGAACGTGCAGATGCAGGATCGAGCGCCTTTTCAAGAGCGTGAGCCTGTAGAAGGCGAAAACGATGAGGCGCAGCGGAAGAAAGAGCAGGGCGAAGAAGAGTCGGAGCATGTGAGCAGAGAATTGACGACGGCGATAAGAGGAAAGTGAAATTCCATTGACCGGTCGCCCCTGAGAAGTCACCTGGTTTCGAGGAAACACCCGTGAAGCATATCCTGTCCATCAACGTTCGCAACCGACCCGGCGTCATGAGTCACGTCTCGGGCCTTTTTACGAGAAGGGGATTCAACATTGATTCTATCGCCGTCGGTGTGACGCAGGACCCCGACGTCTCGGTCATCACGCTTGTCGTCAAAGGCGACGAGAAGACCGCGAAACAGCTTCAGGGGCAGATGCTCAAACTGGCCGACGTTATCGACGTGCGCCTGCTTGCCTGGAATCAGTCCATCGTGCGCGAGGTCGTGCTTGTGCGCGTCAAATGCACGGCCGGCAACCGATCCGAGCTTTTCGGCATCGTCGAGATCTTTCACGGTCGCGTTCAGGAGATCACGGCCGACAGCCTTCTCATCGACGTGCAGGGCAACCCGCGTCAGATCAACGGCCTCATGACCATTCTCGAACAATACGGCATCATCGAGGTCGCCCGCACAGGTCAGATTGCCCTTCCGCTGGCGGCGGAGTGAAGCGCAAGATCATAGCGGTAGCCCTGAACCTGCTGCTGTTTCCGTTTGGATATTACTACCTGAAGCAGCCACGTCGCTTTTTCCTGATGGCTCTCGTCAGCCTGTTCTTGGTGTCGCTGTTGAGAGGGGGACTGATGCTGTCTCACCTGCTTCTGGGCGGGATAGGTGCTGCAGCCACTTTTTTTCTGACCGTATTCGCTTTATACGCCTTAATAATGCTTGATACGATGATTGTTGGAGGCCGGCCGGCGTCAGACAATCGATTCTTTCGTCTGCCGCATGCCTTATGGGTCGTTCCTCTTGTCTTCATTCTAAAGGCTGCTGGAGGTTATCCGTTTGATCTCTTCACCGAAAAGAATGTAGCGTCTGCCCATAATATTGTCAGCTCTTCGATGGAACCGACTCTGTTTGGGGGGGATTATATTTACGTCAGGCGAATAATGAACGAGGACCAGAAAGCGCGCGGAAAGCTCGTCGTCTGGCAACATGTTGAAGAAAACGGTCCTGAGCGCAAATGGCTTAAGCGTATCATTGGCATTCCGGGCGATACCGTGGTGTTACGAGAGAAAAACACAGAGAACGGATCGGTCTTGAACGTATTCGTAAACGGACAGAGCATCCTCGATGAGAAAACGTCGCACGCTGTCGTGCGACGAGTGGATGAGCCTTTTACTCTATATCAGGAGGGTTCTGGTGAAAAGAAATACTGGATTCAAGAAGGCGCTGAAGATGCTGGTCAGTTTGTAGCGAATACCTTCGTTCTCGGGCCCGATCAGTATTTCTTGATGGGAGATAACCGTGATGATTCAAAGGACTCTCGGTATCTCGGTCCGGTATCGGCGGACAGGATAACCCATGAATACATGTTCCATTATTTCTCTATAGATTGGCAGGACGATCTGCGCCATAAGCGAAAGATCGATAGCGCTCATCTCCAGGATTCTCAAGGACAGGGATCGGCCACAACTACCGGGCTGGCAAAGTGGAAGCGCATGAAGATTCGGTGGGATCGTATCGGCATCGTCGTTGATTGAAGGGCGATGCGAGCAGCGCTCCGTTACCTCAGCCTCACGATAGCCGCGTCGTTATTCGCCCCGTTACTCGCAGTACCTGCCACGAGAATCGCTCCGTCGCTCTGCAGCAGAACACGGGAGCCATAGTCCGTGGCTCCGTAGATATCGATAAGAACGACGCCCGTTCCGCCGAACGTCGTGTCAAGGGTGCCGCCCGGATGAAGACGCACGACGACCATATCGGAGCCGGCGCTTCCTGCATCGGCCGTTCCCGCTGCGACGTTCTTGCCGTCGGGTTGCAGGATGACGGATCGTAGACTGTCGGGGCCTGCAGTCACATCAATAAGCACGATCCCGCCCGTTCCAAAGCTCGCATCAAGCGATCCGTTGCTCAGATAACGCACAACGGCGAGGGCGTCGCTACCTGCCGCGACATTGGCGTAACCGGCGGCGACGATCTTACCGTCAGGCTGAACGATCACCGAATAGAACGCATCGCCCACCGTTGCGCTCAGGTCGGTCTGGACGATTCCCGTTCCGGCGAACGCCGTATCAAGCGCGCCCACCGATGTATAACGGATCACCGTAGACGGATACGTGCCTGCTCCTCCGTAATCGTATCCGCCTGCAATGACGCGGTTAGAGGCGTCGACGGCAATGGCATAGGCGTCGGCCTGTCCCGATGGCAGCGGCGTTTGTACTATGCCGGTTCCGTTAAAGGCCGTATCAAGGGCGCCGCTTGCCGTGAACCGTGCGGCCATGAAGAACTGATCGCCTGTAGAAAGCGAAAGTACCGGACGACCGGCATGGTCGATGACAAGGTCGCTTGTCGAGTCGTCGGGAGTGAGTAGATCGAAAACGGAGACACCGGCCGTTCCAAAGCCCGGATCAAGGTTACCCGAGGCGTCGATTTTTAAGAGCAGCGTATCGGTACCGGCATTTGTCGTGTAGCCGGCAAGGATCAGCTGATCTGCGGCGATACGACGGATTTTGATTCCGCCTGTATTGCTTCCGGTGTTATAGTGAAAGGTGCCTGATGTTCCAAACGAAAGAACGGGCAGGCCGCCGGCGCTGTAGCGAGAGGCGATCAGCTCGTTCACTGCTCCGTTAAAAGAGACGCCGGTCGTGACGACGCTGTCATCGCTTAAAAGAGCGATGTCCAGACAGTTGTCTGTGAATCCGCTATCGAAAATCGCCGCCCCTGATCCGCCGAAGCTGGTATCGAGCTGCCCCGTTGATCCGCTGGAGAAAAAGGCATTCAGGTTGAAGAGCGAAAAGATACTGTCATCGGGAGCGTGAAGAGGGCCCCGCAGGCAGGCAGCCGGCAGAAGAGCAAAGAGCAGGAGAGGGGCGGCTCTGCCTTTCATATTACTATGACCGGAGTTGGTTCAAAATTTTCAATTAATTTCGGTCAGGGAGTATTTTTTGGGGAATGGGGCTGCTCTGACGCTAACGCCATTATCCTTACTTCTCTGCCCGAACTCGTTGTAGGGTCGGCGGCCGGGTTCCCTGAAATAAAAAAAGGCCGGCAACGGGCCGGCCTTTTCGCATAGCGCAGGAAGCGGTTACTTCTTCTTGCGGGCCACAAGCAGATGCGAGTCGCCTTCTTTGAAGTTATAACCCGTTCCAAACGGAAGCTTCTTCACGCCGTTTTTTACCGGATCTTTGTAGATGGCGCGCAGATCGGGCTGATAGCGGCTTGCAAAAAGCGGAATGGGCTGCGTGTACATGCCATAGAACGAGCGGTTCCATTTTGCCTCGGGAAAAAAAGCAAGCGGCATGCCCGAATCGTCCTGGATGACATGATCGCTGTTATCCAGGATGAAGCTGCGGATCTTCGAGAAGGAATCGCGATGCATGAGATAAGAAGCAGATTTCAGGTAAGTCGTATAGGTGCCCGTGCGGCCGATCGTTTCGAGAAAGAAGGCTCTGTTTGCAAGGCCCGTATCAGAGATATCGACCGAGAAGTAGGTAACGGTTTTCAGACGTCCGTCTTTCACATCTTTGAAGTAGAAGCGGATGCCCGGAACGCCCGTCGCTTCGGCTTTGCGTTCCTCGGCCGAAGGCGCCTTCTTCGGATCGCGTTCGCTGATCGTTCCATCGGGTAGCATCGTCGCAACGCGGGCCGCAACAAGCTCGTTGCCTTCGCGAGCAAGGAAGACCATAAGAATCGGAGTCAGTCCGTCGAGTACTCCGCGAAAGTCATCGCGCATGTCGTTCGTTCTGAAAAAAGAATAGTTTAAGATGCTTCCCAGCGAATTGCGCACGGCGGCAAAATAACGGGCACGCACGGCCTCGTTCATATTGCCAAGAGCGGGCGGAATGCCGGCCGGCTCAAGGCCGATCATGATATAGTCTTTAGCGCAGGGAAAGATCGCATGCGCCGTCATGATATCGGGGCCGCTGAACGGATAAAAAAGATCATTCGCCTCTTTGCATACGTCGGCCAGCTCTTCGGCGCTCCACTGCTTCATGATGGAAAGACGGCTTTTCTCGGCTCGTGAAAAAGAGGCGCCCAGCTGTTGTTTATGAGCGGCAAAAGCGGCCGATGCGGCGATCGTCTTCCAGGCCTCAGGAGCGGACGATGCGGGCTCCAGTCCGGCCATAATGCGGGCCATGGCATCGAGATCGGGATCGGATGCGATCTCGGTGGTGTTCACGAAATGCTTCCCGGCAGGAGAGGCGGGCGTTTTCGGAGAGGATGTTGTCTCGCCGCTGCACACACTCAGAAGGAGTGCGAAAAGCGTAAGAATAAGAGTGTTACGAAATCTTTGATTCATCATGGTTTTACTTTTATGCCCGACGGCTGGTAGGTTTGATCTCTGATCCGGGGCAGGAAGAGGATCAAAAAAAGAGCCCCGGGGTCAATAAAAAATTGCTCGTGCGTGAAGCAGAGGGATTCTGGCCGAATGCCATCGACCGATGGCGCCGATACTATCTCACAGGTTCCTCTATCTCTCTTATGAGCTCAGCATCTCAGAAAAACGTCTCACAGGAAAACATTTCTTTGGAAACAGTCCGGCACGGCGAATCCGCTTCGCAAGAAAAACATACGCTTACACGACAGCTTGGCGTCTGGACGGCAACGTTCGTCGTGATGGCGAGCATGATCGGTTCCGGTATCTTTGGAAACACCGGTATCATTCAGTCGGCCGTCGGTGATCCGTATATGGTCATCGCACTGTGGGCTCTTGGCGGTATCGTCGCTCTTTCGGGCGCTCTCTGCTATGCCGAGCTCTCGACGCTTATGCCGCATGCCGGCGGCGAGTATGTGTATTTAAAAAACATCTTCGGCCTTCTTCCTTCGTTCCTGACCGGATGGGTTTCTTTCGCCGTCGCCTTTTCCGCGCCGGCCGCCTCTGCCGCTCTCTTATCTGCCGACTATCTGAAGCCTGCCGTTGATCTCATGCTTCCTGGAACGATCTTTGCTTCAACGCTTGATTCGGCTACAGGACGCAAGGTCTTAGCCTCCCTGTTAATCGTGCTTTTCACCGCCATTCACGTCATGCATGTGAAGAAAGGCGGAGTGGTGCAGAACATCCTCACCGTGGTAAAGGTCGGCCTTGTTCTTGTCTTTATGGCGGCCGGTTTCTACGTTGCCGTTTCGGCTCCGGAACTGCCGATGCCCGGTCACTTCGAAGGCAAGGGCATTCAATGGGGCGGCGTCGGCCTCGGCCTTCTCTTTGTGATGTTTGCCTACAGCGGCTGGAACGGTGCGACCTATCTTGCCGAAGAGATTCGCAATCCCGAGCGCAACCTACCCATAGCGCTGATCGGTGGAACGATTATCACGATGGTGCTCTATATTCTATTGAACGTGCTGTATTACCTGGCCGTTCCCGCTTCTGAGCTTGCCGGCGAGAAGGCCGTCGCTCATCTTTCGGCCTCACACCTTTTTGGCTCTAAGATCACGACCTTCTTTAATGTCGCTTTCTTCTTCATGCTGCTTTCAACCGTTTCGGCGACGATCATGATCGGGCCGCGAGTTTATTTTGCGATGGCTCGCGACCGTCTGTTCTTCAAGATCGCCGCCGAGGTGCATCCGAAGTTTCACACGCCTGTCATGTCGTTCGTCATTCAGGGCATGCTTTCCATTCTCTATATCGCCTCGGGCACCTACGAGCAGATCCAGACCTACATGGGTATCGCTCTTTCGATCTTTCCTCTTGTGGCGATCGCCGGATTAATGTTGCTCAGGCATAAACGTCCCGATATTAAAGGCCCGTATCGTACGCCGCTGTATCCGCTTTTTCCGGTGATCTTCATCCTCTTTACGGTCATCACGATCATCACCAGCGTCATCGGTCGCCCCATCGAGGCGGGCGTAGCGCTGCTTGTGATCCTGCTCGGTGTGCCGGTCTACTTTTTGTGGATGCGCGTCGTGCACCGCGGCCTTTCGAAGAAGGATTTTCATGCCTCTCTTCTGAACCGGCCGTTTGGTACGAACGGCACAAACGGAACGGACGCCTCGCAGAACTGAAGATCTGAGCAAGGTCGAAATGCAGAAAGGGGCGGATTACCGTCCCTTTTCTTTTGGTCGCAGCGTCTCGTGATCGTGCAGCTGCTCATGCTCGTCGAATAGATCGCGCAGATCCCGTTCGTAAAGCCGGCGTCGCTCTTTTAAGAAGGTATCGACGGCCTGTGCTTTTGCCGCGTCATACAGTGGCTCCGTATCGTGCCTTTCATAATAAAACGTGACCGAAGGCAGTTGTTTCGATTCATCGACAATGCTATAAGGGGTTTTTGGATCGGGCACAGGCAGAGGGAAAAGAAGCGTGATCACGCGCGTCTCAAATCGTTTGATGGGCGTCGCCGTGAAGGCGTTATCCACCCGTGTCGCCATGCTTTCGTATCGGATGCGCCGCTGCTGCGGGGAGGCCGTGTCGAGCATGCTCTGTTCGTGAATCCAGGCAGGCGAGGGGGCGATCGCAAAGGCCGGTCGGTCGAGAATCATTCGGAATACAAAAGGATAGTCGTCGAGCGAGTTCATGCGGTACGACGCCCAGATCTCCTTCGGACGAAGGGCGGGCACAGCGACGCCGCTCTTTTGCAGGCGAATGGCCTCGGGGCGGATGACGATATCCCTATGCGCCTGAATGCGCAGCTCTAAGGGAAAAAGACCGGGAAGATCACGGTCAAACCGACCCATCAGATAGGCGCCGCTCATACTGTCGGTCTTGAAGCTATGAACCAGCACGCGGCCGTCGGTCATCGACTCGCTGCGAAGAAAGAAGGCCTGTTCGGCCGAACAGCGCACGGCCAGGAGTAAAAGGAGCAAGAAGAGCGAGAGCATCAGGGTGCGCACGGTCAGAGGCTGCCGGCTGCTTGCGCTCTGACAATAAAAAAAGACCCGCTTTCGCGGGCCTTTCATCTTTTACGGAAAGCGCAGTATCAGGCGGACCGGCCGTTACGCCAGTTACGCGACCTTGTCATGTCGATGTAGATATACTGACCGTCGATACGCAGATCTCGGTAGCCGGCAAGATAGGCGATCAGGCTGATGCTATCTTCTTTTGCGTTGAGCTGACGGCACAGGCTCTTGATCGTATCGCGACCGCCGGCCTTCGCCACCTTCTCATGGATGCGATCGGCGAACTGCTGGATGATCGGCCCCAGATAGATGTTTGTGCGCAGGACGGCCTTTTTTTCGATCTGGCGAATACGTTCGCGAGTCAGATTCAATTCAGAGCCGACGCTTTCGAGCGTTTGCTTCTTGATGCCGCGATGCACGAGGATCATATACTCTCGCTGAGAAAGCAGCGTTTTCATGCGGCCCAGAATATCATCGGGCTTCAGCTTCATATCACGCTCGGGAAAGCGGCTTCCGCGGGTGTTCTCGAACTGCTCGGGATCGATCTCATGATCGAGCAGCAGATCGCGAAGCAGGTTCTCGCTGATCTCACCGTAGTTCTTGATCGCAAGGCGACCTTCTTCACCAAGCTGAAGGAACTCACGCAGATTCGCTACTTTAGCGTTCTGATAGGCCTTGTTCAACTTAACGTCGTCGGTGAGAATGCCCATGCCGTGCCTGTCGATGTCGAGTTTACCGCGATAGTCGACAGGGCGAACGCCGTAGCGCTCCAGCTTTCTCAGGAAGGATTTATAGATCGCATTGCCCGGCCAGTTCACGGAACGGATCTCGTCCAGGCTGATACCTTTCAGATCGGCAATCGTCTTATACCCTTTTTTCGTAGCGTAGTCGATGAATACTCTGTAGGACCCCTTGAAGGCGCGGCTGATTGCCATATTCGGATCGATTGTGCGACCCTGGCGTGATCCATAGCTCTCGTAATGCGAGGGAGCTGCCGGATTCTTCAGCTTTTCAAGGATGGTCTCATATTTTTTTTCGCCGATGCCGCGAATATTCTTAAGCGTCTGCATCTCACGCTTCAACTCGTCCAGATAGACGAGTCCTTTCTTGTGGGCGAACTCCCGCAGAAGCAGAAAGCGGCGCTCTGAGAATACTTCGCCGATCGTAAGCCTTTTTTTCGAAACTGTTTTCATGTCCGACCTCACTTGAGAAATTCCACTCCCGTCTTTCGCTCTTTCTTTATATCTCTATATACGTCTCTTTTGAGAAAATGTCAAAGAAATTTTGTTCTGTAAAAAAGACTCCCTCATTTGCCATCGCTTTTCAGCAGCGCCAGGAAGGCATCCTGCGGTATCTCCACGGAGCCGACCTGCTTCATCCGCTTCTTTCCTTCTTTCTGCTTTTCGAGAAGCTTTCTTTTTCGAGAGATATCGCCGCCGTAGCATTTCGCCGTCACGTTCTTGCGCAGGGCGGAAATATTCTCACGGGCGATCACCTTTGATCCGACGGCGGCCTGTAGCGGAATCAGGAATTGCTGACGAGGAATCAGATCTTTTAAGCGCTCGATCATCGTGCGACCGCGGGCGTCTGCCGTTGCGCGGTGCGTTACCATGGCAAGGGCGTCCACGGGCTCGGCATTGACGAGAATATCGATCTTTACGAGATCGGATTCCTGATAGCCGACAAGCTCATAATCCATCGAGGCATAGCCTCTTGAGATGGATTTAAGGCGATCATAGAATTCAAAGATAAGTTCTGCGAGCGGAATGAGATAGACGACCTGCACCTTGCCGTCGTCGAGATAGATCAGGTTCTGTTGTTCACCGCGTTTTTCCTGAACGAGCGTGAGGATGTTACCGAGATAGTCCTGCGGCGTGATGATGTTCACGCGCACATAAGGCTCTTCTTTCTTCAAGATACGCGTCGGATCAGGCCAGGAAGAAGGATTCGATACCTCATGAACGACTCCATCGGTCGTCGTTACGCGGTATTTTACCGAGGGAGCGGTGTTGATCAGATCAAGATGGAACTCGCGTTCCAATCGCTCCTGCACGATCTCCATGTGCAACAGGCCGAGGTAGCCGACACGGAATCCGAAGCCGAGCGCCGTCGAGCTTTCGGGCTCGAAGAAAAGGGCGGCATCGTTCAGCTTCAGCTTGGCGATGGCGTCTTTCAGGTTCTCATAATCGTCGCCGAGAATGGGGAACAATCCCGAGAAAACCATGGGTTTGATGTCGCGGTATCCCGGAAGGGCCTCTGTTGCCGGACGGTTTGCCAGGGTAACCGTATCGCCGACGCGCGTATCTTCGACCGACTTCACGCCGGCGATGATATAACCGACTTCGCCGGCCTGCAGATCTTCGGTAGGAATCATCTGAATGGTCTGAATCCCAACCTCGGTAACGCCGAACTCCTTTCCCGTGCTCATCATACGGATGCGATCCTGCTTGCGCACGACGCCGTCAAAGACGCGCACCTTCATGATGGCGCCGGCATACGTATCATAGAAGGAGTCGTGGATCAGCGCTCGCAGAGGAGCATTTGGATCGCCGCTTGGCGCCGGAATAAACTTAGTGATGGCCTCGAGCACCTGATCGACGTTAAGGCCCGTTTTTGCCGAAACGGCGACGGCTCGATCGATATCGAGGCCGAGCGTTTTATCGATGAGCTGCATGCAGCGATCGATGTCGGCGGCGGGCAGGTCGATCTTGTTGATGATGGGGATGATTTCAAGGTTCTGCTCCATCGCCAGATAGAGGTTAGCCAGGGTCTGTGCTTCGACGCCCTGCGTCGCATCGACGACAAGCAGCACGCCCTCGCAGGCCGTTAGCGAACGCGAGACCTCATAGGTGAAGTCGACGTGGCCCGGAGTGTCGATGAGATTCAGAATATAGCTCTGCCCGTCATGGGCGGCCGTATAACGGAAGGTAGCCGAGTTCGATTTAATCGTGATGCCGCGTTCCCGTTCGATATCCATCGAATCGAGGATCTGGTCCTTCTTTGTGCGGGCGTCGGTGACGCGAGCAATCTCGAGAAGCCTGTCGGCAAGCGTTGACTTGCCGTGGTCGATATGTGCAATAATGCTGAAATTGCGAATCAGTGATAGATCTTTCATGTAGAGCCCGCGACTCAGGACCAGATTTTTGGAGTGGGCCAGGCGGAAAAGCTTTTTCAATAGTTTATATTGAAAGAAACTTCTGCTTGGAGTAGCCACGGCTCGTTTCGTATCGAGGGAGCAAGCAGCGGTGTCAGATGGCCGAGCCCTTACTGAGATGAATTGTAAAAAGCTGTTAAGCGCTTTGTTGGGATTAAGGGCGGATTAAAGGCGGCCAATGCCGATCGGGAAATCGGTGATTCAGGGAATCCGGAAAGTGGAAAAAGCAGCATCAGGATGACGGACAGGCGTCGTGTCGCTCAGTTCAGCGAGGGGTCCGGATTTGTGTTTGCAAAGACTCTGTAGATACCACCTTTCTCTCGCAGGGCGGCATACCATCCGTCTTCGGGATCGGGATGAAAGACGATCTGTGACGAAGCCGGGTGAATGATCCAGCTGCCATCTTTCATTTCACGTTCCAGCTGTCCCGGGCCCCAGCCCGAATAACCGAGAAAGAGATGCAGGCGCGGCATGTCGTCGGGAGCAAGCCCGCTCACGTAGTCCTCTTTAAAATAACGATCGATGTTGCGAAAGCCTGGCTCGAAGAAGACGTCGTCAACGACCGAAAGCGCCGTCTGCGACGGAGCGGCATCATGCGGCGTGGAGTGCATGGCGAAAAGGAACTCCTGCTGCACCGGACCTCCGACATAGATCGGAGTGCGGCGACCGAGATCGGTCTGAAAATCGGGCAAGATGTCGGCCAGCGTAAGGGAGGAGCGACGATTGACGACGAGTCCGAAGGCGCCTTCTTCGTTATGCTCGATCATGAGCACGACGGTCTGGCGAAAGTTCGGATCGGCCATGTTGGCCTCAGAGATCAGGAATCGTCCCTTCAGGCTCTCGGGTTTGGTCGGTTCGCTCAACTCATCCTCCATTTTGCGAAATCGGGTCCTGGCCTACCTGTAGCAGGCCCTCTTGCCGGATCGCTTTATTGGACGAACCGGCATGCGAATAGATTTTATTTTTTGTCGTCGGCCACTTCTACGAGATGCGGGCTTTCGTACAGGGGAACATCGGGATGCTCTCGCTGAAAGCTTTTCATCCGGAACTCGCTCTTGAAAAGCACGACAGGATTACCGCGATCATCGTTCAGCACGAGATCATAGCTGCTGAACTTGCTCTTATCTTCGGGACGAATCCAGCGCGAGCATTCAAAGCCGAGCGCCTCCAGGCGACACGGAGCGCCATATTCATCCTGGATGCGAAAGCGAAAGACCTCGAACTGCAGAGTGCCGACGGCGCCGATAACGGGCGAGGCGTCGTGCTCGCGGGTGAAGACCTGAACGACGCCTTCTTCGGCCAGCTCCTCGATGCCTTTTCTAAAGCCTTTCATCTTTGACGTATCTTCGGGAATCAGACGGGCGAACATCTCAGGAGCGAATCGCGGCAGCGGATGAAACTCCGGAGCGTTACCCGTAAACAATACGTCGCCGATCGCAAACAGTCCGGGGTTAATCAGGCCGATGATATCGCCGGGGTATGCCTGGTCGATCGTTGAACGATCCTGTCCGAAAAAGGAAACCGGGCTTGAGAGTTTAGCCGTCTTCTTTTTATCGTTAACAAAAACCGTCATTCCGCGCTCAAATACGCCCGATGCGATGCGCACAAAGGCGACGCGGTCACGGTGCGCCCGGTTCATATTCGCCTGCAGCTTGAAAACGAAGGCGGTGAACTGCTCGGACGTCGGCAGCTGCGTGCCGTCACGCAGACGGATCGCCTCGGGCGCCGGACTGATCGCCAGGAACTCTTTCAGGAATAGCTCGATGCCGAAGTTGGTAAGAGCCGATCCGAAGTAAACGGGCGTGATCTTGCCCTCGTGAAATTCCTTTTTGTCAAACGAGGGCAGGGCTCCCGTAGCCAGATCAATCCCTTCGCGAAAGCTTGCATAGAGCTCGTCGCCGATCATCTCTTTCAATTCGGGATCATCAAGGCCCTTCACATCGACCGGCGCTCTGTAGGCGCCGCCCGTCGTTCTCTCAAAGAGATAAACGCTATCGTCGGCGATATGATAGACGCCTTTAAAGTCGCGGCCTGATCCGATCGGCCAGAGCATCGGTACGGCCGCGATGCCGAGAATACGCTCCACCTCGTCGAGAAGCTCGAAGGGATCGCGGGCGGGCATATCCATCTTGTTGATAAAAGTTACGATGGGGATGTTGCGGCTGCGGCAGATCTGAAAGAGCTTGATCGTCTGCGGCTCGACGCCTTTACCGGCGTCAAGAAGCATCACGGCACAGTCGACGGCCATGAGCGTGCGATACGTGTCTTCAGAGAAGTCTTCGTGGCCGGGAGTATCGAGCAGATTGAGGATGTGTCCGTTCACCTCGAACTGCATCGCCGCCGTCGAGATCGAGATGCCGCGTTCCTGTTCAAGCGTCATCCAGTCGGATTTAGTTTTCTTGCGGTCTCGCTTCGCACGTACGTGCCCGGCAAGCTGGATGGCGCCGCCGTAGAGAAGCAGCTTCTCGGTCAGCGTCGTCTTACCGGCATCGGGGTGGGCAATGATGGCGAACGAACGCCGCCTCTGTATCTCGGTCGAAAGATCCACGGGGACAGAAAACGGTTCAACGGCGCTGCGTCAAATCAATGAAGCCGGCACCTTAATCCGGCGTACGCCGATCAGTCCGAAGCGTCGTCCGACGGCGCGATCGGTGAGTATCGCCGTCTTCTCCTGCCGGCTTAACTTCTTGATGGCCGCCTCGAGCCTGAGGGCCGTGGATCGGTCGGGCGTGCTCCATGCGGCCAGCATGCGTACCGGGCGAAAGCTTCGCGTGATTTTCGCGCCGTTCCCGTTGCCGTGAGCGAGAAAGCGCCGGCGCAGGTCGGTCGTGAAGCCCGTGTAATAAGAGCCGTTTTCGAGCTCGATCATATAAACGAAGCACGACATATCAGGGTGCGGCGATGCGGATGAGCGTAATATCGTCGGATAACTCTCCGATACGGCGCAGCCTCTTGTATATGCGGCTTGTTTTTCCGTCGGCCTCTTCGACCACGCGCAAAAATACCGATTCGTCTTCGTTGATAACGGGATGTCCTGCGTCATAGTCGACGATCAGATCATCCCTGCCGTCTGATCCGAAGAAGACGACGTCGCCCGGGTCAAATCGTATAAACTCCACGTTCTCAGGGCTTGCCTGGAAGAATTTCATGCCGGGCTTGTGAACGATGATCTTTTCCCCGAAATAAGAGGCCTTACCGCGGCGATAGAGCACGGGCTTCGGATGCCCGCCATTCACGAAATGCAACGTTCCCGATTCTTCATCGAGCAATGAAAGGATGACGGTGACGAACATAAGACCGTTGAACGTCGCGAAAACCTGATGGATCTCGCGGATCGCCTGAAGCAGCCAGTCGGCCGGCGTTACATCTTGCAGAACGGAATTGAGTCGCGTGCGTTCGACGAGGGCCTTGAGTACCGATCCGAGAACGAGGGCGCCGCCCGAACCCTGGAGCGATTTTCCCATACCGTCGCCGTTTACAAGAATGGAATAGCGCCGTCCGCGCAGCGTGAGGTCGGCGCCAAAGCAGAGGTCGCCGCCGATCTCCACCATCCATCGTTTGAAGCGAAAGCGCTTCTTCTGTCGAATAAGAAAAGAGATATCAAATCTTTCGGCCTGCGTTTCGTTCTGTAAGAGCGGACGCAGGAGGATCGAGATCAGATAGTAGTCCACGTCCTGCTGCTGTTTCAGACGCTCGACCTGCGACAGTGACTCTTCGAGGCTTCGCGTACGATTCCTGATCTGCTCTTCAAGAGATTCATAATGATCGGCGTTAACCAGACTGACGGCCATCTGACCGCTCAGCTGCCGCAGAAGCTCCGTGCGTCCCGGATGAAAGACGTGGCCTGTGAGTCGATTCTCGAGATAGAGCATACCGATCGCTTCGCCCTGCCTCTGTAGCGGCATGCAGAGGACCGATCGCAAGCGTTGCGACTGTACGTAAGGGTCGTTTCTGTAATCGCCCGATTCGAAGGCATTGTGTTCTATGACCGTTTTTCCCGTACGCAGTGCAAAGAGAAGCATACCGGATGGAATCGGCGTCGCCTGTGCGAAAGGATCGGTACCCGCAGCGTCATAGCGAACCTGACCGCTGGCATCGGCGCTCGCGACGACGCGAAGCTGTCCGTGACGTCGGTACAGAAACAGCGCCGACTCCGATCCGGAAAGTCGCACGATGAGTCCGAGTATCGTGCGTATAACTCCTTCCAGAGTGATTTCTGATGCGATGGCGGCGGACGCTTCGATCAGCGTGCGCGAATCGGCCGAAACGGAAGGTTCGAATTCCGGATCGCGCAGAATACCGTGTAGATCTTCGATCCTTGTGAGCAGAATATTGGCGTTTTCCCGTGAAATTTCAACGAGACGTTTGAGGCGAATGCGACCTCCCCACAGTCGATAGGCTGTGAGGGCGTCGGTGAAATACAGGATCTCCTGGCTTTTCTTTCCCTCAAAGCGATAAAGATCAAATAGCAGATCTTCGATCAGGGCACGATCAAGCAGTCGGTTTCGCTCGATGGCAAGAGATAACGATTCTTCAAGGCCATAAACGGCTTCGGCGCGACGCCCTTCATGCAATCCGGCAAGAGCTTCGACGACTCCATACCAGATACCGTAGTACCGCGGAGCATGGTATGCGAAAAGACGCAGCTCGGCGACGTTGCGTCGTAAACGGAATTCATTCGCTCCGACGCCTTTGCGGTGCAGTATAAGAGTATCGAGGAACAGGCAGGCCGCTTCAAGGATCGTTCCACGACAGGCCGCCCGATGTTTCAGGGCGGAATCGATGTGCGAAGTGGCGCCGTCCATTTCTTCGTTCAAGTAGCGCGTGAGCGACGTAAGAAAGTAGAACTGCATCAGAGCGTTATGGTTCTGCATCGCGGACCACATGGGGATAATCTCAGATTCCGAGAAATCGGCGCCTGTTAACGCAACGGGATCGGAGCTGCGATCCATGATCGTCGCTATGGCCTCGTTCCAGAGACTGAGTTGAAGAAGAGGATCTTCCTGGCGCTGTCTTTTAAGAATAGAGATATGCCTTGCAATATTCGTCTGCATGGTCTGCAACGGCTGTCCCGTAAAGAACTGATGCATGCAGAGCGATACGATGGAGCGCGCCGCTCCGTCGATTTCTCCGTTCTCGTATCCGCTTCGCACCGCTTCTTCAAGAATGGAAATACAGTCTTCGAACCCCGTCAGCGGCGCGGCAAAAATCGAAAACCAGTAAAGATTTTCCGTTGTGCGCAGTGCCTCATGTTCGGTCAGCCATCGGGCGGCGATCGTAGCCAGCTCCTGTGCGAGATCGTAATCAGGCAGAAGGACTCGCACGAGACGGGCAAGCACTGCAGGCGCGCCCGGCGTTAATCCCGTTTCTCTGATGATGGTTAACGATTGTACCGTGATTCCGTTGAACAGGTCGTCATCGGCGACGCTGGCCGGAAACGCCATGAGGTCGAGAATCTGAAGACAGGCATACCTGCGAAAATCGATAATGGAAGTGATACCCGTACACGAGCGCAGAAACGGCAGTATATCGCCTTCTATCAATGATTCAGGCAGCGACGCGACATCGGCAGCCTCGATCGGACCGAATTCTTCCAGAGCTTTTCTTCCTCTTTCGAGGGCCTGCTCGTATCGATTGTAAAGCGTCAGCAACGGGATATGAGTGCGATAGACGCTGAGCCGCAGTTCGGAGTCGCTCGTCCTTGCGTAAAGATCGCGAAACAGAGACTCTGAAGCGGCGGGGCTTCCGCTCAGAGCTTCGGCTCGAGCCGTTTGCAGTTTCAGATCGAATTCCGTTTGCGTATCGCACAGATGGGAGTCCAGAAGTCCGGCCCGAAAAAGAGAAAGAGCGCTTTCAGGATCGCCGCCTGCAAGGGCCTGAGTGCCGGCCTGAAGATTAAGAGCGGCGAGTCTGCTGCGATGAAGCTCTTCAAGGTATTCGCGGCCGGAGTTCAGATGCCCGACGAGTTTGAATAGATGACGCTCGAAATACCCCGGTTCGCGAGAGCCGAATTCAAGCAGATGGATGCCGGCGTAGGCATGCAACCGTTTCTGAATCGGCGCTTCCATGCTCTGATAGGCCGCTTTTCTGATTCGCTCATGCGCGAAGCGAAAGCTCAGGCGTGATTCGCTGAAAAGGGTTTCATCGGCTTCTTCTTCGCTTAAACCCTCGAAAGCCGAGAAAGAGGCCGATTCCGGGCGTATGAATTCGAGATCATAGAGGTGCCGTAGAACGGAGAGAATGCGGCGGGGCGTCCATCCTGAAACCCAGTAAAGGGTGAACAGATCGAAGACCTCTCCGATTATCGAAGCGAATTGTAATAGCTGCCTCTCTTCTTCATCGAGGTCGCTGATGCGTTGTGAGAGCAGGTTAACGACGTTCGCCGAAACGTCGCTCTGTTCGATCTTTTCGAGGTCTCTGATCCAGGTCGCCTTGCTCCGGTCGTAACTGATCCAGCCGCGCTCGCGACTGAGCAAAAGCAGCTCTCTGATATAGAAGGGATTCCCACCGGTTTTTCTGTGTATCAGCGCGGCAAGCGAACGCTCTTCATCGACGGAATCAGAGAAGAGATCGGCAAGCATACGTTCCGTCGCCTGGAGCGAAATCGGCGGCAGCGACATCCTGCGCACGTACTGACAGGACCTTTCGAGACCGTCGATCAGCGATCGCGTGAGAGGTGGTATGTTTTCGGCGCGAAACGACAGTACGATTAAGATGCTCTGCGGCTCGGGTTCTTCTATGAGTGCGCTTAAAATTTCCATGCCTGTCTGATCTGCAAGATGACAGTCATCGAGAAAAAGAAGCATCGGCGCTTCAGGAGTCGAGAGAACTTTAAGAAGCTCGCGGCATCCGGTTATCCATTGCTGTCGGATAACGGCCGGTTCTACGGGCAGCGTAGCGCGTCCGGTGATCCACTCAAGAGAAGGGAAGAGAGAAAGCAGGGCGGCATGATTCTCGTTGATTGCGGAGCGGATTCGGTCTTTCCAGACACTCAGCTCGTTCTCGGGTAAGGCAAGAATCTTTCGCAGTAAGGGCTCTATCGCAGCCCTGAGCATGGACGCCGCTCCCTGATCGGAGGGACGACCTCGGGCGAAAAAAGCTCCGCGAAGCGAAAGGTCACGCTGCATTTCAAGGACGAGAGAGGTGCGACCCATGCCCTGCTGGCCTTCAAGTATAAGAACGTTCTTATTGCCGTGCGTGGTCTGCTGGTAGAGCGTGTGCAGCAGGGCCAGCTGCTCTTCGCGTCCATATATGGTCGAGGGAAGTCTGAACTCTTCGGCCTTATCGGCCTGTCCGGGCTGAAAGCCGGTAACGGGCTCTCCTGCGCGCATGGCGTCAACGCAACGCTGAAGATCGGCAATAAGGCCGCGGACACTGCGGTAGCGGTCGTCGGGATCTTTTGCAAGCGCTTTGATCAGAACGGCTGAAAGCATCGCCGGAAGCCTGACATCGACGGAGTCGATGGGATCGGGCGGCGTGGCAATGATGCGATGAACGAGAATGGACGGATCTCGTTCGGTAAAGGGCGGGCGTCCGGTAAACAGAAAATACAGCACGGCGCCGAGCGAATACAGATCGCTTCGCAGATCAATAGGCCTGTGAACGAGTCCGGTTTGTTCGGGCGGCAGGTAGACGATGGAGCTGTCGCCCGGCAAAACCGCCTGCTGCTCGGATTCAAGCCGGTCAAGTCGACTTGATCGGGAAAGATCGCCGATTCTGATGTCCTGATCCGAATAGAAAATGCAGGATGGCGAAAGCCCCAGGTGCAATATCTTTCGATCATGCAACCTTTGAACGATTTCGGCCAATTTCACGGCGATCTGCATGCAGGCCAGAAGCGATAACGATCGATGCAGTTTGAGTTTTTCGACGGGCAGGCCGCCGGGATCTTCAAATACGATCACATCGGTCGTTTCGGCCTCAATCAACTCGATCGGCTTTAACAGAGCGGGCTCGTTCAGAGATTGCAGCAGACGATATTCCTTGACAGCTCTTCGCTGTCCGGCATCTCTTTCTCCTTCGCGAGGATGCGAGCAGAGAAGGACTCGCTTCTCGCCTGAAAGGGCGCGTTGAAAGGTCAATCGCCCGGACGTGATCGTGTCCGTGATATTGTATTGAAAGAAGGAAGGCATGGATCTTATAAAACGGTTCTACCATCATCTGACGGAAGCTTTAAAAAGACATCGCAAACCGATCGTTCTTTCAATCCTTTTTTTCATGGTGGCGGGTTTTCTCTGGGCGGGCGGCGTCTTTTTCTATGCCTATATCGATTATCGTCTCGAAAAAGACGAATATGCGGCTAAGATCGAGGAATGGAAACTCTGGCTGCATAATTCGGGGCATCGGGCCGCTCCTCCTTCTATTATTATACTCGACCGCAACGGAGAAACGATCGGCGAATACCTGCCCGAGCGCGGTTCCCGCATCCCCATTGCGCGCTGCAAGGCTGAGATGCCGTGGCTGAAGCGAGCGGCCGTCAGCGGAGAAGACCGCTATTTCTATGATCACGGCGGCGTTTCCTGGAAGGGGGTGATGCGAGCCGTCGTCAACAACGTGCTTTCTCTTTCGGCTCGCGAAGGCGGAGGAAGCATCACGCAACAGGTCGCGCGAAACCTGTTCACCGATCGATCTTTCAGTCTGAATAGAAAGTTGCTTGAAACCTTTCTTGCCTACGATCTTGAGGCCGCTCTTGATAAAGACGAGATCCTCTGTCTTTATCTGAATCGCATCTATATGGGCGAGGGTCGAATCGGCGCCGAAGAGGCGTCGTGGTTTTATTTTAATAAGCCGCCGTTCCAGCTCTCGGCCGCCGAATCCGCCATGATCGTCGGCTTATTTCCAAGCCCGGCCCGCTACAGTCCGCTCAATAATCTCAAGGCCTCGCTTTTCAAGCAGCGTGCCGTCCTTCAGGCGATGGTCCGCGACGGACATCTGAAAGAAGAGCAGATAGACGCAGAGATCGCACGTTTCAAGAAACAGTATCGCGTCGAAGAGGATGATCCGGGTCTGGTCGGCGCCTACGGAGCAAGTCGGGATTTTCGTATTAACAGAGCGCCTTCGGCTAACGAAGCCGTGCGGGAATTCCTGTTCGAGAACCTTCCCGAAGAGCTGATTCGCAAAGGAGGCCTTCGGGTAACGACGACGATCGATCTGCGTCAGCAGGCCGTCGCCCTTGAGACGGCACGGGCTCGCGTCGACGAAGTGCGCAAGAAGACGGCAAAGCTGGCCGCGAAACATGATGCCGGCGAGAATCTCGAACGCGGCGTGAACTCCGTTATTATTTCGATGACTGTGCCCGAGGGAGAGATCAGGGCGCTTGTAGGCGGAACGCAGGTTACCGAAGGCGGATCGCAGATCCATCGCATCTACAACATGCGTCGTCAGCCGGGATCGGCCATTAAAGGTTATCTGTATGCCCTGGCACTTGAAGAGCGCATCTATGACCCTTACGACGAAGTCGTCGACGAAAAGATCAACATTCGCGGGTATTCGCCGCGCAACTGGTATCGCGAGTATCGCGGCAAGATGCCGCTGCGTCGGGCCGTGGCGTGGTCGGTGAATACGGTGGCCGTGAAAACCCTTGATGAGATGGGAGTGGATTACTTTCGCAACCAGCTTGCGCGCACGCTCGACCTCTCGCTTCATGACGCCGATGAGCGGTTCGAGGCCGGCCTGTCCCTTGCGCTCGGAACGGGCAATCTGACGCCGCTTGAGCTCGCCCGCCTTTATGCCCTGATTTTAAACAAAGGCAGCACGGTGCGACCGTATCTCGTTAAGCGGGTTGAAGATAAAGACGGCACGCCGCTATGGGAAGAGCCGGGTAACCCTTCGTCGACGCGCATCATCTCAGAGAAGGCGGCGGCCGGAACGATGTGGCTTTTAGAGGGCGTCGTCGATTCTTCAGAGGATGGAACGGCGGGCTGGATCGGACGCCTGCGAAAAAAGAACGCATCTTATATGCCGTATGACGTGGCCGGCAAATCGGGCACGGCGCAGACGCCTGACGAGGTGCGGGCGAAATACCGCCAGATGCCAGGCGTGCGCGATAGCTGGTTCGCCGGTCTGATTCCGGGCGAAGTCACGGTCGCCTGGATCGGTCACGATCGCGGAGTGCCCGTCGATGCCAATGCCGGGTTGCTCTGGGCCGACTATGTTTCAAAGGCCCATCAAAAGGTGGACGGGCACTTCCCCGATATCAAGGATTATTACGGCGAACCCGATACCGCTATCGAAGAGGCTCCCGTGATTGATCCGCCGCGCGAGAATCCGAATGAAGATGGTAACGGTGAGCCGGACACAGATTCAACGGAGAATCCCGGTACCGGTGAGAACGGTCAGAATACGTTACCCGCCAGTCCGGGGGACTTCACCGACGTTCCGCCTAAACCGACAACACCGGAGAATTAGAGCCCCGACAGCAAGTCGTTAGAACATTGGTTCAAAGCGGCGTCGACTCGTTATTGAAAACTCAGACGCTTTTTGGGGCCGTGACTTATGGAAATATCTTGACTTCATGTATGAGTCCTGTTCCGTCATCTTATGTACAGATGCGCTGCGATGATCTTTTTATTGACGGGATGCATGAATTTCATGCCTCCATACGAACGCAATCGTGACGTTGATCCTGAGATGGGATATATATTCGGGGAATTCATTGTTCAGGGTTTTTCGGGCAACCGGATGTATGCGGGCTTGAAAGTCACCGGAGGAGAGTGTTTTTCCTCAGAAGGCTGCGTTTTTAAATTTGTAAACGAGCCTGCGGCGGTCTATCCCGTGGCCGTCGAACCCGGCGAGTATCGCCTCGAAGGGATCGTTTTGAGCGCAGGGGGGGCTCCAAAGGAGATTCCATTCTCTTTAGAGCTGAGACGTAGAATGCCCCAATTGAATCAACCGATTCGTGTGCAGGCAGGCCGCGTGACCTATGTAGGCTCTTTTATCGCAAGTGCCAGTACTGACTACTCGCCAGGTTATTACTACAACTATATTCATATGGCTGACATCTATTTTGATATGGAAAAGGCCGGCCTGCGTCTGATGTATCGCTATCCGGAGTTTAACGGGTTGGTTTTTTTATCGAATTCTAACGTGCAGGGGGCTCAAAAATGAATCGCGCCGTACTGGCTCTCGTCATTATCCAGGCTCTCGTCTTTCAGGTCAGCTGTAATACCACCTTTTACCATCCTGCTTTTGAAGAGCTTCCCGCACCCTCAAGGAGAACGGAGAACCTGACATACAGGATTACCAGGTCGGGCAGCGCGTCTTTTAATAAGGTCGATGTCGAAATCGTCAGATCGATGCGTGATGCCGGTTTTTCTCTGGCCTTTCGCTTTTTATCCTACCGATGAAGGTGCCGGAACAGGAGATGACGGTCACGTATTATATAAGGCTCACTGATGGAAAGGGATTGATTCGTTCCTATCATTTCGACTACTACGGCATCGATCCTGGATGCATAGCGATGATGAAAACGATTTCTGATCCGCAGCGAGAGAAAGAAGCCGTACAAAAAGTTACCGCGCAGTTCGTGCATGACTACGCAGAGGCTTCAGATGCGGGATTCTATACGATGTATCAATCCATCAGGATGAAGGATGGGCGAATCTTCTTTCTTGCGAATGTAAAAGAACAGGGTGCAGAGATGCGAATCCTCATGCCGGACGGAAGGTCGGCCGTTGTTAACCGCGCAGAAATCGCTCAATCGATCGTGCTTCCGTCGACATTACCGCTGGAAGAACCTGTGCGAAAGTCGCCGCCTCGAGGTCCGACCCCAAGTTCCGGTGGCTTACCGACGAAATCTACGTTTCCGTAAAACAACTCCATATCGGTGTTTTTGCGCACGTGATCGGCCAGGCGATCGTACTGCTTCTCGCGATACGCAGCAGGATCGTCTGCCGGAGCGCTGCGTTTTGCCGAGTGCTCTTTTAGCAGCCAGTCTATGACGGGCTCGTTATCAAAGATACCGTGAATATACGTGCCCCAGAGCCTGCTCGATATAAAGTAGCCGTCATCCCGGCCTTCCTGCCCGGGATAGCCTATTCTGCATAAGGCCGAAGGACGCTCCGTAACACTGACTCCCATGTGTATCTCGTAGCCCTTGCAGAGAGCGTCGCCTTCGCGAAAGCGAAACTGCACCTGTTCGGTTCTCTTCTCGGTCGTGAGCTCCGTCGTTACCGGAAGCAGCGCGAGCCCGGGGATCGAGCTTATATCTCCTTCTACATGAAGCGGGTCATGCACGCTCAGGCCCATCATCTGATAGCCGCCGCAGATGCCGTACACCGACGCCCCCTCGGCATGACGCCCGAGCAGAGCGGACGCCATGCCGCTTCGGCGAAGATAGAGCAGGTCGGCAATCGTGTTCTTCGAGCCTGGCAGAATCAGTATATCGGCTGCATCGAGATCGTCGGGCTTTGCCGCATAGTAAAGATGAATATCGGGATGGCGCTCCAGCACGTTGAAATCGGTGAAGTTCGACATATGCGGTAATAGAAGAACGGCGATACGCAGGGCGCCCGTCCGGTCTTGCGCCGTTTTTTCAATGGTTAACGAATCCTCCTGGTCGATACCGATCTCGCGAAGATACGGGATCACGCCCAGCACAGGCAGGCCGGTAATGCGTTCGAGAATACGACGGCCGTCCGCAAAGAGATCCATATCGCCGCGAAATCTGTTGATAAAGATGCCGCGTATCAACCTGCGTTCCTCAGGCGGCAACAACTCAAGCGTTCCATAGATGCTGCCGAAGACACCGCCGCGATCGATATCGGCGATCAAGAATACCGACGCCTCCGTGCGTAAGGCGACGCTCATATTCACGATATCGCGGTCGCGCAGATTGAGCTCGCTGATGCTGCCCGCCCCTTCGATAACGATCGGATCATAGCTGGAGGCCAGTCGATCAAAGGCCGACATCGCCTCGTCGAAAAGCCATGCCCGGTCCTGGCCGTTGAAATACTCTTTCGCCGAGCGATTGCCGATCGGACGGCCGTGCAGTATCACCTGCGCGGTCGTATCGCCCGACGGCTTCAATAAAACGGGATTCATGTCAGAAGAGCAGGGGATTCCTGACGCCTCGGCCTGCACGGCCTGGGCTCGTCCGATCTCGCGTCCGTCCGCCGTCGGATAACTGTTCAGCGACATGTTCTGCGCCTTGAACGGAGCGGGCGAGAACCCGTCCTGTTTGAGAATGCGACAGAAGGCCGTCGTCAGAATGCTCTTGCCGACATCGGAGCCCGTGCCGACAAACATGATCGGTCTATGCTTCATCGGCTCTCAGATGTATAATCCCTCTCTACGAGACAGATGCGCGTATGATAGGCACTGTACCAGCGCTCGTAGCCCATACGCTGTGCCTCGCGGTGTTCGGCGTGCTCTTTCCAGCGAGCGATATCTTCGAGACTTCTCCAGTACGAAACCGTGATGCCGATCTCATTTCGGGCGCTTTCGACGCCCAGGAAGCCGGGCTGATCTTTTGCCAGTTCCAGCATACGTTCGGCCATCTGCTCGTATCCGTCGCCGGGCTCGGGCCGGCGACGGATAGAAGTAAAGACTACGGCGTAGTAGGGCGGTTCAGGAGTGCGAGCGATGGCCATATGCTTCTACCAGCGTGCGACGTGGTCTTCGGCCCATCCGCTTGCGCCTTCGATTGCGTATTCGTTGCGACCGACTCTTATGATGCCGTCAAAGCGACCCAGCATCTGATGCACGCCCGAGGCGATGATGCCGAGGTTGCTGACCGCATGGCGATGGTATTCGGGAGTAAGCGTCAATTCGATGGCCTTGCTGTCTTTTGAGAAGATCTTCCAGGGCCTCATCGGATTCTTGATGTCGAATTCGAAGACCATATCGGTCGGAATCTTATAGAGCCGCCCGTCGACGAGGATGCCGTTCTCTGTATAACCCGTGCCGTCGGTCCATCCGGCGCCGAGATTGACGCCTACGATCTCTTTCTTTTTACCGACGCGAGCCGACATGTTTGCCCAGTTCCATTTACTGCTGTAAGGCCAGGCGCCGCGACCGAAGTCGAGCACCGCGAAGGATTGATTCTCGCGAAAGGTATGGCGGACGTCGCCGGCCTGGACGGTGCCGCGGGCCGTGACGCCGAAAAGCTTTTCGGTGAACTGAAAGCGGCTGCGCGAGAAGGGGATAACGACGTTCAGGCTTTCCCAGTTCATGGGCACGACGACGTCAATCGAGGCCTGGATCGGAGCGGAGTTCTTTCGGTTAAAGAACACTTCAAGATGATACCCTTCTTCGGTGCGCGAGAAGTGCAGGCGTCCTGACTTGCCGCTTTTGCTTTCAAAGACGGCATCGTTGTCGACCATCTGTCCCATGCGGCATCCGCTGCCGAACGGAGTGATCAGAGTGGCCTCGTCAAAGGTATTTGATTTGCGATCCCAGAAGTAGCAGAAGATGACGCCTGCATAGTCGATGTCTGAGATGGTGAACGATGCAAGGAATTCATCGTCATAAACGGCCCAGTAGTTCCAGCGTTTCTTGCGCAGCCATTTGCGCGAAAGGTTGCAGCGGTGCATGGGTTGTCTGGACCAGCCGATAGAGTCGAGGTTGAGGTCGCCGTTTTTCTTGCAGAGCTGAATCGGAAACTTGATTTCTGTCTCGATATTCATAATTCAGGAGCACGCTGACGTCGCGTTTCTGGCAATCCAGCGTTTTTTTCAGGGATTATCTTGCCGGGGCCGACCGACTCTGTCTTTCAAAAGCGGACGCGAAGGCATTGCCCGATTCAGCGGTGAGATTTTCTTAGATCTATGGACTCCGTTCTTGTCATCGGTTCGGGCAACGCCTTCTCTTCAAGCGGTCGCGCGCAGGCTTGCTTTTTGCTCGAGAGCAGGGCCGATAGGATGCTTCTTGATTGCGGCGCCACCTCGCTCATGCAGATGCATCGGCTCGCCGTCGATGTAGACTCGCTGGATCGGCTGCTCGTCACACACTTTCACGGCGATCATATCGGGGGCATTCCGTTTCTTCTCATTCATTATGAATATATTTCGCGGCGCAGGCAACCCTTTGAGATGCTCGGGCCGCCGGGCCTTCGCGACGCCGTGCAGCGGCTTTTTGACGCCATGTATGCAGGGATCGAGCTCTCATTCGAGGTGCGCTATATCGAGATGCGCGAGAATCAGCGACAGAAAACGGGCGGCTTCACGATCGAATCCATTCCCGTCTCTCATAAGCCCGAGAGCCTTGGCTATCGTATCACAGGATCGGATGGGCGGACGTTTGCCTTCAGCGGCGATACGCGATGGTGCGACAATCTGGAAAGGTTATACGACGGCGTCGACGTCGGCCTGATCGAGCTCAGCCTTGAGAGGCAGCCGGAGGGCGGGACGTCGCATCTGGCCCTTGACGAGGTCATCGCAAAAAGATCGTCGCTGAAAGCGCGAAGGCTTTTTTTCAGCCATATCTATGACGAGCTTGCAGCGATGGTCCTTGAATTTGAGGCGAAGCATCCGGGCTTCGGCCGTCCGGTTACGGACGGGACGCTGATTGATTTTCGGGAAAGCGAAACGATTCGATAAACTTCCGGAACTCATGGCGCTCCATGTCTTCGTGTTCGGCCGCTCCAACAAAAAGGAAATAGACGATGCCGTCTTTTTCAAAGGTTGTGATACGTCCCGTTCCATCCTTCATGACGACGTCGAACTGACGCGCTTCAAGATCGCGAAATGTCGCTTTAGATTCCGTAAGCTTACCGATGCTTGCGAACGAATCGCGAATCGAGTTCTGAAGCATCGAAGCCGTCGCGATCTCGGGCAGCACGATGCAGCGCATGGATAACGTTTCTTTCTCGTCGGCTATGTCGTAGGTGGCGGAGTGCACGGTGAAAAGAAGCGATTGCTGTTTCGCCTCTATGCGGGGCTCGCCTGGAAAATCGACGGAGGCGCCGCATTCAAGTTTGGTCGTCTGCCAGGGGCGGCTGCACGAAAAAAGAACGGCCAGGGAAGCGAGTAATACTGTAGTGCGATGAAACATGGCGCAGACTGGCGGCCGGCCATGTGCTGTCAACCGACGCATGCCGGCGCCGCTATTTCTTCGTCCAGTGAATGCACTCGCCCGGGCACTCGTCGATCTCGTTCTGAACGGCATCCCAGTCCTCTTCGGGAATGATTGCTCTGTTCAGATTTTGACCGTTGTTGTGAGATTCAGAGAGGTCGTCCTCATCCATCTGAAAATAACGGGGCAGGTTGGAGGCGCAGGCGTTGCACGACGTGCAATCGTCTTTCTCTACAGATACGATACGTTCGGTCATACAGTTCCAGAAAAATATTCCTGCCCGCCGCGGCGACCAGGAAAATTGCCCGGAGCCCGGCCCGTTGTACCGATCATTAATTCGGAACCCCGAATATGATCGCAGCACAGAGAAAGAAAACCCTCGATCCATCTCCCGTTATCGACCTTGCCGCGCACGCGCAGCTACTGCGTCCGCAGCCCGTCCGCCGGTATCCAGAATATCCCGTGCATCGTGGTGAATTCTGGACGGCCCGTCAGCGTCAGATGCATCCGGTGCATTACAGCGTCAGTTACAGGGCGTCGTTCAAGCCCGAGCTGCCCGATTTTTTCATGCAGCGATATTTAACCGGAAGGTCGGTCGTGCTTGATCCGTTTGGCGGACGCGGCACGACGGCGCTTCAGGCGAATCTGAACGGACATGCGGCCGTGCATAACGACATCAGTCCCGTCTCGGTCTTCATCTCTTCTTCGCGAAAGAGCATTCCGCCGATCGAGCGTATCGCGGCTCGACTCGAATGCCTTGATCTTGCTCGTCTCGGCCGACCGTGGACGCCTGAAGAGAAGGACCGCTTCTCGCCTTTCTTTCACGAAACGACCTTTCGCGAGCTCATCGGCCTTCGCAACATCTGGATGGATGAGCGGCACGATGACGAACTGAACTACATCATGCTAACGGCATTGACGCGACTGCACGGTCATTCCGACGGTTTCTTTTCGGCCTATTCCTTTCCGCAGATATCGATACCACCCGAGGCGCAGAGGCGCAATAACGAGAAGCGTGGCGTGATGCCCGGCTATCGTAACGTCGCCGAACGCATCTTGAAAAAAGCGAGACGGGATCTATCGCGTCCGATTCCGGACGCCTTTCATACAGCGAGTCGCTCCAATCGTTATCTTCGCGGAGACGCCCGTACGCTGAAGGGCGTGAGAGCGAATAGCGTCGATCTGATCGTAACCTCGCCGCCCTTCCTCGACAAGGTCGATTACGCGAAAGACAACTGGATGCGCGCATGGTTTATCGGCGTCGAAGAAGAGGTACGTTCGTTATCCATGGCCGTCTTCTCGGACCCCGAAGAGTGGCTGGCCTTTATGAAAGACGCCATTCTTGAAATGGGACGTGTGCTGCGAGTCGGCGGTCGCGCCGTCATCGAAGTAGGAGAGGTGGAGTACGGCAGCCGCATACTCTATCTCGAAGAGCTGCTGGCCTCGCTTTTTCCTCTGCGTCTGCGTACAGGAACGCTTCGCGTAGAAGAGCTTTTTCTGCACACGCAGGAATTCACGAAGCTGGCCAACTGCTGGGATGTGAAAAACAACGAGAAGGGAACGAATACGAACCGCTGTCTCGTCATCCGCAAAGAGGCGTGAGAGAGCATGCAGATAGGGTTCGGCAACGCCTTTCACCGAAAATAGTGTCTTTAGATCTGTAATATTCCGTCGATAGGAGATATATATGCTACGCTCGCTCTGGACAGCCGCTACGGGTATGGTCGCCCAGCAATTTCAGATGGATACGATTGCGAACAATCTATCGAACGTGAACACGACCGGATTCAAAAAGAACCGCGCCGACTTTCAGGACCTTGTCTATCAGCAGCAGGTTCTGGCGGGCACTCCGGCAACGGCCGTCTCTGAAATCCCCACCGGCGTCTATTTCGGAGCGGGCACGCGAGTCGCCGCCACGCAGAAGCTTTTCGAGATGGGCTCACTTCAGGCTACGGGCAATAAATTCGACCTGGCCGTTACATCCGAGGTCGGATTCTTCAAGATTCTGATGCCCGATGGAACTTTCTCCTATACAAGAGACGGCTCGTTCAAGATCGATGCGCGTCAGCAGGTCGTCACATCAAACGGCTATCTGCTCGAGCCTCCGATTACGCTGCCGCCGGGAGCGATCAATAACACGCTTCAGGTAAGCGAAGAGGGCGAGGTTACGGTTCGCGTCGGTGACGAGATCCGCCCGACAAAGATCGGCCAGATCGATCTCTTTCGCTTCGTTAACCCCGCCGGATTGCAGGCCATCGGTAATAACCTTTTCAAAGAGACGATGGCCTCCGGCCCCGAGATCCAGGGCACTCCGGGCCGCGAAGGATTCGGCGGACTGCTCCAGGGATTTCTCGAGATGTCTAACGTGAAAATCGTCGAAGAGATGGTCAGCATGATCGTCGCCCAGCGCGCCTACGAATCAAATTCGAAGTCCATTACGACGTCGGATTCGATGCTCGGTACGGCCATCTCGATGAAGCGATAAGGCGATTGGGCTATGTCTGTAAGGTTCTTTTGAGTTTTCTGGTGATTGCGTCAACGGAAATGTAGCAGATTACTAGAAGCCATCTCAAATATAAACTACTGACAAGTACTTTTTGCTTGTACTGCCGAGGGGTTCGTACAACGATAGCTCCTATAGGAGCTCTATCATGGATATCACAGATGCCCAATGGAAGATCATAAAGCCTCTTATCAAAGAACCAAAGCCACGAGAAGACGGGAGGGGGCGGGAGAGAATTGATCCGCGAAGTATTCTAAATGGAATCTTGTGGATTTTGAAAACTGGAGCCCGCTGGCAGGATCTACCGGATAGGTATCCTTCCTATCAGAGTTGTCATCGTCGCTTTCAGGAGTGGACTCGTAACGGCACAATTGAAAAGATTCTCCTGGCTCTGGCGAGAGACCTTGAAGAACGTGGTGGAATTGACATTGAAGAAAGCTTTATAGACGGAACTTTCGTTTCGGCTAAAAAAGGGGGCTCAAAATCGGGAAAACAAAGCGTGGCAAAGGGACCAAGATCATGGCAATGGCAGACGCTTCCGGTCTTCCTATCGCCTGCTGGATTGAAAGCGCTTCGCCACATGAAGTCACTCTCGTAGAGAAGACTATTGATCATAAGTTCACAAGAAAAAGCTCCTCGAAGGATTATCGGTGATCGAGCTTATGATTCCGATAAATTGGATAAACAACTTCGAAAGAGAAGAATCAAGATGATAGCCCCACATAGACGGGGCCGGAAAAAGGAGAGTACACAGGATGGACGGGAATTGCGTCGATACAAACGCAGATGGAAGGTCGAAAGACTCTTTGCCTGGCTCCAGAACTTTCGTAGAATACTCAATCGATTCGAAAGATATTGGGAAAATTATCTTTCATTTGTCAGGTTAGGCTGTATCGTTATCCTACTCAGACATTTTTGAGATGGCTTGTACTGGATTCCAGTGCCCCTTCACCCGTGATGGTTGAGTTCCTCCATTGTCGAGGGATATCACCCCCAGAGCGATCAGCAACAGGTAGACGAAAATATAGCACCGGGAGAAACCGGTGGCATTGGAAATCGCAGACAGACGCCCCCAGTCCCGATCATCCGGATAAAAATTCACGCGCACGAGCCGCTGGCCTTCCTCCTGATACTGCTTTTTCCACTTGTAGCTCCTCTCAAGAAAGCTGATCTTGTAATGTAGCAGCGGATCATCCATGAGTATCCCCAGATACGATGCCACGGCCCAGTGGCCTATTTTGATGTAAGGACTTCGCCAGAAGAATCGCTTAAAGTAAGATTCCGGCACCAGCAAGGTGGAGCGGGAGCGGTAATATGGCTCTCCATCAGTCAGAGTCTGTTCGTTCATGAAAGCTGAAGGTCCAAAGCCGCGCAAATTAACGAAAATTTTTTCTGCGAGCCGGAAAAAATGTCAGAGCCTGAGTAGTTACTTTCGCTTTTGCAAAAAAGTCCGACAATAAAAGGGATGAGCGATGCATTTTTCTCTCCCGTGGCTCGGTTTTTCCTGATTACGCTCGGCTTCGGGCTGATCGGCGTCGTCGCCCGTTCGCTCTTCGCTGAGGATCTGTACAACGGCGCCAATCCCTACGTGCAGGTCGAAGAGATTCGCATCGGCGACGTCATCAAGCTTGTCGTCGATGAGCCCGTCATCATCGAATACGATTATGAAGCCGACCGCGACGATCATCGCACCGTCAAGCTCGCTCCCGATCGTCAGGTATTCTCGTTTCTTCCCGGAGCCGATGACGATCGTTCGTACGTCGATAAGAACCGTTCGAAAATCCGTTCTCGCGTCAGGTTGCGCATGCATATCGGCGTTCGCGTAACGGCCATCGAGAACGGTGTCGTCCAGTTTCAGGGCACACGGCGCCTCGGCTATGAACAGGGCCGCCTCGAACAGCAGATGCAGTCGACAGGCTTCGTTTCGCTGCGCGATATCGGTCGCGATCGCACCGTGCTCAGTCGTAACGTCGCCGATTTGCAGGTCGTTATCGTCGGCCGGCCGAACGAGCAGCGCGAAAATCTGCCGCTGAAGCAGGAGCCCGGAGTAAATCCCGGCGATCCACCCGTTATCAAGGCCGACATGACCGACGCCGAGAAGCAGCGTCTTCTTCTTGATTATCTCAATCGTCTGTTAGGCGAAACGGGAACGGTGCAGCCATGAGATACTCGATCCGCTACTTATTCAAATGCTCAACCGTCTTAAGCCTGCTTCTACTCAGCGCTCTGTCGCTTTCGGCGCAAACAGGACCCGTGCAACCGAATCCGACGGGAAGGCGGGCCGTCGACGATAAGACGGCCGAGGCCCCCTCTGAAGAGAAAGGCATTCGTATCAAGGATCTGGCACGCATCGACGGCGTGCGTTCGAATCAGCTGCTCGGATATGGCATCGTCATCGGCCTTCAGGGAACGGGCGATCAGCGATCGAAACTCGCCCTGCGTTCGATGCAGAACCTGCTTGCCAACCTCGGACAGGATGCCTCGTCTAACCTCGAACTGAAAAACGTCGCTGCCGTCCTTGTAACGGCAGAGATTCCGCCTTTCGCGAAAAAAGGCGATCGCATCACGGTCGTCGTATCGTCGATCGGCGATGCAAAGTCTCTTGATGGCGGAGTGCTTGTACAAACCCCTTTACAGGCAGGTAACGGCGAACTCTATGCCGTTGCGCAGGGTCCGTTGCTATCGGCGGCCAGAGAAGGGCGTTCGAACGATTCGCCGAAAAACGTTGCCGTCGTTCCCGGCGGCGCTCTCATCGAGAAAGATCTGCGCGAAACGACGCTGGCCGACCGTCGTCTTCGCGTGCAGCTGCGTGATTTTGACTTTACGACGCTCAGTCGCGTGCATCAGGCCATTCTGCCGCTGACGCAGGAAGAGACGTTGAAAGGAATGGAGGCGAAGATCGAAGGCGGCTCCGTCCTTGTAACGCTGCCTGAAAACGTCGAACCCATCGGATTGCTTTCGCGCATCGAGAATCTGCGCGTGCAACCGTCCTACAAGGCGCGCGTCGTTATCAATCAGAGAACGGGAACGATCGTTTTCGGAGGAGACGTGCGTATCGACCCGGTCGCCGTCAGCCGTCCGCCTTCGGGTAACGGTCGGTTCCGCTTGCAGCGTCAGGAGGCCTATCAGGGCATCTATGTGCGCTCTCCAGGCGGACAGCAGAAAGACGAAACGGTGCAGCAGATTGAGGCCTCGTCGGTGGCTGAGCTTGTCGGCGCTCTCAATAAACTCGGCGCCGGCGTGCGTGATATTATCTCGATACTGGAAGCGCTTCGCGATAGCGGAGCCCTTCATGCGGAGGTCGTAATCCTGTGAGCGAAATCGATAGAATTCAGATGCCCGTAAAAAGTTATTCAGAGCATCGTCTGGACGAGATGTCGCGACGCCTGCAGCGATCGACATCAAAGCCCGATCTGAAAGAATCGCCCCGCGAAAGGCTGTCGCCCGAGAAGTCGCCCCAGGAAAAATCGAGCGATACCGAGAGAGTTTCGCCGGGCGCCAAACCGCTCTTTACCGATGAGGTGCGCAAGTTCTTTCCGGGCATCGACGAAGGGCGGATGCCGTCCTCGGCATTCAAGCTTGAGAAGATGCCCGATCCGTCGACTTTAACAGGGGAGCGCAAGCGTCTCTATGATACCGCCGTCGAATTCCAATCTCTGTTTATCAACATGATGCTGAAGGGTATGCGCAGCACGCTCAAACCCGAAAACGATATGCTTCATGGCGGGAAAACGCAGGAGATCTTTGAAGATATGCTGTATGACGAGAGAGCGAAAAGCTTCTCGAAACACGGCGGATTTCCGCTTGCAGAGCAGATCTATTTGCAGATGGCGCCGATGATCCAGGAACAGGAAGCGGCCGACTCTTACGAGAACAACCTGAAGCGAGTGCCGCCTACCGTATCGACCGATCAGATCCAGCGCGAGTGGAAGCGTTAACAGAAGGCCGTCATTGATCGTGACCGTGAAAATGCGCCATCGATGAGTACACTCCGAAAAGACGCCCGGCAAACCAGTCCCAGAGAGGCAGCGGAAGCAGGCCTTTCAGAACGACCGACATCTTCACCATAAACGGCATGAGCAGCTGTGGCCTGCCTTTTTTCATGGCCGCCCATGTGCGACGGACGACCGTCTCGGGTTTGAGTATAGGTGTGAGAAAAGGCGCCTTCACTCCGTCGAACATACCCGTGCTGATGTAGCTCGGGCAAACGGTCGTTACCCGAACATGGCGGTAGCCGGCCTGTTGCAGTTCAAGTCGCAGCGAATCCGACCAGCCGATCAGAGCCCATTTCGAGGCGGCATAGACGCTCATGCGCGGATTGGAAAGCAGCCCGGCGGCCGAGGCGATGTTAACGATGCGGCATTCGTCGCGCGAGGCGATCATCTCTGATAAGAAGGCCTTTGTGATGAGCATCGGAGCCATCGTATTGATGTCCATTGTGCGTTCGATGTCTTTGCGTGCGTCGTGTTCCCAGAAGTATTTTCCGCAGACGATGCCGGCGTTATTGATGATGATGTCGACGGAGCTGATCGTGCGTTTCACGTCGCCGGCTGCCTCGTCGATTCGCGCAGCGCTCGAAACGTCGACAATGGCCGGGAGCAGGCGACATTCGGCCGGAACTAACTTTTGCAATTCTTCGGTAGTTTTCTTGAGCTCCGTCTCGTTTACATCCCACAGGGCAATCGCAGCGGCTCCTTCGCGGGCGGCTAACTGCGCGTAAAGCCTTCCCATTCCCATCGCCGCTCCGGTGATAAGGATTCGCTTTCCTTGAATCGTTTTCATGCTACTCTCTCGTGGCTTCCTGCTACATTGCGGCCTTACCAACCGCCACCCGCTCCACCGCCGCCCGAGCGACCACCGCCGAAGCTGCCTCCGCCGCCGCCACCCGATGAACGGTAGGAGCTACCACCCGATGAAGACGATGATTTGCTGCAATCTCGTTTTGGAATCGTATAACTCTCGGTGCGGCTGTGACCGCAGTGTTCGCATTTATAGTCCCGCTCTCCTTTACCGGAACTGGAACAGGTTGGCGAGACGAGAGTGCGATCCCCTACGGTATGATACGTCTTATACGAACAGGATGGACAGGCGTTGTAGCTCGTTAAGAAGGCATCGTAGGGAAATACCTTTACATGATCACATTTCGAGCAATGCCAAACGTCATAGTCGACCGAACCGAGTTGTTCCTCTTTACGCTGACCTTCATCAAGAAAAAGGTCGTCGCCTTTTTCGTCGAGACGCGTCAGCTCAGAGGAACAATGCGGGCAGGGCCGTGGTTCGTTGCGAAGCGCCTTCAGCTTATAGCCGAAGAAGAGGGCCAGCAGAGCCATCGGAAACGGAAAGAGAACGATGCTCGTATAAAAAAGTCCGCCGTGGTCGGCCCGAAAGCGCTTGTAAATCTCGTATGGTTCGCCACCGCCTGCAAGCAGGTTGCGGTTCTTGAATATGCGCTGAATGCCTGCCCAGAGCGCTCCGATCGGATAATAAACATAAGCGAGCCAGTCGGGCTTTTCAAAGTAAACAAACGACAGGAAGAGAATGCCAGGAATGAGCCAGTAGGCAGCGTAGCGAGCGTACTTCCATCCCGATGCTTTAGCGTCCTTCTTGCGCGCCGAGCGAAAGACCAGGACGGTGACCACTCCGACCAGGACGGCGTAAAAGCCCGCGAGCACGGTCATCATCATCTGCTCGCCTGTATCCAGTCCCATAATGTTGTGTCTGTATTCGTACGTCCTGTAAAATGGACTGTTATCAACATCGGACTCTGCGTAAGAGTCCTCATAGGAATCGGCCGAGCCTCCATCCGAGACGTCGCCGCCGACTCCGCCGGGCGTCGTATGCTGCGTCGGCGTATCTTCACCCGTTAGCTGCGCGGCGCCGAGCTTGTCGGCAACGGCTACGAGAGCGTCATAAATGCCATCCCCCATGCGGTTTGCGCGAAGGCCAGGTACAAGCTTGTTTTCGCCGATGCGTTTCAGTGTAGCATCGGGCAGATCGCCTTCAAGACCATAGCCCGTTTCAAACTCCCAGCGACGTTGATCGAGCACGATAAGCAGCAGAAGGCCGTTATCCTTTCCTTTTTTGCCGATCCCCCATGTGTTGAAAAGCTCGACGGCAAACTCTTTTGGAACCTGCTCGCCGATCGACGGCAGAATCACGACGGCGATTTCTGCCGTCGTGCCGTCTTCGACGCTGTTGATGAGAGCGTTGATGCGCTGACGATCCTCACCGCTGAGCTTGTTCGCCGGATCGCTGACCCAGGTATTATCGGCGGTTTTCGGGTTCGGTACCGTCTTCACGGTATAGCTTTCTTGAGCGAAGAGCGTAGGACCCGAAAACTGAAAGAGCAGTATGAAAAAGAGAGAGAGGAGAGGGATTCGTATGTTCTGCTTCACCCTTCCATCTTCTTTTTATGACAGATATGTAAAGAAAAAACGGAAAAAAAAGCCGCCGCAGTGTTTATCTCGAAGAGACCTATGCTCACGGTGGATGCGATACGCGAGATTCCGAACGGATCAACGTCTGTCGAAAAAAACAGGACGAATTCCTGGATTGAGCTGGCGCGTTTCTTCCTGAATCAACAAGACCTGACCTCTGCCGAGGCCGCCTGCCAGCAGGGCATCCGAATGGGAAACCGAGCGGCCCTGACGCTGCTCTGTCGCGAAATCTACTGGAACAGAATGCGTTCGCCCGAACGAGTGATCGCTCGTCTTGAAGAAGAGCAGCCGCGCTCACTCCGCGAAGATCCGCTCTTGCTTTCGTTGCTCGGTCTGGCGTATCTGCGCGAGGGCAGGTTGCAGAAGGCCGAGACTCTCTTTCATCAAATCTACTGCGTTACAGATATGGATCTTCGTCGTCGCCTGCTCGACGACCTGCGTCCCTTTCGCGGATACGCTACGCCTGAAGGGGAGGCAGCTGCGCGGATTCTGACCTGGTTCGATCTGTCATGCGAACAGTACAGGAAGAACCGATCGGCCGTTGATTCGACGGCAGAGATTCTGCATGTCAGCGATCCGCAAAGCCTCTGCCTTCAAGCGGTCGTCGATAGTCTGCCGTCGGAGCAACAATCACAGATCCGCTTTGTCGATATCAGCGGAACGCAGATCCGCGACCTCACGCCTCTGGCCGCTCTTTCGAATATGGAAGAGCTTCACTGCTATGCGCTGACCGAGCCGCTTGGCCTGCTTGCCCTTGTAAAGATGCCTCACTTGAAACGCATCGCCGAGCATCGCTCGCTGAACGAGTGGGAGCGCTATCGTTTCAAGAAACTGCGCTCCGATGTCGTCTTTATCTGATTCTCATTGCCTTCTGAGCAAGCCGGCAAATTCTGCGTCGTGCTTGCTCTATCGTCCTTTCTATCGTCCGCTTCCCTTCGCCGTCTCACCCTGATCCTCGCATGCAGCGTACCGGCCGTGCTGCTCTCGGCCTCCTGCGCTTCGGCGACGGCCTTTCAGGGATGCTCCGTTCTCGACGTTAAGATGCCCGAACTCATCGAAGCGGAGTGGGATACTCCGATCCCCGAGATCGAAGATAAGGCTAACGATATGACGCACTTCTACGAAGAGGCTGCCGCCCTGCTGCGAGGACGTCGCAAAGAGCCGATACGGATCGCCTTCTACGGCGATTCCAATATGACGATGGACTTTATCTCAGGCGAGCTGCGACGATCGTTACAGCTGGGCTATGGCGATGCCGGTCATGGTTATGTGGCCCTCGGTCGCCCCTGGTCGTGGTACAAGCATATGGACGTACAGCACGACGTCGATTCAGGCTGGATCTCTTACACCGTATCGACCAATCGGGCACCCGATATACGGTACGGCTTTGCCGGGATCTCGGCGCACAGCATTCGGCCCGGCGCCGTTACCTATGTGGCGACGGCTCCCGAGGGGTCTCCGGTCGGGCTGACGGCGCAGGTCTTCGACCTTTATTATATGAAGGAGCCCGGCTACGGCACGTTTGAGATTCGCGCAGACAGAGAGCTGATCCATACCATCGATTCGTATGCGCCGGTTCCCGAGCCCGCCGTATTTCGCTTTACGTTACCCGACGCCGCTCATCGTATTGAATTTGTGTCGGGACCGAAGCCGGTGCGCCTGTTCGGAGTGACCCTTGAGCGCGCACGTCCGGGCTTTGTCGTCGACTCGCTGGGCGTCGGCGCTCTGAACTGCTTCATGCAGGTGAAGCAGGACCGGGCCGTCGTCGTTGAAACGCTGCGTCGTCGTAACTACGATCTGGTGATGTGGTTAACAGGATCGAATATGTGGAATCCGGGTGGGCATCCGATGTGGATGAAGGATCTGATCGAGCGTCACCGGGAGGCGTTACCCGGCCGATCCATTCTGCTTATGAGTCCGCCGGGATTCATCGATCATGTTACCGATACGAAAACGCACTGGCGTATGAAGCAGGTGCAGAAAGAGAAGCGCGACATCGCCATCGCCAACAAAACCGCTTACTGGGATCTGCAGAGCGCCATGGGCGGCGAGGCCGTCATCGCTCAGTACTATAAGAAGGGCTGGGCGCAGTGGGATCTCGTGCATCTGCGTCAGGAAGGCGGCGCCTATCTGGGCCGTCGCATCCACTACGCCCTTTGGATGGGCTTAAAGAAGTATCTTGAAAAAAATCCAGAAGCGGGCTGCGCCCGGAAAACAGGAAGATAAGTATGGCACGCATTCGTATCGAGTTACCCGAACGCTGGCATTTCGAAACGGAATTCCCTGTTCGCATCGGCGACATCAATTTTGGAAATCACCTTGCGCATGACGCCATCGTCACTCTACTGCATGAGGCACGGGCCCTTTTCTTCAAGGAATACGGCTGGCATGAGCTCAACATAGAGGGCAAAGGAATTATCATGGCCGACATCGGCATCATGTATTTAGCCGAGGCCTTTCACGGCGATATGCTGCGCTATGAGATAACGGCCCGTGATTTTTCGACAAAAGGATGCGATCTTGTTTACAGAGTATCCCGAGTCGATGATGACCGCGAGGTCGTGCGCGCGAAGACTGGCATCGTCTTTTTTGACTATGAGTCCCGTGAGCCGGTAGCTATTCCCGAAGCCTTTTTGAGGATTTTTGAATGAAAATCCTCAATGAAAGAACGGAATGAAGACTGCCATCTACCTCACAATCGGAATAGGAATGCTTCCTGTGATGGATTTCCATCTACGAATGCTTTCGATTATCATGAGTCCCGCTGACGGCGAGATGGATCTATCGTTGAATCCAATGGCCGGTTTCGCCATGATGTGGTTCTTTGCTCTTGTGCTATTTGCCTTCGCTACAGCATGTGTTCTTGCCTTGATTCTCCTGTTTTTGCATGGATGGCGGTCTCTTATTCCAGTGATTCCACTCTTACTGCTGAGCGGATTTTACGTTGGCCTGTACTCCGCTGGATTCAAGTTGCTTATGCCGGCGCTCAAGGCCTTCTTTCCCGAGGAAAGCAAGGCTATTGCGGAATTGACCGGGGCGATCGTTTGTTGCAGTGTTTATGGTTATTTGCTGTTTCTCTTTGTTCGCCACGTAATGCATCACCGAGGCATCAACGTATAAGCTGGCTCGCCCGCTCTGTTAAACGTCTCATACATGTGGTCGAAGCCCGCTCGTGAGATCATACCGGCGATGCGGAACTGCCTCGAACCGGCCGGCTTGAAAAGAATCGATCGGTTAAACAGATAAAGAACGGGATTCGCCTCGAAGTCGGCGCCGATGTCGATCAGATGTCGTTCGATGACGGGCCAGGTTTCGTAGATATCTATAGAGTTCGCCGCTCGTATAGCTATGGCGTCGCCCGTAGCGAGGGTGCGGCGCTTCTTCGATCGCTCGACCCAGTTGCTTCCGAGGATCTGCTTGCGGAGCGGATGCACGCCGTTACCGGCAAGTATATGAAAGTTCGGAAAGTCAAGAACACGCCGCCGCAGAACCGGACTTACATCGCGTTCAAAGATCTGCACCTGCTCGGGAAGATCAAGGGCGATGACTTTCATTTCGGGAAAGTCTCGCGCAAGAGAAACGGCCGTCACACCCGGCGATTGCCTGTTTGCGATGGCGGGACCGATATCGATGAAATGCACCTCATCCTGAGACCTGCCGTTCAGCCACTCCTGTCGAAGGTGATTGAGAGCGGTATCGCCCGTCATCGTGCGATCAAAAAGATCTCGCAGGATGACGTTTGTGTCGTCGAGTCGTCCGGCATACGTACGGGCCTGCACGTGTCGCGCATGGCGGCTGTACTGGAACGCTCCCGTGTACGAGGCGACGCGATTGCGCTCTTCGGTCGTGAAACCGGCCGGCGTGCGTTCGGGAAGCTGCGATGTCGTGAAGCTATCGAAGGCAGGCCTCGGCCCCAGTCGCAGCTGCATGAAGCTGGCATTCTGTAGATAATGTCGGGCCGTCTGCGATTCTCCGCGGGCCATGCGCGTCATGCCTAACCCCGAGAAGGCGTCGGCCTGCGCCCGCGAGGCGTCCATACCGAGAATGCGGGAGCGCAGCAATATTTCAGAGTAGATCGATTCGGCCGTCCGCGTCTCGCCCGTAGAGCGAAGCAGATTCGCCTCTTGAACCAGGATGCTCATATAAAGCGTCGAAGATGCGAACCCTTCGTCGTCGAGGATCTTGCGCGCATTCCGGAATTTCTCAAGCGCCGAGGCGGTATCGCCGGCCTTTGCATGAATCAAGGCCGTATTCGCCTGAACAAGAGCGGTGAAAAGGGTGGGGCGATCCGATCGCTGTGCTCGTTCGAGAAGGCGCAGCCCGAGATCGGGCTTGCCGTCGGCCGCATAGGCGGCGCTTAACGGAAGAAGGTTAGCCGCATAAAAGAAGGTATTCTGCTGCTCGCCCGATTCAAGCATCTCTCTCGCCGTCTGAAACGAGTAGTGGGCTTGATAGGGCTGTATCATTAGAAGCTGTATCTGTCCTGTGCGATGCAGGTTTAGGGCGGCAAGCAGGGAGCGGCTGCGTCCGGCGCCTGAAAGCAGGCCATTCGTGATGCGCTGATAGGCGGCGGCGTTAGGAATATTGCCCATCGTATGTGCGCGCACGCCCAGATCATAAAAGGCCCGCGCCAGCCAGATGCCGGCAAGGCCGTCCGTGCGTACGCGACGCTGGCTCTGCAGATCCATCTCGGCCGGCCTGCTGATCGTATGATTCGCGTAATAAGAAAAGAAAAGTCGAGCATAGGCCTGATGAAAGTCGGGATCGATGACCATCGCCTCTCGCAGATAAGATGTGGAGCGCACCGGATCGACATGCTCGAACTGACGGGCCCGGCCATACGCAAGAAGCGTATCGAATTGCGGACGTACGGCCGACGACAGCCGGCTCTGTTCTGATGCGGCGACGACGGAGGAGGGGATCAGGCCCTTCTCTGAGGCGCGAAGAAAGAGCCCGCGTATAACGATGAAGGGAATCTGTCCGGCCTGTCGTTGCGGCAGCGTCTGCTCTTCCATCGAGACAGAAGCGCCGGTCTGTAGTTGCTTGAGCGATGCTTGAAATACAAGGCCCGACTTTCCGGGACGGCAACGCACATCGATCAGATAATCCACGCCGCCGGCCTTCAACGTTTCTTCGATGCTGCCTGTGTAAAGCGAGCGCTGTAGCTCTTCAAGATCCCGGCCTTCAACGACATCAACGGCGCTCAGCGCATAGAGATCGTCGTGAATCAACGCCTCGATTCCGCGGCGCAGTTCTTCAGGCGTATCAAGGCATTGCACTCGAGCCGTAACGGTGAAGCGACGTAATTCCGGAGCCGCGAAAAGAGCGGAGCCTGATACCGCAGTGAGGAATAGAAGAATGCCAGAGAACCATGTACGCATCGAGCTATAAGACGCAGATACGGGCTACGTGATCCAGTATTTTCTTCGACTTCCGTTTGAGAATTTCTGTCACACTCGAAAGAGGACCGAAGAGCACCGAGTGCGGTTCGCCGGCGCAAGAGAATTTCCAGACAAATTTCCACTCATTCCATACTTTCGCGCATCTGTGCTGGCCTAAAAAAAGAAAAGGGGCCATATAGCCCCTTTTCCGTTGTGCTGACCGCTCTCATCCGTGCATCGCTTACGCGGCGACGTGTTTGAGAACGGATATCAAGATCGTCGATCAGTTGGCCGGAACGATACGCACCTCAACGCGACGGTTCGTCGGGCTGGCTCCCGTTCCGTCAAGAGGCTTGTCCCATGCGTATCCCTTCGTTTCGATCACGCGATTCGAGGGAAGCGCAAGCTCGCCCTGCACGGTGCGCGCACGGTTGAGGCTCAGCGCTTCGTTGTAGGCGCGCTGACCCGACTTATCTGTATGGCCCCAGATACGAACGCCTGTTTCAGGATAGCCGGCGAGAGCCTCTTTCAGATTGGCTACGTTGCTTTTCGCCGTGCCTGCAAGAGTCGCCTGATTGACTGCGAAGTTGATGTCGCCGTCCATCTTCACAAGCAGCTCTTCGGTTTCGCCGTTTTCATCCTTTACTTTTTCAAGCTGGATGCCGCGGCCGCCGAACTGATTCGACATATCGTCATACATCAGGTCGAGATAGAGACCGACGCCAAGACCGGCCAGACAGCCGACGCCGAGACCGACGATCTTACCCTGGTTCTGCGATTTCTTCTTTTTGAAGATGGCGAATACGTCGTTACGACGATCCTTCGAGTCTTTCTTGCGCTGTGCTTCGTCATAGATGGCGCCGGCACCGAGGCCGATGGCGCAACCCACGCCTGTGGCGATGATCGTTTTCTTGTATTTCTGCATTGTGTCGCAGCTTGAAAACGCGCCTGCGCTGAAGATCAGGAGGGTCGCTCCCGTAATTGTACGTTTCATCATTCAATCTCCTTCTATTGAGAGGTCATCTGAAGATTCTTCTTTACAGATGAGTCGGATGGCATCATCCGCACGCCTGAAACCGATCCTGCATTCTGACGGCATCTGCCGTCGGAGGATCGATTTTTTTACGTGCCCGTATGTTATTCAAGAGAGGGACGGCAAGCAATCCTTTTTTCCAGTTATCGGGGCCTGTAAGAGTTCGCACCTCTCTCGCTTTACAGAGGACGTTGCCGCCGAATCGTGACCTCACAGATGCAGACGAAGACGATCTTTCTCAGCGGAATCTGCGGATCGGGCATGAAACCGCTGGCCACCATCGCCGCACAGCAGGGCTACCGTGTCGTCGGCACCGATCATAACTGGGAACAGCAATCGTCTTCTTTAACAAAGCTCGGCGTAATCGGCGGTACACAACCCGAGCCCGAAAAGGCCGCCACGGCCGACTATTATGTATACAGTTCGGCGATTCGACCCGAGCATCCCGAACGCCTATCCGCCGAGAAGGCAGGCATACGTATTCTGCATCGTATGGATCTGTTAAACATGCTTGTGCGTCCGTCGCCGGTGCGCTTCGCCCTTGCCGGCACACACGGCAAAACAAGCAGCACCTCCATGGCCGGATGGATCCTGCTTCAGGCGGGTCTTGATCCGACCATCATCGCCGGCGGACATCCGCTTTATCTCGAAGAGGGATGTCGCAACGGTTCGGCTAACGTCGCCGTCTACGAGACCGACGAATCCGACGCATCGTTCCTGAAAACCGAGGATGGCTACCGGCTGATCCTCAACGTCGACCGCGATCATCTCAATCATTACGGAAGCTTCGACAGACTGAGCGAGGCCTTTCGCGACTTTGCCGCCGCCTCAGATACGGTGATCTTCGCCGGCGATGCGCATCTTGTAAGCATCTGCAAAGGCCTGAGACCAATGGCTGCCTTCGGCCCGCCTGAGGCAGAGGTAACAGAACTCCACAATACGGATCTCTTCTTTACGGGACGTTATTATGCCGGGCGGTTTCTCGACGACGATGCGCTTGTCGTAAGTCTGCTTCTTGACGGCAAGGCGCAGTACGCGCGGGAACTTGAAAACGCCGTCATTCATCTGTCGCTGCCTGGACGCCACTTCGCCATGAACGGCCTCGGCGTCATCGCCCTGATCCATGCGGCCATTGCAAAAGAGCCGGCATTGCAGCGACGCTTCGATCCCGAGAACCCGAAGACGCTGCTTGAACTGATCGAGATATTGAACGCCTTTCCCGGAGTGGAGCGGCGTCTTGAGCGCATCGGCACGGTACGCGGCATTCCCGTGTACGACGACTACGGCCATCATCCGACTGAGATTCGCGCCGTCATCGACGCCCTGCAGCGCCGCGGAGCCCGTCCGCTCAGCGTCGTTTTTCAGCCGCATCGTTATACGCGCACGCAGGAGCTTGCCGCCGAGTTCGCAGACGTGCTGGCAGCCGCCGAGCACGTCTATCTGCTGCCGCTTTATTCGGCGGGCGAGACGCCCATCGAAGGCGTGTCTTCGCGAAGCATCGCCGATCGCATGCAGGCCGAGATCATCGACCCGGTGCGCTTTGATATGGTCTTCGAGCAGAATCCGGCCGCCGTGCTCTTTCTTGGAGCGGGCTCCGTATCGTCGATGGGGCGAGAATACGTCGCCCGTCGCGGAAGCCCGAAGTCGGTTTTTTGAAGGCCTTTCTTTTTTATCTTGTCATACAGTTCAAAGGAGACAAGAAGAGCCGTGCAATCCGAGCCCACAGAGGAAGGCAAAGCAAATCCGCCTGCGAAGATCTTTCTGCTTATCGGCGGCCTGCTTGCCTTTACGGGAGGGCTCATCATCGTGCTGAGCTCGTTTACGGGCACTTTCACGCAGCGAGGAGCCTGTCTGGGCATCGTCGCGACAACGGACGGCTGGATGGTGCTTGATCAGAGCCTGACGCTTGTTCCCTATAAGGATGTGCAGTGCCGTCCCGGTCCGCTTCTTCGCTACGGCGAAGGAGAATTGCTGGACCGTCCGGAGTTCCGGCCTTTCCTGAACCGATGGAAGGAGGCCGTCGCCCTGCATCCGCAGTTGCCCGACCGCCTTTCTGAGATCGAGCTGCGCCGGAACGGAGACGCCGTTTTCTTCGCCAGCGAAGGCCGTCTGCGCATCGAGCTTGAGGCCGGGGTACGCACCTGGCCGCATACGCTTCTGCCTCTGCTTCAGGCAGCTGAGGCAAAAGGATGGAATCGGGGCTTTGTAGACCTGAAAGATGAAGATGCATTATTGATTCAGGCCCGATAATAAAGAGGCGGCCCGAGAGTTCTTACATATGAGAGATACGATCTGTTCTATTGATATAGGTTCCAGCTTCACCAGGGTTTTAATCGGCCAGCATGACGGCCAGCACCTTGATATCGTCGGCGTCGGCGTCATCCCCTCCGATGGCGTGCGCGCCGGCTCTATCCTGAACAGCGAGCATACGATCCGCGCCCTGAACCGCGCCGTCGCCGAGGCCGAGCAGATGAGCGGCCTGAACGTGCAGTCGGCCATCGTCAACATCTCGGGCCGCTCCATACAGGGAGAAAACTCCACCGGCGTCGTCGCCGTCACGAACAGAGATCGCATCGTCACCGAAGCCGACGTCTTTCGCGTCGTCGAGAATGCGCGTAACCGTCGCATTCCCTCGGACCATGAGCTTCTGCACGTCCTTGCCCGTGAATTCACCGTCGACGATCAGGAGAGCATCCCCGATCCCGTCGGTATGTCGGGCGTGCGCCTTGAGGTGGATGTGCATCTCGTTACCGCTCCACGCACCCATCTGACCGGATTGCAGCGCGTCATCAGCGGAGCAGGCGTGCATGCCGAGCATGTTATCCTATCGGGCATCGCCTCGGCCGAGGCCGTGCTCAAGCCCGGCGAGAAAGAGATGGGCGTCGCCGTTGTCGACATAGGCGGAGGCGTCTGCGACATCGCCGTCTTCGTCGAAGGCGGCCTCTATCATACGGCCGTTGTGCCTCTTGGCGGAGCACACGTAACAAACGACCTCTCGCTCGGTCTTCGCATCTCAGCGGAGGCCGCCGAACAGCTGAAACGCAGTCATGGCCAGGCCCGTGAGCGAGACGTGGACCCCACCGAGAAGGTCGAGATCCCCTCGGTTTACGGACGTCCGCCGGCATGGGCGCTTCAGCGCGACCTTGCTGCCATTATCGAGCCGCGCATGGCCGAGATCTTCGAGCTTGTCGATCAGCAGATCGGCCGCGCCGTGAAAAAGAACATGCTGGGTGGCGGCATCGTGCTCACCGGCGGCGGATCACGCCTTGCCGGCGTCGCCGAGCTGGCCCGTGACATCTTCGGCCTTCCCGTCACCGTCGCCTGGCCGCGCGAAACGGGCGGGTTATACGAGCGCGTCGCCGGTCCGGAATTCTCAACGGGCGTCGGCATGCTCATGTTCTCGATGAAGCAGGGCGGGGGCAGCTCGCATGGCGTCAGCGCCGGTCCGCGCGGCGAAAGTATTTTCGGACGTCTGAAGACCTGGCTGGCCGATAACTTCTGAGCGGAGCGAGAGAGGGAGTATCTGTCGGCCAGTACTCCGGGCGCGACATGGACGGGAGTTTCTGTCGGCCACTATCCCGGGCGCGACATAATATTTTTATTTTCGCATTCGGCTTTGTTGTATTGAAACGGTCAGTAGAGTGCGAACTTCCATGCTCAGTCGTTTTAACATTGAGTCTTCAGGTTTTTATCGGAACAGAAACGGGCTTGCCGAGCTGATTGAGCTTGTTCAACAACCGGCTTCTCAAGAGAACTTCGGCTTGCTGGTTTGGGAAATTACGAGCGGCCATCCTTTCTCCGAATACTGTTTTGTAACGAAAGAAAGTCATTTCTACGAGTGATCGCTTATGATAGTCGCTTTCCTTCTTCCATGCTGCTCGGGTCTTCTCTCTCACAGCCCTGATAGTATCATCCCTCTGCCAGGATATCTTGAACCTTTCCGCATTTGAATACTTTTCATCGAGCGTCACTGCATGTTCGCGGGGTGGAACGATCACATTGATTCCGTTGATGCGGGCGGTATTGTAAACAGCATGAGTATCATAGGCTCCGTCGCCCCTGAACGACTTTATTTTCACGCCTGACGAAATCAAATCTCGCATCGCCTTTACCGCTTCTTTGCTGTCGCCGCTATCCTCATTATTGCTTGTTAACTCGGCATAAACTATCTCGCCGGAATTAACGTCGATTCCGATATGCAGTTTTCGCCACGTACGACGTTTTGAGGGACCATGCTTTCTGGTCATCCATTCACCGTCGCCATAGACTTTCAGCCCCGTCGAATCCATAACCAGATCCACGCCTTTTTTCATAGCCTTTGAGGCATTGATCGGCTTCATCTTGATCCCCGCCTGTCTTCTGCAAACCTGTGAATAATCGGGCACTTGCAGATCCAGCTTTAGCATCGTGAATAGCGACCTTACAAAACCGGTGGTCTGGCGAAGAGGGAATTTGAACAGGCCCCGGAGAGTCAGCATGAACTCAATTGCCTGGTCCGAATAAACAGGCTGATGGCCGCGTCCTCTATGACGGTATTCCGCTGCCCAGGTCGTGCTGATATCATCTGAGATCCATACGGTCAGGCTTCCCCGGTTCACGAGGGCCTGGTTATATTCCCGCCAGTTCTTTACACGATAACGTGTTTTCTCTTTTGCTTCGGTCTGTGTTTCAGCTTTTTTCCGGGCCATGCGTTCAGTTTATACGACTCATTGCAGGGTACAAGCATTTTCAGTACAACAAAGCCTTCGCATTCTACCAAACGCCTGTTTATGTCGCGGAAGGATTTTTTTCAAAAAAAAAGGCCGATAGGGGAAAAATTGTTGTACCCATAAATCGAAGGATTAGAAAGACTGCAACGGGCTCCGCATCGGGGAATGAACGGGATAGAGGCCGGTGGCTTCCAGAAAAATAAATATATAGAGACCCCCGTCAGAAACAGGAGCGACAGAATGATACAGTTTGAAGAAGAGCGCACATCGCCCACGTCGATCAAGGTCGTCGGAGTGGGAGGCGGCGGCATGAATGCCGTTAACCGGATGATCGATGCGGGGCTGACAGGCGTAGAATTTATAGTTATCAATACGGATGAGCAGGTGATCCGCCTTTCACAGGCTGAAACGAAGATCGTCATCGGACAGAAGACGACTCGCGGCATGGGCGCCGGCGGCAATCCCGACATCGGCCTCAAGGCCGCTCGCGAAGACAGAGACCGCATCTCGCAGGCGTTGAACGGCGCCGACATGGTCTTCATCACGGCCGGAATGGGAGGCGGAACGGGCACCGGAGCCGCTCCGATCGTCGCCGAGGTCGCAAAAGGCATGGGCATTCTCACTGTGGGCGTCGTCACCATGCCCTTCGTCGTCGAAGGAGCTTCGCGCAATCGCAACGCCCGCATGGGCCTCGAAGCGATCCGACAGCATGTAGACACGCTCATCACGATCAAGAACGATCATATCTTTCGCATCATCGACAAGGCCACGCCTGTTAACGTCGCCTTCCGTTTAATCGACGACATCCTGTTAAACGCCGTTCGCGGTATATCGGATCTCATCAACACCGCCGGACTCGTCAACGTCGACTTCGCCGACGTGAAATCGGTCATGAATCAGTCGGGCGAGGCGCTCATGGGAGCGGGCGAAGGATACGGCGAGAACCGCGTCATGGATGCCGTTAACCAGGCCATCAATAACGTGCTTCTCGACGAGCTGAGCATAGAAGGCGCCACCGGCGTCCTGATTAACGTCTGCGGCGGCGAAGACATGAGCATCGTCGACTGGAAGGACGTCTCGGAGCTCGTCACCGAAACCGTCGATCAGAACGCGAACATCATCATCGGACTGACCATCGATCCGAAACTGAAAGAACGCATCCGCGTCACCGTCATTGCCACAGGCTTTCAGAAGAAGGCGCCGAAGCGCGAAGCGCCCCGTCAGGCAGAATCGCCCTTTATTCCGCGATCGGCCGATCCCGGATTTGCGCTTCCTCTGCCCGGAAGAACCGAAGAGCCCGCCGCCCGTATCGTGCCGCGTACCGAACGCATCCGCATGGATTTTGTTGAAGAGGAATCCGAAACCGAAGAACGTCCGGCACGCGAAAGTTATCCGTCCCGTGTGGCGTATCAGGAAGAGCGCACACCGGCCTATGAACGTCCGCTGCGCGAAAGGGCCCCCGTTTACGAACGCTCGGATCGCACCGAGCGCACGGCGACGTATGAACGTCCGGCGTATGAAAGAGCATCGTCTGAGCGATCGGCATACGAAAAGCCGTCTTATGATCGTCCCGCCTACGAACGTGCCGCATACGAGGAACGCGAAACCCCCGTTATACCGTTGCGTCCGGGTCGAACGTATATCGAACCGGACTATGATGACCTTGAGACTCCTGCCTACCTGCGCCGTCGGAGTCGTTAAACGTGATTTCGGCGCTTTACTGGCTTCTGACCGGCCTTGTGATGATGGTCCTGGAGGTTTTCATTCCAGGGCTCATCATCATTTTTTTTGGACTGGGAGCGATCGTCGTCGCCGGGCTAACCTTTCTCGGCATCACCACATCGCTTACATCGCAGCTGCTCGTCTGGGTCGTTTCGTCGCTTGTATTCGTGCTCGCCCTGCGTCGACAGACCGCGAAGATCTTTCCTGCTCTCGAAAAGAAAGAAGAAACGGCCGACGACATGGTCGATGAAACGGGCGTCACGCTCGGCGTCGTCGACGGGAAAAACGAATCGGGCCGTGTGCGTGTGCAGGGAACGACGTGGAAGGCACTCTCGCATACGGGCGAGACCATCGCCGAAGGCGTGCAGATCAGGGTGGTGCGCCGCGAAAACCTGACGGTTTACGTAGAGCCGATTTGAGCCGGTTCTGGAACCGGCTCTTCAAAGTCAGGATGACTTTGCGCCGCGAAATTTTCGTCAGAAAATTGAGTTAAGGCGTGAGGCAAATGGTAGCTTCGCTATCATTTGCCGTTTCGCTTCAAAACCCATGGATGGGTTTTGAAGCTTGCTCTAAGCTAAAAAAAACGCAGCGGCGATAGGGCAACGGAGCAAAAACGGCATTGACGGAGAGCTTCGCCCTCGCAGTTTGGTTCTCGTTCGGGCCAGTAGCTCAGTCGGTTAGAGCACTTCTCTGATAAGGAAGGGGTCGGAAGTTCGAGTCTTCCCTGGCCCACATTCTTCGAAAGCCTTCGCAACAGAGGGCGTCCACTTCGAAGAATCCCGAAACAATCAAAGCATCTATAAGAATCTGCGGCGCAATTGGTTAGAGCACTTCTCTGATAAGGAAGGGGTTGACTGCGATAGAAGCGTCATTCGATCTCGTTCAGAAGAGCCTGAGATGCTGTGACTGATGTTTGTAGGCTGCGGGAGCCTGCTTCACCGGAGTAGGTGAAAATAGAAAATTAAGTTTGCAATTGTATCTAACATGATAGTATGAAGTGAAGTTCAGGGAGGATCTCTCATGCACCCGAAGATCTTTGTTTCCTATAATCCGGGCGTTGAGATGGAGCAGTCTACAGCGCTTCGACTGCAAACGATTGCAAGCCTGTATGGTGCTACGGTCTATTTACCGGATCGACTGGGAGGGACCTCTCTTAAAAAAGAGACCGAAGAGCGAATCCTGGACTCGCATGCCTTTGTTCTCTTTGCAACGAGCGGCCTGTCTAAAACGGTCATGGAAGAGGTGCGATTTGCTCTTCATAACAATAAGCGTGTAGTGATCTTTCATGATTCCACTACGGGTAAGCGAATTAAGATCAGCGCCTCCGAAGGACAACTGGTCGATGTCCTTTTTGACCCTTACAAGGATACTCCGGCTGCCATTCTTCAAAAGGCCTTTGATCGTGGAGGTATCGTTCAGAATGCTCGCTTGCCTGAAAATGCATCGAGTCCGAATCCGGCTCTCTCTGCTGTAATCGGTATCGGCTTAGGCCTGTTCATGCTCTGGGCGCTGAATGAAGACGAACCCCAAAAGACTCGTCGTTGATAATTCGATTCTTGATTCGTTGTACCGGCTCGAACTTGTTCGGTACCTGAGTTTATTGTATGTCGAGGTTCTGATTCCAATCGGCGTCCGTAAAGAGTTTCTCAGTGAAAGAAATTCCGATGCAGATAAACGCTTTTCTTTTTTATGGCGAGCCTTCGAAGAATTCCCGTGGATGAAACCATGTCAGACGTATGATTCGGATCTGATGGCTATCCTGGCAGCCGACCAAAAGATGCACGAGGGTGAAACGGAGATGCTGGCACAATGCGGAAAGCTGGAAAGAGAGCTTTACGGTCCGGATACCGTCGTCTGTGGACTCGATGAGAAATATGCTCGAAGGATTGCCCGATCACAGAGTCTGTCAACGAACGGCACTCTGAGAATTCTCGCCGCTCTGCGCTTTCCCGACAGAAAAAGATACGAAAAAGATGTCAGTTTCCTGCGCCGTGAAGGGAAGCGGTTCTCGAACGATATTGTTGGGCTTGCCTACCGTTCCATTGAAAAGGAAGTGCAGGCAGGCCGGCTGTTACTCTAACGCCACTCCGCTTACTTCGCAGGTTCGCTTTCTTGCTTCTCGTCGTATGTCCTATTGCTCGAGTCTTGAATACGCATCACATAGCGCGGCTCGAAGGTGTCTTCGGTCATCTGAAGATGAAGTGCTCTGTGGCTCTTAAAGAGGTCGGCGTCCCGGGTCATGAGCGTGCTCTGATACGAAACGGGCAGGCCGACGGAGCCCTGATAGTCCACAAAGATACGCTGCACGTAGTAGCTTGCCTCTTCGTCTTTGAATACCTGAGCGATGAGCCGGCAATCGGTTACATGCTTTTCGGCGCGCTTGATTTTACAGGATTTTGTTTCGACGATGCGGCAGGCATCGGGCTCGGCCTTGCATTGCTCTGTATGCAGGGCAAGCTGCTCGACGGCGCTGTTGCCTTTTCGATCGGCAAAGGCCTGGATCTTCCAGCGCACGGTAGCCGTATAATAATCCTCGTCTTCGCGCACGATCACCATCACTCGCTCTTCCTGATTCGTGCCATACTTATAGCCCGGCGGCAGGCCGTGTATAATCGCCGGACCCGGCGGATCGGGCATGAGAATGCCATAGGTGATCTCGTCGGCGAAGAGCGCGAAGAGGGGGAGGGCGAAAAGCAAAAGAAGGGCGAAGATGCGTTTCATGGCTAAACAGATGTTGCGTGAGGAGGATGCAGCTGTCAAATCCGATTTATCTGTTAGAAGTGGAGGTATGTTGCTCGCATGCGTGTCCGGATGATGTGGTAGGGTGTGCGGAGAGGGGATGCAGGAATCAGTAAATACCATCATCGGAATCGATTGCTCGACACACCCAAAAAAAGTCGGGCTTGCCTGTGCAGCGCAGAATGGAACGCAGTGGAATGTCGAAATTGCCGAACCACAAGCAGACGAAGGTAAAGTGGTAGAAAAGGTCACGGATTGGATAAAGCAGGCAAGCAGCAACGTCCTACTCTGCCTTGATGCGCCGATGGGATGGCCCAGGACGATGTCAGATGCTCTACACGGGCATAAGGCCGGCGCCCCTTTCAGCGATGACATCGATCGTGATCACTTTTTCTATCGGAAAACGGATCTTTTTGCCAGAGATACTCTTAAAAAGAATCCACTGCGTGTAGGCGCCAGCCTGATTGCAGCTACGGCTCACCAGGCGCTCTGGATACTCGGCCAACTGAATAAACTCGATAACGTTGACGAGATCAAACTGATATTACGGAGGGAGGAGCTAACGACGAAACTCTCGGCTATCGAGGTTTACCCGGCGGCGACTCGCCTCGCTTTGATGAACGATAATGGAAAAGGGGAGCTGAAGCTGGAGCTACTGGGGGAGCGGGTGCAAACGCTCATTGGCAATAGTATAACGATTAATATGCCGACCGATCCCATGACTGACGATGCTCGCGACGCCGCGATCTGCGTTTTCACGGGCATGCTGTTTCTTGCCGGCAAGTGTTACGATCCGGAGGAAGCTAAAGGCGAAGCGGCGCTTGATGCTGATGCGCTGGTGAGAGAGGGGTGGACCTGGTTTCCGCGGGGGGAATGAAGAGCCAGCGCCCTCACACCCCGTTCCCATTCAAATCGCCTGCGATCTCGCGAAACTGAGCCAGGGCCGCTTCCAGATCTTCTACGATTTCAAGGGCGATGATATCAGGCGAGGGCAGGTTGTCAGATTCTGAAAGCGACTCATCCTTCAGCCAGAAGATATCGAGGCTGGCCTTATCGCGGGCCGCGAGCTCGTCGTAAGAATAGGCTCGCCAACGGCCGTCGGGATTCTTCTCGCCAAACGTGGCCTTGCGACTGTGACGGTTCGCAACGTTATAACACTTCACAAACTCGTCGAGGTCTTCACGTTTCAGAGGATCGGTCTTCAGCGTGAAATGCATGTTGGTACGCAGGTCATAGATCCAGAGTTTCTTCGTCCATGGCGTCTCGCTGGCCGGCTTCTTATCGAAGAAGATTACGTTGGCCTTAACGCCCTGTGCATAAAAGAGACCGGTAGGCAGACGCAGCAGCGTATGGACGTCGCACTCTTGCAGCAGTTTACGGCGGATCGTTTCGCCGGCGCCTCCCTCGAAAAGAACGTTATCCGGAACGACGACGGCTGCTCGACCATTCTGCTTGAGCAGCGTCTTTACATGCTGGACGAAGTTCAGTTGTTTGTTCGACGTCGTCGTCCAGAAATCCCCGCGCTCTACTGTGTCGCGTGATTATGTCCCGAATTTAGTTAGAGTTTGAAAAGGCGGAACCCTGGCCCAAAGTGGGCCGAACACCACATTCCCTTACGGAGGGTTCCAGATGAAGAAGAACGAACGGGCAGAAACCAGTCAAACACAAAGCCTTACGGCCGAAGGTTTTCGGGATTATATTCGAACCAGCCTCGATGCTCGAGTGCGCGAATTTGCACTCGGTTACGTAGGAGCTTTGATTCTCGAAGAAATCGAAACGTTATGCGGCAAGACAGGGGAGCATAAGAGAGGCCGTGGTCTTGCCCATCGAGGCGGCAGCCAGCGTGGTTCCATTGTGCTCGATGGTGAAAGGGTGGCCATCCAGAGGCCCAGAGCTCGAAGCAATGGCAAGGAAGTGAAGCTGGAGCGATATGAGATCCTTCAGGATCGCTCTGATCTTCGCGAGCATGTTGAGCGCCTGATGCTGGCAGGCATCAGCACCCGGAACTATGAAAAGACGCTGAGAAAGACAGAAGCCTCTCTCGGCCTTTCGCGGAGTGCGGTTTCGCGGGAGTTTGTGAAGTCCAGCCGTGAGTCGCTCAATCATTTGAATTCACGCAGGTTTCCTGATCAGACATTCTGGTGTATTGTTCTTGATGGCATCGTATTCGGCGGCTCTGTCGTAATCGTTGCTCTCGGGGTCGATACGGCCGGAAACAAGCATTTTCTGGGCATTTCTGAGGGGTCTACAGAGAATGCTGATAGCGCACTCAGTGTCCTTCAATCAATCGAGAGCCGTGATATCCGCTTCACAGATCGTGTGCTTGTCGTCATGGATGGATCAAAGGCTCTTGAAAAAGCGGCCAGAGAGTTCTTCGGTAGCAGAGCTGAAATTCAACTCTGCTACTTGCATAAACAGAGAAATGTCCTTGCAAAACTCCCACGGAAGTATCATGCAGAATTCTGCAAGAGATACAAGCAGGCATTCAGCGCGAACAGTTACGAAGATGTCGCAAGCGAGATGCGGTCCGTGCTATCATGGCTCGAATCCATCAGCTACAGTGCCTCCCAGAGCCTTCAGGAGGGCTTAGAGACGCTGTTAACGCTGCATCGCATCAATATGCCGCCGAAGTTGAGAACATCCTTCTACACAACCAATCTGATCGATTCGGCATTTTCGAATCCCAGGTCTCAGCTTAACCGGGTTAAACGGTCAAGGCCGCAGACAGACCAGGTGCTCCGATGGGTCGGTAGTCTCCTGCTATCACAGGAGGAACAATTCCGTAAGGTGCGGTCATACACTCATATCCATGAGTTCTTAAACACCTTCCTGGATAAAAAGATTAGACGAGCGGATCTCGGCATAGGATGCATTCAGTGGGTCCCGCCTCAAAGTCTAACTATCACTGGGACATAGTCCTGCCTGTGCTGAAGATGCAGTATGCGTATTTGCTGAACCCCTACAATAACAAGAAACACCGTTGCGACGGCTGTAATAGCGTTGCTGTCCATTCTTCAGACCTCATAGGTTAAACGAGCATCCCATCTCACCCCCCATTCCCGTTCAAATCGCCCGCGATCTCGCGAAACTGCGCCAGAGCCGCTTCCAGATCTTCGACGATTTCAAGAGCGATGATGTCGGGCGAGGGCAGGTTGTCAGATTCTGAAAGCGACTCATCTTTCAGCCAGAAGATATCAAGGCTGGCCTTATCGCGGGCCACCAGCTCGTCGTAAGCATAAGCTCGCCAGCGACCGTCAGGGTTCTTCTCGCTAAACGTGGCCTTGCGGCTGTGACGGTTCGCAGCGTTATAACACTTCACAAACTCGTCGAGATCTTCACGCTTCAGAGGATCGGTCTTCAGCGTGAAGTGCATGTTTGTGCGCAGGTCGTAGATCCAGAGCTTCTTCGTCCATGGCGTTTCGCTGGCCGGCTTCTTGTCGAAAAAGAGCACGTTCGCTTTCACGCCCTGTGCATAAAAGAGCCCCGTAGGCAGCCGCAGCAGCGTATGCACGTCGCACTCTTGCAGAAGTTTACGTCGGATGGTTTCACCGGCGCCGCCCTCGAAAAGAACGTTATCCGGAACGACGACGGCTGCTCGTCCGTTTTGCTTCAATAAGGTTTTTACATGCTGCACGAAGTTCAGTTGCTTGTTCGACGTCGTCGTCCAGAAATCTCCGCGCTCTACCGTGTCGCGTTCCTTGCTGACCTTGCCTTCTTCGCCGACGATCGTCGTGCTGCTTTTCTTGCCAAAGGGTGGATTGGTTAACACGATATCGAAGCGATCTCCCGGATCGGCGCCGAGCGAATCCGAAACGATGATAGGAAGCGAACGAGAAGAGTCGTTCTTTGCATCGGAGGCAGACAGGCTGCCGATGCCATGAAGAAGCATGTTCATGGCGCAGAGACGAGCCGTCGCCTGAACGAGCTCCCATCCCTTAAACGTTTCTTCTTTGAGTTTCGTCTTCTCGGCCTTCGTCATGTTCGGATTGTTACGCACGACGTAATCATGAGCGGCTAACAGAAATCCGCCTGTGCCACAGGCCGGATCGCTGAGGGCTTCGGAGCCATCACATCGACGATGGCCTGGATCAGCGGACGGGGCGTGAAATACTGACCGGCGCCCGATTTCGTATCCTGTGCGTTCTTCTCAAGCAGGCCTTCGTAGGCATCGCCTTTGACGTCGGCGCTCATCGACACCCATTGCTCTTTATCGATGAGATCGACGACAAGCCGACGCAGCTTCGCCGGATCCTGAAACTTATTCTGCGACTTGTTGAAGATCAGTCCGAGCAGGCCTTTCTCGTTACCGAGCTTTTCAAGCGTGTGGCGGTAATGATCGAAGAGGTCGTCGCCGTCTTTCTTGATCAGGCTGGGCCAGCTGTATTCGTCGGGCACCGGGCTTTTTTGCTTGTACGGCGCCTTCGTGCGCTCGTCCGCCATCTTGAGGAAGAGCAGATAGGTCAACTGCTCCACATAATCGCCGTACGACATGCCGTCATCACGCAGCACGTTGCAGTAGTTCCAGAGTTTCTGTACGATATTTGCAGGAGTCATGCGTTATTACCCTCTTTATTACCCTTATTTAAGGGTATTACCCTTTCTTTTTCCACGTTGCGGCCGGTTGCGCCGGCAAGAGTATCTTTTGGTCGGGGACCGATTAATCGATCGAACATGGCGCATATTTGTTCATCTGATGGCGAATTTGCCGGCGAATTCTGGAGGCTGATGAGCCGACACGGGGGATGGGCGATTGTTTGTACCGTGGTCATGGGAGTGGTCCGACAGCCAATTCACTGAGCAGCAGGAAACAGTGCATATTGCCTTTCTTGCTTGGTATCGGATCGGGAAAGTGGAGGTGCTTCGCTTTTGTCTGCCTCCGTTAACCGTATGAGTCTTTCCAGTTCACTCGGCGTCAGATATCGAAACGATTGTGGAGGTTTGAAGTTTTCGCCGAAGACACTGCTGAGATGAACGCCGTCCTTCAATTTTAGAAGTCGGGAGAGCTCGATAGCAACGCCTTCGTCTTTGCCATCCATATAATCAAAGAGCTGCTTTCTGCTAATACCCCCGCCTTTTTCCTGGGCCAGCGCCCATAGGTGAGTTTTGCTGCCGCGAAAGACATTCTGAATACGAGTGATAGCAATGATTTTCTGAACCGGCGACGTGGCATAGATGACAAGAACGTCAATGGGCTGAGCGGCCCACTGACGGCGAAACTCAAGTCGTTTCTCACCCGAAAGAATCTTCGCTACATGCTCTGGATGAATGGAGATGAGGACTGCTTTGCTATTCATGGGCGTTGATTCTCGTGAATTTCTCGTGATCAATGAGTGTAATACTCTGAGGCGGCCCTCTTAAGATTTTTGAGTCAATCAGCCACTGCTGTTGTCGTGGATCCTTGAAATGTTTTATCAACCGAAACAACATAACTCTTGTGGGTTTCTCGGCGATTCTTTTGATTTCTTGCATTGTATAGACTGTTCGACGTTTGACTTTTGCGGCAATTTCGTCGGCATCGATCGATGTTTCATAGCTTTCTACGATGCCGAGACTGGTAATTGCCCTTTCATCACCAGATCTGTAAAAAAGTACGACCGATCCGGGTGGCATGTCTTTTGTCTGAGCATGACAAAGGTAGGCCAGCTTGATGGCATTGCCAGCACTATTTTGAGAAGCAAAGAGACTCGGCTGGCGATCGACCGGTGATTCATAGTCGGGAAAGAGAATTCGATGGAAATCAGGTTGAATGGGCACAACGAACTTCAAGATATGCTCGTCACTGCGAAAATGCGGGAAGTAGCGCCGGGAGTATTCAAAATCAGTCAGATCGGCAGTTACTGGCGGTTCGATCGGATGTTCTTTGAGATAGACGGCGTCTCGCTCGCCACTGCCGGGGTGATATCCAACCCTGTAAAAGCCAAAGTCTTCGAGCATCTCAAATAAGAAATGATGACGGCTGATATCTCCATGAATAAAGATACTCTCTATGCGGTTCTGGCTGGCATACCGAAACGCAGCCTTTAAGAATAGCTCGCCGATCTTTTTCCCACGATTACTGTCAGCCACCTTGAAAGTAGAGATTTTCAGTGCTTGACCTGTCAATGTTCGGTCTTCTGTGATTCTCTCATCTGACTGCAATGTGTATATGCAGATTCCGCCAATGATGCCATCCTGTTCCCAGTTAACCCAGGCTTCTCGACCCTCCTGGGCTTTGCTTCGAAACCAGGTATCGAACTCCGGATATCCTTCCCTCAGGCTGTCAAAGAAAGGTGAATCTAAGAGTGGGGTAAGACTGTAGAGAGGAGTGTCATTGATATTGGGCAGATGAACGGATTCTCGTTCGTGCAGCCTGCGTAGCAGGTCTTCAGCTGTCTGAATTGTATAGACGTGCTGTGCGAGCCCTTTCGATTTCGCTTTAGAATGAATGCCCTGATCTTCGGTAACAAGGCCGTGAATGGCGTTTATCTCCAGGGCATAGAGGATTTCGTTATCAGCAACATCGTTTCTGTTTGTGCTGCCGACGTTCCAGGGGCAAGGCGGCAGCTTTTCAAGCGGAGTGTATTGCTGAAGTCGATCGAGCGTCTGCTTGCGCCTTTCAAGATCTTTATCTTGATTGATATCGTCTTTTGAAGCCGGGTGATAAACGAGTTGATGACCATAGCTCGTCGCCAGTCTTACAAAATTGGCAAGACTGGGTTCAAGAGGTCGCTTCGAATCCTCAAGTGGGATGAGTATATTTGTATCCAGAAGGAATCGCATCAGTTCTTGTTAAGCTCAGAAATCCTCGTCTGCCAGAATCTTACGAAATTCAGCGCCCCGCCTTAGTTAAGGAACCCCCCTTCCTTTAACTAACGGCGATCCTTAGTTAAAGATCGAGTTCACCGGCCGCTCCCGCTCACCCCGCCTCATCCCTTACCAGCTCGCCCGAGAAGGCCGTCTGCAACACCGCCTGCCGCAACCGTTCTGCCCGCTTGAGACTCGCCTCCATCGATGCCTCGGTCTAAAGGGCCTTTAGCTCGTCTCTCAGTGCCTTTTCAACGAAGCTGTTTAACGACATCTTCAGGCGTTTTGCCGTAACGGCGGCTTCTTTGTGCAGGTCCGGCGACAGGCGAAGGTTGAACTTACCAGAATACGGCTTCTCCGGGTCGACTCCTTCTACCGCACACCATTCCAGATAGTCATCGATGGACTCCCTGAAGGCGTGTTCGATCTCATCGACCGTCTTCCCTTGAAAAGTTATGACGTCACGTGTATTGATCACGTCTCCGTGGAAAATCCGTGCATCGGCGTCAAATTCAACAGTTCCGATATATCCCTTGTATTCCATCATGGTTTTATTCCTGCGTTCTCAAGAAAGCGCTGCATTGAGGTCACCGCTCCCCTGTCCGTCTCCTTCTGCGGGTGCGGACGATGAAAGACGGCGCGAACTCCATTGAGCTTAATGCGGACGCGTGAACCGGTTCCCTCCGAAATCTCAGCGCCCAGAGCCCGGAGCAAGGATTCGATGGCGGCCCATTCAATACTGGCGGGAACGGGACGTTTGAAGATATCCTCAAGCGTCTTTCGGTTTCTCGCGTTCACAGAGCTATGGTATCATACTGTGGTATCATGGGCAAGCCCTTTTGCCGGGAAAGGATGTATTGCGGCAGGGCCAGCTCCCATCACCCCGCCTCATCCCTTACCAGCTCGCCCGAAAAGGCCTTCTGCAACACCGCCTGCCGCAGCTGTTCTGCCCGCTTAAGATTCGCCTCCACCTGAGCCTCCGTCTCGCGTACCAGCGAGAGCCGACGGTCCACCTCAGCAACGATGCGCCGCTGTTCGGCAAGCGGCGGGATGGGGACTGGCAATGCACTCAGCTTTGTCAAATTAATGGAAGCCAAGTTCGTTGATTGTTTTCCTTCTCGCGAAAAGTACTCTTTACCAAAGGTGTTTCCCCACCAGGATACGAATGAGGGCGGCATATCGGAAGAATAAAGGCGCGCACGGAAAACATGATTCTGGTGGATGCAATCGACGAGTTGAGATTCCCAGATCCAACCCCGACCCAGCTTATCGCGGTCTCCCCCTTCGTTGAAAAGGATATCGCCATACTCTAACCGAAGGTCCGCAATATCAGACTCTTTTACTGGTATGTGTTTTATTTCGCTCAAATCCAGATAGCCACGTTGGACATTGGCAACGCGCAGATAGGGGACTAAGCGAGCATTGATTTTATTTCGTTTGCTGTCGACCGTTATGCCACCTTTGAGTGAAGCAATACCATTCAAACTCCCCCACGCCCATCCTTCCGGCATTTCAGGCAGCTCGCTAACATCGGGCGCAGCAGGCTCCTTATATTGCCCCTTACCCTTCCATTCACGGCGACGTGTCTCCAGAATCCTTTCCAGCAACTGTTTACCAGTCTCGTATTCGCGTCCTTCCCTTCGCGCAATCTCAGCCTCCGTCTCTACAAGGCGACCTTCGACGGCAGCCTTGAGCACCGAAGCTCGGTAACGTTTCAGGTTAGCCTTCACTCGCTTCAGATTCGTAACGGCCTCGTCGAGACGCGAGAACTGCTTCTCGATCTCGGCAATGATGCGCTTCTGCATTCTTACTTCAGTATAAGGTAAGGGTAACGTGCGGAAGTTTGTTACCGAAAAGGCCGGTTGCGCTGTTGCCTTGATAATAGTACGTAATGCTCTTTGAAAGAACTCGGAGTTTAAATAGTAGAAAACATACTTTCGCTCGTATCTTTCATTCAGCGTAATCTTCAATAGATTGGCGGGAATTATTGCTGGCGGCTTTTCAGGAGGATAGATTCCTGTTTTTCCACAGGAGCCAATTTTTGCCATGAGAATGTCGCCGGAGTGGACTGCGCTACGTTTCAACTCCTCAAACTTGTCATTGGAAATATATCGAACATCATCGTAGTTGCCTTCAAGGTTCTTAGTTGTTAAGACGGGAACGGGGCCTCCTTCAACATAATCGCTTACTTTCAGGTTTGACCCAAATGGTCCATCAACTATAGCATTTTTTTGATTGATCCCAGCATCTTCAACAGTCCGCCACTCCCAACTATCTGGCAATGCGTGAAGGTGTATCCTATTCAAGTTACGCTCAGTATCGAGCTCTTCAATAGGTGTTCTTTCTTTCCCTTTCCTCATTTCATCGCCTCGAAGCGAACATGTAAGTAGCTCTTACAAGTTCCCTCTCCTGCAAACTGTTCGGCATTTCCTAATAGTTCCCCTTCTCTCATGTTCACGCCAATTCCTCCGCTCGCCCGTTAGCCTGCAAGTATCTCTCTACTGCGTTTGAGTATAATACCAAGCTCTTCACCTATACACCTCGTCATGGCTGCCGATGTCGAGCAGCAAGATCTCGCGCTCTGTGATCTGAAGCGTAAGTGTAATGCGATAGCTGTAAATAAGGCTGACGGCCTGTAGGCCCTGAAGCTTGCCCGTAAGCGCATGCAGTCGCAGGCCGGGTGCAAACGGATCGACGCGCAGTTTTTCCAGCGTCTCAGCCAGACGTGGCTTCAAGTCCGGATGTCTGGCGAGGAACTTGCGGGCGCGGCGGTCGAAGGTGGCCGTCGTCGTTAGCGTCCAGCTCATTCGTCGCTGGATTCCAGATGGTTCAGGAGCGCCTCGACGCTGTCATGCCTGCTGAGGCGGCCGGCCTTTGCATCTTCGAGCGATGCCTTGATGCGCCCCAGAGCAGCCTCTTCCTGGGCTTCGAGCAATTCCTCATAGCCTTCTGCCGTCAGCACAACGTACTCGGGACGGTTGTTGCGAATGATATGTACCGGCCCCCGGGCAAGGGCCTCGTCAACGGCAGCGATGCCGCGGCGCTTGATTTCCTGTGCGGGGACGCTGTTCATGACTCAATTAAGTACTGGAATAGGTGCAAAGTAAAGTACTTTTTAGCGCTTTTACTTATTAGGGGTATAGGTGGGGCCCGGCATTTTGTGAATATGGCCCCTCACGCCGCAAGGATCTCACTCAGCTCTGTAAGAATCTGATCGAGCCCGTCGCCGAACAGCTGATGCAGTCGGCCAAGGCCTCCATGCTGCGAGAACGGAGCATACTCGAAGTCGTCGGCATCAATGCTCAGATTCGCTGCAATATGATCGCGGATCATCGTCAGCCATTGACGCTGCTCGTCGGTGAAGCTGCGTCCGCCCCTTTGCTGTTGGGTCATCCATGCCTCGAAGTTTGCATGCACGCGATCGGGAAAGGGAATGAGCTCTGCATCTTCATGCATGGCAAAACGTACCAGCGAGACAAGGTCGGTTAAGATACGCCGTCCGCTTGCTCCTTTTACCTTTGACGACTCAAGCGCAGCATAGGCATTCCAGAGCTGCGATTCATTCCATAGATACGGAGGACGCTCGATGGCCTCGGCCAGTTCTTTGACGGCAGCAAAGGTTAGCCGGTGGCGGTAGGGCCGACTGAATAGGATCTGCAGGGCCGTAATCTCGTCCTTGTGCTCTTTAATAAAAAGCTCGAACGACTGCACCGTTGCCCGAGCACGATCAACAGACGTCGCCGAGAACGACGACTCAAGCACCTGATCCTTGCTCACCGTATCGATGATGATTTCGTTCTTCTTTTTGATAGCATCGAGCGTTTCGCGCGTCTTCGGATTATGAAGCGGCCCGATGGCTTCCTGAATCATCCTCTGACGGGCTGCTGTAATGGCCTCGTCTGGCACAGGCCCCGTCTCCATATGCAGATCGGCCCGTGCCTGTGCTATATGACGATCGGGATCAAGGGCGGCGATGATGTTATGGCTGATGTCTTTCACGCCAAGACCGCCGGTAACTTCGCGAATGCGCTCATCATCGTCGGCGCTCAGGCGATGTTCCATGCGAGCAAGACGGCCGGCAAGGGAGGTAAGCACGTCGCCGTCCGTATTGCCAAAGACGACGGCCTGCATGAGCCGTTCCAAGCTTACCGTCGGCTTCTGTTCCATGGGGCGGGAGTCGGTCATATCCCGTTCGCAGACGCCGACGGCATCGACGATAACGAAGTGGTCTTTCGCGCCGGCATCGGGCGTTATACTCAGCAAGTCGTCAGATTTGATCACGCGCACGCCGCGGCCCTTCATCTGCTCGAAGAAGGAGCGCGACTTCACGGCGCGCATGAACATGACGATCTCAACGGCCTTGATATCGGTGCCCGTCGCGATCATATCAACCGTAACGGCGATGCGCGGCATGGGGCTTGTGCGAAACTCGTTGATCAGATCCTTCGGCTTTTCTCCCGAAGTGCGATAGGTAATCTTCTTGCAGAATTCGTTGCTGCCCTTATCGCCAAACTCCTCTCGAACGATTTCGACGATGTTCTCTGCATGGTTGTCGTCCTTCGCGAAGATCAGCGTCTTCGGCACCCACGTGCGTCCCGGATAAATCTCTGTAAACAGCTTCTCACGAAAGGTGCGGATGATCGTGCGGATCTGGTCGGGCGTGGTGACGCTGCGATCCAGCTGATTCGGATCATAGCTGAAGTCCTCGTCCAGCTCCTGCCAGCGCTTGTTGCGCGTCTCACGCTCAAGGATCTGTACCGAGTAGCCGGCCTCCACTTTAGAGCCGGCCTCGCTGATAGCCGTGCGGATGCGATAGACGTCATAGTTCACGTTCACGCCGTCGGCGACGGCCATCTCATGGTTATACTCCATGACAAGATTCTGATTGAAGAAGCCGAAGGTCTGCTTGCTCGGCGTTGCCGTCAGCCCGATCAGGTAAGCGTCGAAGTATTCGAGCACCTGCGCCCAGAGGTTATAGATCGAACGATGGCATTCGTCGGTAACGATGATATCAAACGCCTCGATCGGTATATTCGGATTATACTCGATGGGCTCGGCCTGTTTGAACAGAGAACCGAGTCCCTCGAGCGATTGATCGTCCATATCGTCGGGCAGATCCTTTCCCTTCAAGATCGAGTACATGCGCTGGATGGTGCAGATGCAGACCCGGGCCGTCTGGTCGATCACATTCGATTGCAGTTTCTGAACGATATACTCTTCGGTGAACTTGAAGTTGTTATACGGCGAATCGTACTGCTGGAATTCCTTGAGCGTCTGATCACCCAGATTGCCGCGGTCGACGAGAAAAAGCACACGCCGCGCTCCGGCGAATTTAATAAGTCTGTAGATAAACGAGATCGACGTGAAGGTTTTTCCTGAGCCCGTTGCCATCTGAATCAGAGCACGGGGACGATTCTCTTTCAGCGACGTTTCGAGATTCTGGATGGCCTTGATCTGCGCCGGCCAGAGGCCTTCGGTCTTGAGCTCGGGCATCTCTTGCAGTCGGGAAAGAAACGTGGCGTGTCGTCCATAGGGCAGCCGCTGCTCGCCCATCGATTCAGAGCTTGCAGGCGCATCAAGCAGCTCCGCCAGATGCTCGGCGCGATGAAAGGCCGACACAGCCCGAGAACGCGGCTGCGGATCAAGGCCGTTTGTGAAGCGCGTCTCTGTTCCCGTCGACTGATAGGCAAAGGGCAGGGGATCACTGACACGAGGAAGCCCGGCCGGCAATCCCTTCGTATACTTCTGCGCCTGGATCTCAACGCCTGTCAGCGTTACGCCTTCGCGCTTCGCTTCAATAACGCCGGCTGCCTTTCCATCGACATAGAGCAGATAGTCGGCAAAGCCATGGCCGGGTAGAGGAAACTCCCGGATCGCCACGCCGCGAGCCGCATGGATGTTCGTATCCTTCACATCGCATACATGCCAGCCAGCCGCTATGAGCAATGCATCGATCGTTTCGCGGGCCTGATCCTCTGGTGTCGGTGGCATTCCTTCGCTCTACCTCGTGCTCAGAATACACCCGGACGGGGACATACTCTCATGGTGTGTATTTCTATAAGAATATACAGAATGTCAAGAAGGAACTTGACGTTAGCGAAGGTTGGCCTCCCACGCTATGTCGATTCTATCGACAGGTCAAGCCTCTCATGTCGATATTTCTCCATTTTATCGACACGTTCTCGCGCCCCCTCTTACCCCCATAACATTCGCTCTGCCTGCCCGAGCAGGTAGCACAGCACATGAGCCGGCACGCGTAAGAATCGCGTCGCCTGGCCGGGTAGCTCCGTTACACCGAAATCGGTCTCTTGCTTCGTAATCAGATAGGCCGTTTCCAGCCTCTCTGCCGCACTGTATATGGCAAGGCCGCTTTTCGCTTCGATGTTTGCCTTCTCGCGATACTTCACCTCGAAGGCCAGATGATAGGCCGGACTCTTCACAATGATATCGACCTCTTTTTCGGTCAGGGCATCGCGCCAGTAGACGATCTGCGGAGTATCGCGGTAATAATAGGCATAGAGGTGGCGCAGGACGGTCGTCTCGGCGATCATGCCCATCTCATCGGGGCGCAGCAGGGTCTGCTCGCCGCGCAGAAGAACGGCGTTGCGCAATCCGGCGTCGACAAGATAGTATTTGTTGCGAGCTCGCAAAATCTTCTTTCCGCTCAGACCGGCCGGCGGCAGGCAATAAAGCAGATTGGCGGATCGCAGCAGCTCAAGATAGTTAGCCACCGTGGCCGCCGACGTTCCGAGGTCGCGGGCAAGCGTGTTATGAGCGAGGATGTTGCCCGTGTGCAGGCATACATACAGAAAGAGCCGCTCCAGGTCGTTCACGTTCCGCACGCCGAACAGCGACGTCATGTCTCGCTTGAGTACACGCTCCACGACGTCTTCTCGTAGAAGACGCTGGCTGAATGAGATGTCTTCCTGTCGCGCCGTTTCGGGAAATCCGCCGGTTAACAGATAGCGATCAAACAGCGGAAGAAGCGGACGCAGCTGCGAGGCGATCCGCAGCAGATCGGCTCCGCTCATCGTAAAGAGATCGGTTGGCAGAATCGTTTCATCTATGGCAGGAACGGCCTCACTCCGTATATGAATGAATTCGTAGAACGACAGCGTTGGAACGGGGATCGTTAACCATCGCCCCGTTCCGCTTTCGGCGAGCTGGTCTTTCTGGACGACGCTGGCTGATCCGGTGGCGACGATGCGGTAGTCGGGCTGATGGTCGACAAGAAGCTTCACCTCCGTCTGCCAGTCGGCGGCATATTGAACCTCGTCAAGCAGAAGCAGAGCCGGACGCCCCACCGCATGGATGTGGGCATGATAGAGGGCGAGGATCTTGCGCAGCGAGAGCAGCTTCAAGACCGGATGATCAAGGCTGAGATAAAGGACGGACCTTGCCTCGCTTCCGTCGTCGATGGCCTGTCGGGCCAGTTGTTGCAGCACCGTTGTCTTGCCGACACGCCTCGGTCCGGAAAGCAGGATGGCCCGGCGCAGATCGTTCTTCTCCAGATAAGAACGCGTCGCATGAAAGGCCAGCCTCCTGAAGGCCGGCACGGCGACATCGGGCTGCGTCCACCAGGGGTTGAATCCGTTGAGAACTTGCAGAATCTCCTCTAAGTCGAATAGATCCCTCATGATACTTACAGAATATCATATTGTTTATATTTTTGCAATCTATAATTTATATATATCTGAAATTTATCGTTTTCTGTCCGTTCGTTAGAGTCTTTTCCTGATCGCTGCCTGAAAGGAAGCTGCCCGACCCTGAAGCCGATACTCCGCCCTACAAATCCCTCTGCTTCGGATTCTGCTTGTGATAGTTCTTCAGCATCTTCCCGAAGGCCTTATCCTTCTTGCGCTTCTCGGCAACGGTGGACTGAAAATGCGAGCGCTCTCTTTCGAGTTTCAGATAGTTCTCGTACGAGGCACGATCGATCTGCCCCTGTTCCACGGCCTCGATGACGGCGCATCCGGCTTCGACCGTGTGTGTGCAGTCGGCGAAGCGGCAGTGAACGGAAAGCTCGGCGATGCGGTCGAAGGTCGCCTCGACGCCGCCCGTTGCATCGGCGAGTCCCACCTCGCGCATGCCGGGGTTATCAATGAGCATGCCTCCTGTCGACAGAACGATCAGCTCTCTATGCGTGGTGACGTGGCGGCCTTTATGCGTGCTTTCGCTGATGTCGCCGGTCTTCTGAATGGCTCCGCCGGTCAGCGTGTTGATCAGGCTTGACTTACCGACGCCCGATGATCCGAGCATACAGTAGGTCTTACCGTATTCGATGTGCTTGCGAAGCTCGTCGCAGCCTTCGTGTGTAACGTTGCTGACGGTCAGTATCGGAACGTCATGGATGCGGCCTTCGATCGCAGATCTCAGCTCGGCGAGACGCTCTGCATCGATCAAATCGGTCTTCGTCAGGACGATGATGGGATTCACCTTTGAGGCATGACAGATGCTGAGATACCGCTCCAGACGGTTAACGTTAAAATCCCGATCGACGGCCTGTACGAGAAAGGCGAAATCCACGTTTGTGGCGATGATCTGAATCTCACCGAACTGACCGACGGCCTGCCTCTGCAGAATTGAGGATCGGGGCAGGATGCTGTGAATGATGGCAAAGTCCGTATCGTAGACGGTGACGAGAACCCAGTCTCCAACGGCGGGAAAATCCGCGCGACCGGTAGCGGCGAAGCGCATGTGTCCGGTTATCTCTGCTTCGACCTCGCCGCCGCCCGTCGCCACGATATAGCGCTCTTTGTGTTCTGCGATAATCCGGCCGGGTTCCGTCGCCGAACGATCTTGCATAAGGCCGTGCTCACGGTCGTAAGCCTGGCGACGCTCTTCTAACCGTTCGCTGTATCCGAGGTCTTCGAGTTTCATGGGTGTAGATTGTCGGGGGCGCTCACCCTTTCAAGCGGAATGCTTTCAGCAACTGACGTCGGATGCATATCACCGCTTATCCGCGCAGCTTCTTCAACTCCTCGAGAGACTCTTCGATATCGTCTTCAATCTGTCCGATGCGCTGGATCACCAGTTTCAAAAGAGAATAGTGAAAGATCGGATTCACCCTGGCGATCTTGAGAAACATAGGCTCGTCTAAATAGCCGAGCTTCGCATGTTTCGAGGTGACGACGATCGTCGCCGAGCGAGGCATCTTGTTTAAAATGGCCATCTCGCCGAAGAAATCTCCGGGATGCAAACGGTTCAGTTCATGCGTATCGCCTTCGATGCGGCGAAGCACGGCAAGCTCGCCTTCGGCGACGAAGAACATCTTTCCGTCCGAGGCGTCGTCCTGGGCGAAGACGACGTCTTTCTCTTTGTAGAGCATGACGGGCAGGTTATTTACATATTCGAATACGTTCAGCGACATGCGGTTATACGATTCCTTTCTTCAGCTTCTCGTTGCGCAGCTCTTCGCGCACGGCCTGTAGTTTATCTTCGGCGATAAGCAGGCGCGAAACGGCATGGCGCAGCAGATAAAAAAGGAATTCGGGGCTTGATCCGGCGAGTTTGAGCAACATGGGTTTGTCGATGATGGCGAGCTTCGCCGACTCGCTGACGACTTTCGCCGTCGCCAGTCGCGGCTTAGACTGAATCAGGGCCATCTCTCCGAAGAAGTTACCCGGCTTGATGCGGTTGATCTCCCTTGGCTGTCCGTCGCGAATCTTGTAGATGCTGATCTCTCCCTTGAAAACGAAGTACATCTCATCCGTCGACTCGGCGCCTTCTTTAAAAATGATCGTGCCGCCGGGAATATCCCGCGCCGTAATCCTCTGCACGATCTCAATCACCTTAGGAGACATGCTGCAACTGTAAGGACGGCGTCATCGCTGGCAATCGAAGTTTGCGAGGCGGTACGCAGTAAAGGAAGAGGTATTGCGATATTATAGGTCTTCAGTGGGATTTTCTACTGAACCGGCGTATAGTGGTATTATGCATCGAAATCTGGAGACGGGCAAGTCGAGCGTGCGTCGTGATAGCCTTCATTCCTCATGCACGAAGCGCAGCAGGCGCCGCGCCTTTGTCGATGACGGATCAAGGGCCACGATCTTTTCGGCGATGATCGTCGCCGCCGGCGAGCCGAGCCTGCGATAGCAGACCATGAGATTGATGAGATTGCGTACGTCGTCGGGGCGTCGTATATGCACGCGTTCGCCCGTCTGCACGGCTTTTTCGAGATCTTTGCGGCGCTTTGCAAGCTTGCGCTGCAGATACGACAGCCAGTACAGCGATTCGGTGTCGACGGGATTCTCGTCGACGGCCGCTTCAAGCAGCGAGATAGCCTTATCGTATTCGGCGATTTCTATGAATTTCAGGGCCTTGTTTCGGTTGTATGCGCTGTCGGTTTTCGCGTCGTGCCGGCTCGTATTGCCGGCGAAAGCGATTCGCAGAAGCGACAGGTCGTCGGTTAACTCACCGCTATCCCTGATAGAACGGATGATGTCGGCGAGATTGCCATCACCTTTTTCAACATGTCGCAGAAACAGATCCTGATCGGTGTTGATGCCCTCGGTGAGCATGATATCGTCCCGGCCGTCCGTGCCGAGGATGAGCACGTCGCCCGGTTCGAGCGGTTGAACGAGCACCGAGAAGCTTTCGCGCACGATGTCGATGCCGAATTTAAAGAACATCGGATCAGCGTCGACGAAGGAGGCCTGTGCCCTTCGATAGAGAACCGTGCGCGGATGCTCGGCGTTGAAGCTGTAGAGGATGCCGCGCTCATCGATGAGGCCGATCGAAGCCGAGAGAAGCATGCTGCCGTCGAATGTACAGAAAACGTCCTGGATTTCGCGATAGGCCTCTTTCAGCCAGAGTTCGGGCGGCAGATTGCGGAATTCGTCGGTGTTCTGCGTGCGAGCGAGCAGGGCGCGAAAAACGGTGCCGATGACGAGAGCGCCGCCCGCTCCCTGGATGGATTTTCCCATGGCATCGGCATTGATATAAACGATATACGGATGACTCTGTAAATGAATACGCTCGGCGATGGAGATGTCGCCGCCGATCTCGGACTGTCGGCGGTTAAACGTGAAGGCCTTTTTCTGTCTTGTGAGCACCTGCACGTCAATCCGTTCTGACCTTACGTCGGTGCGCGCCAGTGGACTGATCAATAGCGACGTGAGAAAATAATCTCCGTCCTGTTTCTCTTTCAGCGTCTGCACCTCTTTCAGTGTGAGCTGCAGCTCTTCGGTGCGGGTTTCGACCTTGCGTTCGAGATTCTGGTTGAGATCTTCAACCTCCGTGTGCAGGCGCACGAAGCGGTTGGCGAGAATCAGGGCAAGATTGACCACAAAGATAAAGAAGGCATAGGTGCCGATGCGCGCGACGTTAATGTACCCGAACGTCGAGAGTGAATCGACGACCATCGCTGCCATGAGAACGATCAGGCCCGTCATCATAATAATGGCGTCTCGGTTCTTTTGAAAGGCATGATAACCGAGCAGGGCGACGATCTGTAGCATGGCAAGAGGAGCGGCGCCAAGCAGATAGAAAGTCTTATTTACCGATGACCAGAAAAGCGGATCAGGCGATACAAGATAGGTGATGATACACGCCGCTGCGATGCCGATGGCCACGGTTCCGCCTGTGTTCAGTATGAGTTTTGCCCGGCTGTTCTGCACGGTAAAATAGGCTCGAAAGAAAAGATAGAAGAGCGGAACGAGCGTCATAAGAGCGATATACTCGATCCTCTTCAATATGAAGAAGGAGTCAAAGAGATCGTATTTGATCTGTGTGCGTAGAAACTGATAGAGTACAAGCGCCAGTGCAAATAGAGCGAAGAAGAGATTCTCGCGGTCCCTCCGACGGTTCACGAACAGAAAGAGAAAGTAAGCTCCGACGGTGGCGTATACGGTTAACAGGAAAAGCTGCGTGAAATTGAGCCTGTCGTGCTCTTTGAGAAGAAGCTCGGCCGGTCCGATACGGGTACGTTCGTTGATCATGCCCCATCGCGCCGATAACGAGAATCCGCTTACATGAACGACGATGACGTTTGTGCCCTGGCGCAGAACATCGCCGTTAAACAGATAAAGCCTCGTTCGATCGTATGCTTGGGCCTCTGCGTTCTGGAAATCTCCCGTCGAGCCGACGGGAACGCCGTTAATGAATGCGCGATCCCTGTCGTCGATCTCGCTTAAATTGACGGCCATGGGCTGGTCGGGGGCTTTTTCGAGGTCGAATACGCGGCAGTAGGTGACGGTGCCGCTCTGGCCGACGACGGCGCCCGGCAGGGATCGACCCGTCGTTTCTACGTGCCACCGCTCGTCACTGCACGGTTTTTTTCCCTCAGCGAGCTCTTTTTCTATCATCTGCGGATCGATGAGCCCATCGGCAAGGCGCCAGTAGGGTTCGGAGTGGAGGTCGTATCCTGTAGCAAGACGATCCGCTGTTACAGACTCGGCGCGAAGAGGAAGGGTAATCAGTGCAAGCAGCAGAACCAACGGTCGCGCGAATCGCATGCAGACATTCTCAAAAGCGTCGTTTCAAAGGGAAGTCAGTTTCGTGGCGGACCGGCCCTTTTCAGGAGTGCTACGGTCGCTTCAGCGCGATTGTTTCTGAACGAAAATTCCACATCCTTAAAACGATTATCAGAGGTCTTTGAATGGTAAGTCCTTCTCAAACAGGCAGGTAACTGAGACCTCTATTTTCTTTATTCCGTTTGACAGAGCGCTTCGAAATACCCCACTGTCGTATCTCTGCTATTCTTAAGGGGCTCTTCATGCGTAACAATGTTCCGGTTACGAATCACCAGTTTGAAATCCCCGGCAATGTGATCCTGGTTAGCCGCACCGACGCGAAAGGACGTATCCTTTATGCGAACGACGCTTTTGTGGACGTTTCCGGATTTGAACGCGAAGAGCTTGTCGGTCAGGCTCATAATATCGTCAGACATCCCGACGTTCCACCCGAAGTCTTTCGCGATCTCTGGAGCAGTCTACAGGCCGGGCGACCCTGGTCGGGCATCGTTAAGAATCGCCGCAAAGACGGCGACCATTACTGGGTGAGGGCGAACGTGAACGCCATCCGCGGTGGGGGGTATCATTCCGTTCGCTTCGCGGCGACGGCCGAAGAGATCGCCGATGCCGAACGCCTCTATGAACGCCTGAAAACCGACTCCGCTGTCGCTCTCGAAGGTGGCCATTTGCAACGTAAAGGTGGCTGGGCGGCGCTTCGCCGTCGGCTGGAGCGCATTACGCTTCGCCAGCGCTTCCTCACATTTATTCTGTTATCCACTGCTCTTTTCAGCTATGTTTTCGGATACGCCTGGATCGGCCTGCTGGCCTCTCGCGATGCGATGCATTCTCTCTACGAAACGCAGATGAAGACGGCCGGTATGATTACCGAGATCGTGTCGTTGCAGCATCAGACTGATAACGAAGTGCTGCTTGCCTACCAGCATTCTCCCGATGCGGCGACGAAAGAACTGCATACGCATCCGGTGTCTTTTCATCTGGACCGCATCGATTCTTTTCTGAAAGAGATCGACGCACGCTGGAAAACCTACGATGCGATGCAGCACGATGCCGACGAAATTGCTCTTGCGAGGGAATATCGAGCGAAAGAGGCGGTGTGGCGAAAGACGGTCCTTGCGACGATGGCAGGTCCGCGTGAGAATCGTTATCCCTCTGACTTGCTCGGCGTTTTTCTAAAAGAAGGTCGCCGACAATCCGACGATCTGATGCAGGCTGCCGACCGTCTGGCTCAATTTCAGGAATCGACGGCTGAGGCGCATTTTGCGGCGGCTGAGGGACGCTATAACACGGTCCTTGTAACGTTCAGCGCCGTATTGCTCCTGCTTGTATGTGTGATGCTGCCGATCGGCTTTTCCATAGGCAGCAAATTCTTTCGCGTAACACGGGAGGCGATGGATGTTGCCCGACGCATCGCCGACGGCGATATTGAGAAAGGCATAGTGGTTCGCGGCCAGGATGAGTTCGCCGATTTAATGACGTCGCTTGAGATGATGCGCAACAATCTGATGGAGCTTCTTGGCGAGCTGCGTATTGAGATGAACCAGCTGCGTATCGACGGCTTTGAAGAGGATCAATCACGCGGGCACTTTGATTTTCATTCGATGATCTCTGCGAATACGGAGCTTCGCAGTCGCATACGATCGCTGCTTCATCAAACGCAGGATACTGTCGTTCGTCTTAAAGAAGAGGCCCTTGCTCTCGACGAGTCCGCCGAACGCAGTCTGAAGCGATCGGTTGTGCAGCAGGAATCGACGACGACGATGGCTGCCTCTGTGGAAGAGCTGTTATCTTCCATCGAACACGCCAGCGATCGAGCAGATAAGGCCAGACAGACCGTGCACAGCTCCGTAAACCGTCTTGAAATCGGCGAGACGACGATTCAGACGCTGCTTGACGAGGTGCGACGCATCTCATCGGCCGTTTCGGATTCGGCTGAAATCATCAGACAGCTTGATGCGGAGGCCGTTCGCGTCGCCGAGATCCTTTCGCTTGTGAGCGAGATCACCGATCGCACCAATCTGCTCGCCTTGAACGCCGCTATCGAGGCCGCGCGTGCGGGCGACTATGGACGCGGTTTTGCCGTCGTCGCCGATGAGGTGACCAAGCTGGCGACGCGCACAAGCCAGGCGACGGTACAGATTCATGAAATGGTCGGACGTATGCAAAAGGGTGCGAAGAACGCCGCCTCAAGCATGGACGCGACCGTAAACCTCGCCGTGAACGGAAGCGGCCTGGCCGAACAGGCGAATCGCGAGCTCAGCTTTATACGCGATGCAAACATGGTTATCGTCGGCGCCGTGGCCAATATAGAAAAGGTGCTCAAAGAGCAGGAATCCAGCGCCGGCAGCATCTCGGGGCTTGTTTCGGGTGTTGCAGAAAGCTCCGACCGGATGATCGGCGACGCCCATCATACAAGCAAGGCGGCCATCAACCTGGGCACGATCGCCGAATCGCTACAGGAACTTGTCTCGCAGTTCGAGATCCGTGATCGGATAACGCGCAAATCGAGCTGACCGGGCGCGCGGGTGTTGCGACCCTATCTCAATTCTGATTTTTTTTGCGATTTTGCTTGTATCGTTTAAGTGGCATGCTACTCTTTTCATGCAGGATGAATCCTGCCGCCATCATCCGGGCTGCTCTGAATCGCCTGATGGCGCGGGTCTGTTCCACAGATCGATCCTTTCAGGCCAGATGCGGCGTCTGACCGTCGGGCCCGGTGCCGCTCATAAGGTGGCGATTATGTTTACCCTTCACAGACAGGGGGGAGCGGCGCTTCTTGTAACGGCGACTCTCCTGCTGGCCTCTTCCCTTCAGGCCACAAACGGAATGCTGATGACATCCTATGGTACCCGCTATATGGGCATGGGCGGTGCGACGCTTGCCATCGGCGGGTCGGTGATGGACCTTGAATCGAACCCTTCGAACTTAACCCGACTTGACGATGCGATCTTTGAGGCCGGCCTCAGCCTGATGGCGCCTCAGTTAACCTACAGAGATAAGTTTTATCCGGGAAATGCCGACCTCAGCTATAACAACTCGGTGCGAAGCGAACCGTCGCTATTTCCGTTACCGTATATCGGTTACGCCGCTCCGATCAATGATCGCATGGCGTGGGGGGTGAGTTTCTACGCTCAGGGCGGTATGGGTGCCGAATTTGACGGTATTCTGCGCACGACGCCGAACGGTGGCACGCTGAATCAGCTCTTTCAGGGGCTTGCCGGCGATCCGACGTTAACCCTTCCATTGATCGGTGATCTGCGTCAGATTCGTGAGCGTACGTATTCGAACCTGGCCTTCGTGAAGACGACGTTTGGCTTCAGCTATCAGCTGACGAACGCCCTTCATGTCGGTGTGGGCGTCGATGTCGGGGCCGCGCAGATGAAGTGGGAGTGGACGTTTAAAGATCCGGGAGGCTTCATGACGATGCCCGGTGCCGGCTATCGCTACGAAAGCGATACGGCGTATGGTATGGCGGGCAAAGTGGGCCTTGTTTACGAAATCACCGAAAACTGGGCAGCGTCCTACGCATATACGGGTCGCACCAATCTGCGCTTCGACGGTAAGATGAGCGTCAATGAAGGCGATCCGCGGTATTTCTTGAAGCCCACTGTTTCGATGAATATGGGTTATCCGGATAAACACGGCGTCGGCGTCGCCTACGATAATAAAAAGGGACTGATCGTAGGCCTGACCTATTCTCGAATCAACTGGGCCTCCGTCATGAATACGATTGAGTTCGATCTTTCCGCTCCGTATGTGACGATGCCGGGCGGCCTGGTCACGAATCGACTCGCCTTCAACATGAAATGGAGAGACCAGAACGTCTATGCCGTCGGCGTCGAATACCGGCCCGACACGGTCGCCTATCGTATCGGGTATAACTACGGAACGAATCCTGTGACTTCGGCGGGCGTGAATCCGCTTTTCCCGGCGATTACGACGCATCATGCGTCTCTGGGCCTGGGACTGCGCTTCGATCGCCTTGATGTCGACTTTGCCGTCGAGCATGCCTTCCTCTCGACGGTAAAAGGCGATACGATGTCGGATTGGACCGTTCTGCATGCCCTCTATTCTTTCGATGCGAACGGCATCAAGAACCCCTATATGAATTACGAAGTATCCATGCAACAGACGATATTCTCGATCGGGATCAAACACCGGAGCGAATGAAATACCGAAGGTGAAGGGTCGGCCGCCCTGCGGGGCGGCCATTTTTTCGGTTACGGATGGGAATCTATCGTTTCAATCGGAGGCAGCGAGTGATTGCGGCTGAGCATGGCCGAGAATTCTTCGAAGGCTACGGCAGGACTGAAAAGAAATCCCTGCATTCGATCCACACCCATGAAATACATGGTCTGTCGTTCCTCTTCGTTTTCGATGCATTCGGCGACGATATTCAGATTCAATAAAAGCGCCAGCGAGACGATCGTATGCGTGATCACGGCGGCTTTGGAGTCGACCATCGTCTTCTTAACGAACGATCCGTCGATTTTCAAAACGTCAATAGGCAGATCTGAAAGATAACGCAGCGAAGAGTTACCCGTACCGAAATCATCAAGAGCGATGCGCACGCCGATCTTTTTGATCGGCGCAAGCAATCCCGCCGGATTGCCCTGAAGCGCTATGCCCGTTTCGGTCACTTCAAACTCAAGTCTGGACGGATCAATGCCGGCGCTCCGGATTTTCTGTAGAGCCTGCGCTGGAAAGTGCGGGTCGATGAGCTGCACTGTGGAAACGTTCACGGCGATAAATTCAAGGGCCTGGCCTTTCACGTTCAGAGCCTTCAGATCAGAGAGCACGCGATCCAGAACCCAGAGGCCGATCTCGCGTATAACGCCGCTTTTCTCGGCGACAGGAATAAAGACTGCGGGCGAGATCTCGCCCAGTTCGGGGCTTGTCCATCGTAGCAACGCCTCGGCGCCGATAATATGGCCGTCCGTAATATGCAGGATGGGCTGATAAAACAGTCGGAATTCATCGCGCAGCAGAGCGCTCTGTAAAGCCGCTTCGACGGCAAGACGATGCCGGATCGTTTCGTGCTGTACTTCTTTCCAGTAACGAAAGAGTCCTTTTCCGTTTTCTTTGGCCACAAACATCGCATCGGTGGCATTGCGGACCAGATCGGCCGGCGTTGTCCCGTCTTCGGGGTATACGGCGATGCCGCCGCTGATGGAAAGACGAACCGTCGCAGATGCTGTTTGAATGGCTTTGAGCAATCGATTCGTGACAGGCAGGATATCCTCTGCTGACCCGATCCCTGGCAGAACGGCGATGAATTCGTCGCCGCCGAAGCGGGCGACCGTGTCGCTGAGACGCAGAGAGTCAAGAATGGCCTTGCCGGTATGCTTGAGTAATTCGTCGCCTTCATGATAACCCAGTGAGGCGTTCACGTGCTTGAAATCGTCGATGTCGATGAAGAGAACGGCCAGCCGCTTTTTATCGCGTTGTGCATGCCGTATTTCGAGATCCAGCTCTTCATAGAGAAGTCGATGATTGGCTAAACCTGTCAGCGAATCATGCAGGGCCATGTGCCGCACTCTATTAATGGCATGCTGCCTCTGCCTGACGATGCGCTCCATCGTGCGCTGGCTATCGCGAAGATGACCCACGCCCAGACCGATCAGAATCTGAACGAGAAAATCGATGAGAACGCTGCTGTAGAAGAGCTCGCCGGTGATTTCGGGCAGATAGACGACGATGAAAATGGTGTTGATCGCGCCGATCAACGTGCCGGCAAGAATGCCGTAGCGTTTTCCACCGAGCGACAGGACGGCGTTAGGAAGAAAAGAGAGCAGAATCAGTGCCGTGCCGAATCGATGAAAAGCGACGACAAACCCGCCGATATACAGGGCCGTGAAAAGCAGGCCAAGGCTGAGTAACCTTCGTCGCTGGTACAGCCGCATCAGCAGGCGAAGCAGACGTCTTCGAATTCCGGCCATCTTAAAGATAAGAGAGGAAAAAGCTGCGACAGAACAAGGACTTTTTTTGAATCTCTCGTTTATTGCTTCTTTTCTCGCAGGTTTCGCGCGAGATTATCCTCCCGCTACTCTACTTCGTCGCGAACGATCTGTCGTCCGGGCCCCATGAGAAAGATCTGATACCCGGCGCGAAGCGAAAACGATGCGTCGGGCGCGAAGACCATCTGTCCATCCGGATATTTTACGGCGATGACGGTGAAGCCTTCCTGTCGGAACTCCGTCTGGCGAAGCGGTTTATTGCAGAAGGGATCGTCTGGCGATACCGTATGCATCTTCATTTCGAAGTCATAGTGCGCACGGTCGGTAACGACGGAGAGAAAGTCGTCGACTTCGGGATTCAAGAAGGCCCGCGCAATCTGCACTCCGCCGGCGTTATACGGCGAAACGACCTTGTTGGCTCCGGCCTGTATCATTTTAGAGCGACTGGATTCAAGGGCGATACGCGTGTGAATAAAAAGCGAAGGGTTGAGACTGCGTGCGGAGAGCACGACGAATAAGTTGTCGGCATCGGTGGGCAGCACGGCGGCCAGGCCTTTCGCCTTCTGAATGCCGGCCTCAAGCAGCGATTCTTCAAGCAGGGCGTCTTTAATAAGAATGGGCCAGCGAACCTTGTGTTCGGTAACGATGGAGTGCGGATTCTGCTCGATAAAAATGAACGGAATGCCGGCCTTCTCAAGCTCCAGCCCGATTGCAAAGGCCATGCGACCGCCGCCGCATATAATGTAATGGTCTTTCATTCTCGCGATCTTCCTGTTGATCCCAAGTTGATTCATCATTTCGGCGAAGCGATGATCCAGCAATCCCTGGGCAAGGGCGTTCAGAGCTGTGGCATAAAAGATTACGCCGCCAATAAGCAGGATTATCGTAAATATGCGTCCGCCCTCAGAGAGCGGATGGGTTTCGCCGAAGCCGACGGTGGTCAGCGTGATCACCGTCATATAGAGCGAATCGAGATAGGTCCATCCTTCGATCGCTCTGTAGCCCAGCGTGCCGCCCAGCAGGAGCACGCTCAGAAAGAGTACCGGCCTGTCGATCTGATGCAGCAGGTCATGCCATTCTGAGCCGGAGCGTCTCATTCGACTCCAGCTCATCGGTTGGCTACGGGCTGGCAAGAGTTTTGTCAGCGATCGAACATGCGCTGTAGCCTGAAATCCACGCCTCTGGCGCGGGCCACAAGCACGTCTTCCTGCGTTGCCGGTACGGCATAAAGCATGCGTATCGGATAACGATCATCGTGCAGAGGAGCTGTCGGAATCACGGGCCAGCCGGCATCCGCCGCATGCGCGCTGATCAAGAAATCGCATACGGACTCCGTGCGCCCGCTTTCGTAGATGTGGCCGTGGTCGAAGAAGCGTCCGGTCTTCCAGGGGTAGGCGGCGATGCGACCGAGCAGGGAAACGGCGAAATCGGGCGCTCCGGGAAAAAACGTGAGTATCTCGCTATGCAGTATCTCGTCGGGGTTCTCATGATACATCTCGATGCCGGGTTGCGGCTGTCGTCCCATACCGAGAGTGACAAGAACGGTGCTGCTCTGGTCGCCTGTTGAGGTCGGTCGTTTCAGATCGAGCGGTACGTCGTTAAACTGCACGATGCCGAGCAGAGGGATCTTCTGATCGACGGCGAAATACTGCGAATGCCTGCCGAGAAACGACTCGTAGTAGGCAAGCATGCGATCCCTGTACTCTTCCCAGTCGCCCTTTCGCGTGCGTCGGTTCCAGAACTCTCTGTTCTCTTCAAGCCTCGTATGGAAACCCGAGTCGCCCGGAGGAAGCGGAATGGTCGAGGCCTCATAGCCGCGGGCCTCGCGCGCATAACCCTGAACGAAATCGTGTCCGGCCCAGGGAGGCAAGACTGCCTCCACCTCTCCGTTTACGTAGAGCGTGACGCCCGTTCCATCGGGAAACCAGATCAGGTCAAGCTCGTCGGATTGCAGAGCGGGGGAGCCTCCGGCGTGATTGCAGCTGTCGGCCTTCATGAGCGGAGCCATGCCGCGTACCGGCGCATCATCCGCTTCGGTCGGAGCGGGCAGGAGGTTGCGTACCCAGACGGCAGAGGGCTGGATAACCGACCCCTCGGCCGGAACTCTGTAGAGATAGACGGTGCGTCCGTCGTCTTCGACGAAGGCGCCGGCGTTTCCATACGGGTTTTCTTCTTCGATCAGGATATGGCTCATGAAATTACAGATGTGGTTCAAATTCGGTGCGAAGACGTTCTATCGGGGCAGCTCCGCTCAGACGGTGCACCTCTCGCCCGTTCTTGAACAGAATGAGAGTCGGTATGGAACTGATACCGAAGCGCTGCGACAGTTCGGGTTTTTCATCGGTGTTGATCTTGATCACCGTTACCCGTCCCTTCCACTGACGTGCCAGCTCTTTTACGACAGGCGCAAGCATGTGGCAGGGGCCGCACCACTCAGCCCAGAAATCGACGAGAACGGGCAGCTGATTCTGTGCAATCAGATCGTCAAAACGTGCGGGTAACTTGTCCATATCGATATTCCGAAGGCATATTCAGTAAAAGGTATTCAAAGAATGACCGTCGCAGGCATTCATCGACTCACCCACCAGGCGCTCTTGAATCTGCCCCGTATCGTTAACATGGGGCTATTGCACGAATGTCGCATCAATTCTCCTGCTTGAAATCGCGAATACGATCACGGATACGAGCCGCGTCTTCGTAGTTCTCGTTTTCGAGAGCTCTCTGAAGCTGCTCCTGCAGGCGTTCGAGGTCGGTGCGATCTTCTACCTGATTCTCGTCGCTTATGATCGGTTTCTCGCCCGTCTCTGCGGCCTCGCCTTCTTCGCCTATAATCACGGCAGCGTCGCGATAGACCTTCTCGTGCATGAAGATCGGGCAGCCTGACCGGATGGCCAGAGCGACGGAATCGGATGGACGTGCGTCGATCTCAAGAATGCGATCCTCATGCTGGATGACGATGCGCGCATAGAAAATATTCCCGATAATATCGTTGATGACGACATGAAGCAGGCGGGCTTCCATCTGCTTGAAGATGTTGATCATCAGGTCATGCGTATTCGGGCGCGGAGGAGTAATTCCGTCAAGGGCGCTGGAAATCGAATAGGTCTCCAGCGGACCGATAAAGATAGGCACCACCTTCGGCGAGGTCGAGCCCACAGGCTTGAAAAAGAGAGCAAAGCCAACGTTTGTGATGGATACGTCGGCGATGTTGACTTCCATCAGGTCGTCCGGCATCATATAGATGCAAGGATTTCAGGGAATGCTCATTCGGCAAGTAATCTACAGCTTTACTGAGCGGATGCGGTTGCCGGCGATCAGGGCTGCCAGCCTGACAGCCGGATCAGCCGTCGCACAGACGGTCCCTTTGAATTCAGGTGTATCTCAAGCTCCAGCGGAAAAAGGGCCATGTCGACCTTTTCGTCGGCGATGTCGTTGGTTCGAACAAAATGTAACAGCTGTGTGCCGAAGTAGTCGAAGCACCAGATACCGTCGTCGTCGACGCGAAACCCCTCCAGCTCCCCCTCCACGGCAATTAGCTGCCGGCGTGGATCGCTCAGCCGATAATGACAGACTCCGGCTTTCTTTTCATTCAATTCGTCAATGGCAGATTTGCGCACGCGCAATCCGGGCGTGATCTTAGAATGAAAGTAGAGATGATGCGAAAAATCCGTCCAGGTCACGACCGGCCTCTGCGGAGCGGGCACCTCATACACGTCTCCAGGCTTGAATGTGCATTTTCCGTTGGAGAAAAGATCGCAGGCATACACGGGCTCCTCAGAGCATGCAACGAGTAGCAGAGCGCATAGAACGACCGATAGAGCAATCAGGGTGCGACGGGGATTCATGCCTGACTGACGATGAGACGCAGATCGTTGAAGGCAACGAGAATTTCAGGACTTCGAAAAAAGTCCGGAGTGTGCAGCCACGGGCGATACGACATCTTTTCGAAATAATAGAGGCTTTCGCCGTAGATGCCGCCATAGAGATAGATGCGGTGAAAATCCTCTTCAAGGGCTGTGCGTACCGCACCATAGATGTGAACGTAGCCGGGATCGAGCTCTACAAGCAGGCGACCGTTCTTCTGATGTCGCACTTCCAGTGCCAGGCAGCGGCGGCGTAAATCGACAAGCTCTTCGCGGGCGATAGGCCGCTCGAAGCTGATAACGCGAAATTTGCGATAGTCATGACCGCCGTAAAGCGACGGTACCGGAAGAAGCGGATCGGGATTCGTCTCAAAATCGATCTTACCGAACTCCGCTGCGAGCTTCTTTTTCATGTCGTGGTAATGCTCGTCTTCGTCAAAGGCGACGGCGATATAAAAGCGCGCCGCCGGAGGTTCTTTGAGAGGAGCTTTCCATTTCGCCGACATGCTTCGAAAGACTGCCTGCAAATCTGCGGTCAAATACAATTTGACATCCTGTCGCCTGTGTCTCTTCTTCCGTTATGACCGATGCGCGACCCGGAGAAATAGACTTCATCACGGCAAAACAGCAGATCGAGGCCGAGATCGAACGCTTTATGGCGGGCAGAGCAGGCCTTGAGATTCCGCGCATCGTATTCGAGAAAGGCGAGCTGAAGGTCACCTTCGCTCCGCCGATCATGGATAGAGAGCATATCGTCGACGCCCTCCTGCTTCTCAAGAGCTGCATTGAGAACCTTCGCGTGCACACGATGGAGGCGTCGTTTGCCGTCTTCCAGTCGATGGGATCGAATCTCTATGAGACGAAGTATTTCAGTCAGGGCATCAAATTCAAGTTCATCGATATTGGTTATCCGCGCGTCGAGATCTCGCGTCCCGGCAATCTCGTCCAGGAAGAGATCCAGGCCATTGTCGGCCTTTTCAAGCTCTTTCATCCGGCTGTGGCGAAGGTGAATCCTACCGCCGTGCTTTCGAAGCTCGGTGCAAGCGTTTATGGATTGCCCGGCGATGAAGAACGCACGGCGCTCACCGAAACATGGGATTCGATCGGCGGCTACGAAAAGACGAAGCAGGAGGTGCAGGAGACCATCCTCATGCCGCTGCAGCATCCCGAGGTCTTTCACGAGGTCTCCCGTCTTTCGCGCGGAGCATCGGCAGGACTGCCGCGCGCCATCCTCTTCGAGGGACCGCCCGGCGTCGGTAAAACGACGATGGCGCGTATCCTGGCGAAAGAGGCCGGTCTGCCGCTTGTCTATGTTCCCGTTGAGAACATTCTGTCGAAGTACTACGGCGAATCGGCGCAGAACATGGCCGCCATCTTCGACGCCTGCGAGGTCTTCGAACGAGCCATCCTCTTTCTTGACGAGATCGATTCGCTGGCCGGTTCGCGCGAAGAGGGACTGATCGAGGCGACGCGCAGGGTGTTATCCGTTCTGCTGCGTAAGATTGACGGCTTTGAGCGTAAAAACGGCATTCTCACGATCGGGGCGACCAATCGCGCCATGGATCTTGATCGGGCTCTGCTGTCGCGTTTTGATACGATCCTTCGCTTCCCCATGCCCGATGCAAAAGAACGCGAGGCGATTTTCAGGCAGTATGTGCATCATCTGAACGACGCCGAACTGAAGGGCCTGTCAGAACTCGGCGAAGGATTATCGGGGCGCAACATCCGCGACATCTGTCAGATGGCTGAGCGGCGCTGGGCCCGGCATCTTGTACTTGAGAAGGCCGCGGCGTCGGCGCCTCCGGCCTCTACGTACCTCGAACTCGTGCGCGAAAAGATCCGCGACATCGAATGGCTTCAGCTGCATTCGTGAGAGACCGCACGCTGTCGCAGAGTCCTCTCAGATCCCCCGAGGGAAAAATCTTGCGAGAATGCGAAAAAATATGAATCAAATCGGCTCATCTGCCACCTTAAAGGCTACGGAGGGGCCGCTTGAAAACACTTCCTCAGTTGCCACAGGAAATCGTCACCGTTCTCGGAGAAACGGCTTCGATAAAATTGTTTGACTATCTCGTCCATCTTCATTCTCTTCAGGAAGAGAGTCTTACCTCTATGTCTGTAGAGAGATTTGAAAGCAGATTAACGCAGGAAGTCTCCGGACTGAGGCTTGAGTTCGCTGAACTCAGGACGGAATTTGCTGATTTGAGATCGGATTTTTCTGATCTGCGTACGCAGGTCGCCGATTTTCGCACTGAAACAAAAACAGAGATTGCGGAGCTGCGAGGCGAGATGCGAACCGGTATCGCCGAATTGCGGGCCGAGCTACGGAGCGAAATGCAGACCGGTATGGCTGAATTACGGACTGAAATGCAGAGCAGTACTGCTGAGTTGCGAGCCGAAATGCAAAACAGTATTGCCGAGTTGCGAGCTGAAACGCAAGGCAGTATTGCCGGGTTGCGGGCTGACACACAGAACCGATTCGCTGAATTGCAGAGCGAAATGCTAAGAGGCTTCGTCAATGTGCAAAGAGAGTTTGCCGGCGTGCATAAAGAGATATCCTCTCAGACGAAGTGGATCTTAACCGGCCTGGCTCTTGCGGTCACTCTGTATCCCATCGTCAATCGTCTGTTGCTTCGACTCCTTCCCTGATGGAAGGAGTCGGAAGAAAACAACTGATTTCAATGCCGTAGAACTCGGGGCGACTATTCCGTAACGATAAGTATCTCGACGCGGCGGTTCTGTGCCCGCCCTTCTTCGGTATCGTTCGGAGCGACCGGCTTCGTTTCGCCGAAGCCCTTGTAGCTCATACGATCGCCGTTCAGGCCCTGCTCGACAAGGCGGTTGAGCACCGACTTCGCACGCCGCGTCGATAGATCGATATTATACTTCTTGCCGCCGGTGTTATCCGTATGCCCCTGAATGCGGATCTCTCGATTCGGGTATTTTTCAAGGATCTTCTTAACGGCCTCAAGCGTTTCGAGCGCCTCGGGACGCAGCTGATCGGAGTCGACATCAAAGAGGATGTTATTCAGATCAAGCACGACTCCCTGGTCCGTTTCTCGAACGGTAAGATTCTTTGCATCTTCCACTTCTTGCTTGATATCGGCCGTCATCGTTTTCTTTTCGTCGGGTGTGATGCGACGGATCTTCTCATACCATGATTTGATGCGATAGGCCGATTCGCGTTCCGTTCGGTCTTTCATGGTGAAGCGGTAGATGATCGTCTGCACATCATAAACGGGGATGCCATCCTCCTCTGAGAACCACATCTCATCGGTGGAGCGGCCCTGAATAATGGACACAGGTCCGTTGCCCGGAACGACCTTGTGATTTAATTCATAGACGAAGACGATCTTATGCGCCCGTCTTTCTTTACCGTAGTAGTCTTTTACGGTTTCGGGGCCGACGTATTTATACCGCACTTGCAGAGGAATCTTGATCTTCAGGCCGGGCAGATCGATCGTTTCCATGCCGGGCTCCTCCCAGACCTCACCGGGGGTCAGCGGGCGGGCGGGGAAGGAGGGCAGGCTGCGCAGGTTGGGCATGATATACCGATCGGGAACGTCGTATTGCCCGTTTTTGAGAATGCGAAAGCGGCTATGATAATCCCGATCTTTCTGGAAGGCGCCGCGCCCGGCCGGCATTCTGAAATAGGTCAGGAAGGTGCCTTCCATTGTGGCGCCGTTTTCGTCGGATTCTACGGCCTTGAGCACGATGCGGTTGCGCTCGTCTCGTCCGGCGCCGCTACGGCCGATGAGGATTTCCTGCTCTTTGCGAACGATGAGCACATCGTCTTTTTCGAGCTGCATCTGAAAGGCGCTTTTTGCCGGCGTATTCGGATCGACGCTGACAGGCTGTTCCTGTGGAAAAATTGCGGCGGGAAGAAAAAAAACGAGAGTGAGAAGCCTGATTCGCATGTCCTGAATATCGGTAAGCAAGAAAAAAGCTTAACGGAGCGTCCGGAGCGGGAAATGAATTGATAATCTGCGGTTTGCCCGGAAAATGACGACAGACATAAAACCCTGGAAGTAAGCAATGATCGTACTTGAATCCCTGGATCATATCTCTCTCGGTTCTTCGGATCTGAAGAAATCTATCGAATTCTACGTCGATGTTCTCGATTTTGAAGTCGCTGAAGAGACCGATCGCTTTGCCATCCTGCAGCTCGATCATTTCAGCCTGCGCCTCAATCATATCGATGGCTACGTTTGCCAGCAGGACAATCCCTCGGCCTTTTCGCTGTCGTTCATTGTCGACGTCGATGATTTTACCAATGCAATCTCTGAGCTTGAAGAGAAGAAGATTCAGATCGTGGTCGGCCCTGTCGTTATCGAAGGCGGCGAGTCGATGATCATCCGTGATCCTGGCGGTAACTGGATCGAACTCTTCTATAAAGAGTGATTCAAAGAAGGATGCCAGCAAGCCGATTTGCTTGTTAGCCCGAGAGCCCTGACGGCGACGCGAAGCTGCTAAAGGTTTCCAGTAAGAAGGCTCAACGGGCAATGCCCTTCAACAGAAAAAGGCCGGAATACACCGGCCTTTTGTCATGTACAGCGAGTTCGACGGATCAGGCCTGCGTATCGATATGAGCTCCCTGCACTTTGTAAACGGTCTGAGCATCGCCGGGCCGCACAGCAGAAGCAGCCTGATCTTCTTGCTGTCGCTGCCTGTTTGCCATGTCACTGCCGGGGATCGATGCCGGATTCTCGACGTTCGGGCCCTGCTTTAAAGGCCTGTACGATTCGGCGTTTCTCAATCCCAGTTCGGGGGATGTACGGATATCCATAAACCCAAATCTACCCTTTTTCTGCGCTGCTGTCAATAAAAAATGAATCCCTGACTCAAGTTTCGTCATGCTCAAGCCGAGTAAGGCCTGGATTCATCCTGACGGGCGGGCGCTTGGGTATTATGCCTCTTGACAGTCATCCGGTACGGAATGCCGTGCTCCTGATGCGAACCTACATGCAGGATGATTGTTTTGTCATAGAGCGCGATCTGCCCGATGCTGTGGGCGTTCGCAACATTCTGCCCTCGCTCGGCCCTTTCCGTAAAGGCCCTTTCTTAATCGATGGCGTCTTTATCGACTCGCACTGGAACAGCGATCTGAAATGGAAGGTGCTGCTTCCCATGCTTGAAGGCCTGCTGCCTCTTTTGCGCGAGAGCAGGGTGCGTCTTGCCGATGTCGGCTCGAATAACGGCTATTATCTCTTTCGTCTTGTCGACTGGATGCTCGGGCTTGATCCGACCTGGGCCGAAGGCGACAGGCTATGTACGGCCTTTGATCCGGTGGCCGATTTTGAAGCACAGTTTCGATTCCTGCACGGCCTGCTTCCGCATTATCCGCTTCGCTTTGAGAGGGCCGGATGGCAGAGCCTTTCGGAGCATGATGCCTTCGATATCGTGCTCTGTATGGGCGTTCTCTATCATCATACGGATCCGGCTGAGATGCTGCGCACGCTGCGATCTTCTTTGCGGAAAGGGGGGCGACTGATCCTTGAAACGATGGTCGTTCCGTCGCGCGAAGACGGCGTGCCATATGCCATCGTTCCGTCCGGGCGTTATGCGGGGGCAAAGGGCATCTGGTTTGTACCCGACGTGCATGCTCTGCTTGCTCTGATGCGTCGCACGGGATGGCAGAAGGTGGAGCTTGCCTCTGTGCGCTCCGCCATCGACGAACAGAAGCGCTTTGGCGACTTCCCTTCATTTCGCGAGATGCTTGATGAGAACGACATAACCCGAACCATCGAAGGATTGCCTGCGCCGCAGCGCGCCTTCGTTATCGCGCAAAAGTGATTGCCGCGTTGCAGGATGCAGGCATACAGGGGCCATGAGCGTGATCCGCAAGCCCGTCATCGGCGTCATCGGGCCGAACCAGCCCGTATGCAGCCGCGAGATCTATGACTTCGGTCTGCTGCTCGGTCGCCGTCTTGTCGATGACGGTTACATCGTCGCAAGCGGAGGCATGTTCGGCGTCATGGAGTCCGTATGCAGAGGGGCGCGCAATTCTCCGATGTATGTGACCGGTTCGACGATCGGCTTTATCCCTTCGGTCGACAAAAACGCCGCCAATCCGTTCTGCGATATCGTCGTGCCGACAGGCATGGGCCTTGCGCGCAACATCCTGCTCGTGAATACGTCTGATCTTCTTATCGCCGTCGGCGGCGGCGCCGGAACGCTGTCTGAGATCAGCTACGCCTGGCAGACGGGAAAGACGGTACTCTGCTGCACGCAGTTCTCGGGATGGTCGGCCGATCTTGCCGGTCGAGCGCTCGATGATCGCATGGAGCAGCTTCTCGTCGCCGTCAATTCAATGGAGCAGATCCGCGACGAACTGAAGAAGCGTTTTACGAGTGCGGGTGAATAGGCGGCCGCAGCCCGTGAATGAACTTGTCAGCACGGCCCGCTTTTCGAGCCTTGCACTGTGAGGATGTTCCAGTATTATAGATTCCTGAATGTGGCCGACGTGCCCGCTGCCGTGCAGTGGTTTCAGGAAGCGGCCGCCGAACTGAAAGGCACGGCTCTGATTGCTCCCGAAGGCATCAATCTTTCCTTTGCCGGCGAAGATGCGGCGATCGAGCGCTTTATGAGGCGCGTGCACGATGACGATTGTCCATGTCCTCCCGATCCGCGCGGAGTGAGCCGCTCTTTTCCCGTCGAGTTCATGCCGTATCGACGCCTGCGCATCAGAGAGCGCAGGGAGATCATCACCTTCAAGCAGGACATCGATACTTCGCTTAACGAAGGCCACTTTCTCACGCCGGCGGAATTCCATGAACGTATGCAGCGAGGCGAGGTGATTCCCGTCGACACACGCAATTTATACGAATCAAAGATCGGTACGTTTCGCGGAGCCGTGCTCTGGCCCATCGATACGTTTTCAGAGCTGCCCGATCATCTGGACGTCGTCGAGCCTCTGCGCGAGAAGGAGATCGTCACGTTCTGCACCGGAGGCGTGCGCTGTGAAAAGGTCGTTCCCTTTTTACGATCAAAAGGCTTTACGAAGGTATGGCAGATCAAAGGCGGTATACAGGATTATTTCGATCAATATCCCGACGGCTTCTGGGAGGGCGAATGCTTCGTCTTCGACGATCGCTATTCCATTCGCCCCGACGGATCGCAGGGAACGGCCCGGCCCTGTGCTCGGTGTCGCCAGCCCGTCTATAACGGCGCCTGCGTCTCCTGCGGGCACACCGAAGTAACGTCAGATTATACGCCCGCCGCCTGCGGTCTTGAGCCTGAAGAGATGGGCTGATTCGGTGGGTCAGCTCGATCTCTTTGCAGACGAGGCGCAGCTCGAACAGGCGATCAGAGCCCTGGCCGGCTCTTCGGACGCCTATCTGAAATTTCTTTCGCCTAACGATCTGGGCCTGACGGGATCACATCAGGCCGGCATCTATCTTTCACGCGAATCCGCTCCGCTCTTTCTCGAAGGAAAAACCGTCGAGAAAGGAGAGAACGTCGAACGAGAGGTGAGAATACGTTTTCGTGGTGGCAACGTGGCCGCCCGGTTTGTGTGGTACGGAAAGGCGAAAAGCGAGTGCCGTCTGACCCGCATCCTTCCTTTGTTTCGTCCTGATCCGGCCAGGCTTGAAGGGTCGCTGTTCATTCTTGCGGCGGTCCCTGACGATAGGCCCGATTCGTTATTTGAGAACGATTCCCTGTTTCAATGCTGGATCATCGAAAGCGAGGATGAGATCAGAGCTGTTCTTGATTTTCTCGGCATCACTCCTGCCGAAACGAATCAGCGCCTGCGCTTTGATCTGAACGAACGTCTGTTGCCCGAGTTTGAACGCCTCAATGCTTCAGTGAATGAGTTCCCGTCAGGCGGTGAGATCGCACGGCGCTCGCAGTCCGTTTACGAAAGGCTGTACGGAACCCTTGAAGAAGGCGTTGATGATATGCTTCTTCGATTGATAGAGATTGAGTATTCCCTTTTTCGCTATTTTGAAAGAAAGCATTACCAGCCTTTAATTGAAGAAGGATTCCAGCGTATCGACGATTTTCTCTCGCTCTCCCTGGAAATACACAATCGACGCAAGAGCAGGGCGGGAAATTCCCTTGAAATTCACCTTAAATATGTATTTGATCGCAGTCGTATCGCCTGCGCTCACGGTGTGATCACCTCTGATCAACGACGCCCGGATTTCCTCTTTCCCTCCCTTGATGCCTATGAGTCATACAGAGTGCGACATAGAGAAGCAGAGAATAACGTTTCGTCGTCAGATGCTGAGGGCGTTTTCTTTCTCGCAGCAAAGACCACATGCAAGGATCGATGGAGACAGATACTGACCGAAGCGCCGGGCGTGAATCGCCGTTATCTGTTTACCCTTCAACAGGCTATTTCGAAGGCACAGCTCGACGAGATGAGCGATGAGGGGGTAACGGTCGTTATGCCCGAAAGCTACAGACGAAAGTTTGATGCGCAGAATCGAGGGCGCATCATGTCGCTTGCCGAATTTATCGAGAAGTTGCGTCAGTCAGGCTGTGAGTCGCATGATAGCGCCGGATTATTCGGATAAACAGTCGTTCATAGCCTTCGATCACATGTTAACATGCGAGTTGCATCGTTTTTCACTTTTTTCTCGGTTTTCTTCTAAAAATGTCGTATACTGAAAAAAACAGGAAAGCGGTTGCAAAAATAAACCGTTGCTGTTAACGGGTTAATCAGAAATACAATCAGGTTGAATCTGATTAACCGAGGAGTTGTGATGGCAAGTTTCGTATACGATAAGAAAGAATCGAAGGGTAGCGGTCGACGTCAGTTCATTCTGAGTCGTTATGGCGTTCGATTTCATTTCGGCCATGCGACGGCTGATTTCAACGAGAAGATGATTAACGGATTTCAAAAGAAATGCGTTCAATGGCTCGATAGTCTCAGTCAGAAGGATGTCGATTTTTATCGAAACAACTATTACAAATCGACGGTTTACATCGGTCGAGCTCGAGTCGAAGGCGATGCAGCGAAGGGAAAACTGAAAAAGCCCTCTGTGAAGCCTGCGGCGAAGCCTGTAACAAAGAAAGCGGCCAAAAAAAAGGTAGCGAAGAAAGCAGCAAAGAAGAGCAAAAAAACGGCAAAGAAGTCGTCGAAAAAGAGCTCGAAGAAAGCAAAGCGTTGATAAAGAAGAGGCCCGACCTGTATATCAGGCAGGGCCTCTTTTATTTCCGAATCGGTCCGATCTTTCTCCTGACCGCCAAACCAATTGTTAACGTCGATACAACTTCAGCGAAGTTCCCAGTCCGCCTTCTCCCTTGCCGATACGAAGCTCGAGCCCGAGCAATCCCGCAGCTGCCTGAAAAAAGGAAAAGCCGTCTCCGGAAGGAGTCATGGATCCCGTTTTACGAATCAGGCCTTCACCGTCGTCTTCGATGATCAGTGAAACGACGTCTCTGTTCTCGGCGCTTTGAATGAGCAATCGGCGCCCTTCACTGTGCTCGATCGCATTGGCCACCGCCTCTGATATGAACCAGAGAAGAAGGCCCGCATCGTCACCAGAAATCAAGCGCGCTACATGGTCGGATTCTACTCGGAAATCCGGGTAGAGCGCGGTTTCTTTCAGTTGAGTTTCCAGCTGCGCTAAAAACGGACCGAGATCGGTGACTGTGGTTTTTTCACCAGCAAGACCGAGCAGATGAGGGACAAAACGAGTGCGTACGAGCAATGCTGCACGCTCTTCGTCAGCCATGGCATCGGACTGAGAAAGCAGCAGATCAGAGCTACGCTTTTCGATATAACGTCTGACCGACCTCAGTTGTTCGTTGGCGAGGGCGAGCGTTTGCACGGCGCGACGATCCTTTTCGTCATGATAGGCGGCGGCGACAAAGGGCAGAAGATGTTCGAGCAGCGCCATGTCGGTGCGCTCCGCCGAGATGTGCTGCTGCGTCGTCAGAGCGAGAATGCCCTCCGTATGCGAGCCAAGCACAAGAGGAAGCACGATCGTCGATTCAATGCCGTCTTTTGACGAGGCGAACATTTCCTGATATCGGCTGAAGTGAGTAGCGTCATCGTCTACAAAGCGCAGCGCTTCGGGTGCGGGCAGATCACAGGGTAGCTCGCCTTCCTTCTTATTCAGAATGACCGGTTTCTGCGACGCAAGGGCCTGACCGAAATACGTATCACCGAGGCGCAAGCGCGTGGCGGCGAAATCCAGAGACGGCGAGCAGTAGGTCGGAACAAGATCATCGTTCTCGTCGATAGAGTAGAAGATGATCCGATCTATGTTGATTTCACGTAGCACGTTCTCTTTAAGATAGTCGATTTTATCTTCGAAGCTCTCCTGGCGGGAAAGCGCTCGCGATGCCTCGGCCATGAGATGGCCTTCTTTGCGCGAGTTCTTTACCTGGACGCGCGCCTGTTCCAGTTCTGCGCGCAGTCCGTCGATGGTATCTTTCTTTTGCTGAATGACTCCAAGATAGTTCTCGATCTCCTGCTGCAGAGTCTGTATTTTCTCGCCAAGAGCGCCGATCTCTTCCTGCTTTTGATGAAAGAGTTCGTCTTTTTCGCGAAGAGAAAGCTTCTGCTTTTCAATGTTCACTTCAAGATCGGCCTGAAGGGCTTCCGCCGCCTGTAGAGAGCGCTTGAGCTTCTGCTCTTCCATATGGAAGTTTCGTATCTCTTCGTTTTTCGAACGGATGAGATCCTGGAGCTCCTTGTTCTCTGCCTGAGCGTCGGCAAGGCCCTGATGAATCGATTCGATCTGCTCGATGAGTTCGTTGTGGCGGCTGCGCGCCTCTTCGAGATCGTTTTCAAGTTGATGGGCTCTTTGCGTCTCTCTACTGAGCTGCTGTTCGAGCTTTTGAATCGTATCGTTTCGATGAGAGATTTCGGCGTTCTTCTGAGAGAGCTGCTGCTGCAGTTCTTCCTGAAGTCCGCGCCATTCGGCTGCTTTCGCAGCGGCATCGGAAAGCAGGCGCTCCTTCTCTGTGCGTCGCTCTTCTTTCTCTTTTTCAAGATTTCGATCAAGCTCGATGATGCGGTTTTCGTTCTGCCGCGCCTCTTTCTCCAGAGTATCGATGTGGCCTGTATGCTCTTGCTTCAGTTTTTCAAGTGTGTCGATACGCTGTGACGCCTCGGTCAGGAGCTGTTCGGTCGCCTGGAGCGTTTTTTCACGCTCGCGAATCGTTGCGTTCAATTCTTCTGACACGAGCAGACTTTCTTCTTCGATGCGAGCGATGCGTTCGTTGAGATGCTCGCGTTGCTTCTGGAATTCCTCGCGTTCGCGTTCCAGCGTCTGTAATGCGGCCTCATAGGACTCCTGAAGCTTGATGCCGCGTTCCTTCTGCTGTTGCATCTGTTCTTCGCGGTTTCGTATCTCGCCCTGAAGGCCGTCGATCAGCGAACGATGCGCCTCTTCGACTCGTTTTTTCTCCTCAGCGACCATCTCGGCCTTTCGCTCGGCCTGCTCATGCAGCTCTTGAATAGACTGTTCGAGCTTTGCGACATCGCGTCGATGTTCCTGGTTCAACGCTTCAACAACGAGCTCATGCTCGGCCTTGAGGTCGGCAAGATCGGCTCTGCGTTTTTCTTCAAGCTCGGCCAGCTCCTTCTGCCTTGCCGTCTGCGTTGCCGCATTCTCTTCTGCGTGTTTCTTCTTGAGGCCTTCGATGGCGACGGCATGTTCGTTATTCGCCCGTGATGAAGCCGCTTCATATTCTGCTGTCAGCGATCGAATGCGCTCTTCGTAGGATTGCTTCTGTTCGTCGATTTTATTGAGCAGTTCCTTTGTTCCGCTTTCAGAGAGAGATTTAATCTTCTTGATCTCTTCATCGCGTAGCTGGATCTCAAGGGTCAGTTCTTCGCGAAGCGCCTTCACCTCGGACTCACGCTTCTCTTCGAGCTTCTGACGCTCTTCGGCAAGCTCGCGCTGGCGTCGTTCTTCGGACTGCTGCAGTGCCTGCTCTGCCGTTCGTGTCTGCTCTTCCTTTTCGTGTCGATGTCGGTCGTTCAGTTGCGAGAGTTGCGACGCATGGTCGTTTTTCAGCGTCTGTAGCTCATCGGCAGCCTTCTTCTTGAGATCTGCGATTTCTTCGTCGCGCAGCTGGATTTCAAGGCTCAGCTCTTCGCGAAGTGCTCGGACGGCATCCTCTTTCGCCGATTCCAGCGTGCTTCGCTGTTCGGTGATCGCCGCCTCATGCCGCTTCTTTTCTGCCGCAAGCTCGCTCTGCGCGGATTCAAGCCGCTGACCGAGGTCGCGAACAGCAGCCTCCCGCTCTTCGACTAATTGCGAACGCAGAGTCGACAGCTCGCTCTGATGATCGTCGATGAGCTTCTGCCGCACTGTGTCGAGGCTTTCCTTTTCGCGAGCAAGCTCTTCGCGTTCATGGCGCAGCTCCGTCTGAATCCGTTCGAGCTCTTCGGTATGCCTTTTCTGAGATCTTGCTATCTCTTCGTCGCGAACCTGAATCTCGAGTTCCAGTTCTTCTCGTAAGGAGGAGAGACGCTTCTCGGCTTCACGGGCCTGTTCGGCAGCGGCGGTCTCTTTCGCCTTTGCAAGCTCCTGCTCGTGCCGCTCGTTGAGGGCCGATATCTCGCTTTGTAGTAAGGCGACCGTTTCGTCGTGGGCCGCCTGCATACGATGTGCCGTTTCGCGAAGCTCTTGAAACTCGGCGTCTTTTGCATAAAGGGCATCATCAAGTTTCTTTTTGTGCTTCGCATCAAGCTGCGTATGCATTTCGGCTATGCGTGCTTCATGCCGCGATTGTTCATGAGAGAGCAGGGCGGTCGTTCTGCGTATCTGGTATTCAAGGGCAAGCGCCGGCAGAACGATGGCGGCCAGGTCGAGGTCTTTCTTAACGGGATTGTTGCCCCGCTCATACAGCCAGAGCGTGAAAAGACGCTCCGTATCCGTCAGCTGAACGGGAATAGAAAGCCCTTTTGTCGGGCCTTCGGAGTGAATCACGATGTCGCGCACCGTATCGGCCGATTCAGGAAGCTCAAGGCCTGAAAGTGAGGCCTGAAGCCCTTCTACTGTGGAGTCGTCCGTATGCCATCCGCCTTCGTCGAGCAGGCCTTCGACGGCGAAGTTGCGATCGCTTCGCGAAAGAAACAGGATGCTATGAATTGAGAGATGCTTCTGCAAGGCCGGGAATATGGCTAACGCACGCTCCGATGCGTCGAAGCCCGTCTTTGCAAGGTCGCGAACGAGCAGCGCGGCGATATCGTCGCCGGACCGAATGGCGGCCGGCTCGACGGCCTTTTTCGTCGCCTTTTTCGCGACGGCTTCGATGACGGACTTCTTCGCTACTTCCTTCTTCGCGATTTCTTTCTTAGCCGCTTTTTTTGTGACCGCCGACTTTACGGCCTTCTTCGCCGCAGGTTTCGCCTCTTTGCCGGTGGCCTTTTTAGCGACCTCTTTCTTTGCCGCCTTTTTTGCCGTTTTCGTTTCTGTCTTTTTTGCCGATTTCGTAGCCATGGGATCGATCAATCCTTTGAATGCAGATTTTCTGTGTAGGATCTCTGGATAACGTCCAGAAAAGATCCGGGAAGAATGCTTTTTAGCGCGCTATAAAACGCTGCATCGGTGCCGACTCTGTAACGGGCGGGCAGTCGACGCCTGCGCATAAGCCGGACGATGGAGTCGGCGGCGCTTTCAGGAGAGGTTGCAAAGCGGCCATACTGTTTGATCTCGCGGCCGATCAGCCGATTGAGAAAACGATACGGAGAATGCTCGGCCTCAAGCGTGGCGTTTAACTTCATGTTCTCTTTGAAGTTCGTTTTGATGAGGCCCGGTTCGACCAGGCAGACTTCTATGCCGAAAGGCGCAAGTTCGTAGCGCATCGCCTCGGAGGCGGCCTCAAGAGCCCATTTCGATGAACAGTAGGCCGAGCCGGTCGGTATAACCATCTGCCCGAGGATGGAGCTGATGTTAACGATCCGGCCCGATTGCCGTTCGCGCATCGCAGGCAGATAATGGCGGATGATCCGTAACGGAGAGAAGAAGTTCGTTTCAAACTGAGCTCGCAGCTGCTCGTCGCTCAGCTCTTCAAATGGACCGTAAAGGCCGTAGCCGGCGTTATTGATCAGGACGTCGGGTGCCGGAAGATCTCTCAAAGCGGCAGAGAGCTCGTCGGCCCGGTCGATGTCGGCTGTGATAACATGCAGTCGTTCGGGTCGCTCCGCCTCGATGGCAGCGAGAGAGTGATCGAGTTTTTCTCTGTTACGCACCACGCCGAAAACGGACCAGCCTTCGCGCGCGAGCTGCAGCGACAGGTGGAAGCCGATTCCCGAGCTGATTCCCGTGATCAGTGCCGTTTTCACATCTCCTTTTCTGTCAGATTGTGCTGTGCGTCAACTCCCGACGCAAATCATAGATTTTTCTATGATAGCCCCGGCGTGCGGCCCTTGAATGCATTTTTTACTTTACTGGCAGGCCGGGGGGCTGCAGTCTGGCTCACCACTCGGGGGCTTAGCTCAGCTGGGAGAGCATCTGCCTTGCACGCAGAAGGTCATCGGTTCGATCCCGATAGCCTCCACAAAACTGGAATTTTTTTATACTCACGCCGTTTCGATAAAATAGACAGGAGCTCCGATGAAGAAGATCAAGCGGCATCTGAAAGAGCTCCTCGCCATCACCCTCAACACCCAACAGATTTCCTATATCGGCCGTGAGGCCGATCCGGCGTTTAACCTCGAAGAGGTGACCGGCTTTGGCGGTCATATCGTTATTCCAAGAAAAGTGGCCGCTGACGCCCTTGTTGAGTATTTCGATGATCGCGAACGCATCGTTCACCTGTGCAGCGTCCTTTTCCATTTGAATGGTCGCGGAGGAAGCGGCGGCATCATCGAGCTGAAAGGATTTCGTCCGCTACAGCTTGCCCTCGAAGAGGCCGGCTTCCGCTTTGATTCCGAGCTGCAACGTTTCGTACAGACCCAGGAAGGGCGCAAGACGGGCGACTGGGGGTATCTGAAAAACGACGAAGAGTATCGCCTGGCCTTTATGAGCATCGATGTCGTAGGCAGTTCCGAGCTTGTGCAGACGAATCTCAAGGTCGACATCGAGAATACGCTGCGCAGCTTTCGCCTGTGGATTCGTTCGATAATAGAAGCCGAGAACGGACGCCTCTGGTACTGGCATGGCGATGGCGGTCTGGCTGCCTACCTCGAAGAGGAGGGCGTAAGCGCCGCTCTTCGATCTGCTTTGAAAATAATCGCCCTGCTTCCCGTGTTCAACATCAGTCAGAACGAGCTGCGTTACGAGAACGATCTAAGAGTGCGAATCGGTATTCATTACGGAACGGCCCGCTATACCTCTGATACGGCGCGCATTCAGAGCGATGATATTAGCGAGACCATCAATATCGAACAGAAACACGGCGAACCGAATGCCGTCTTCGTTTCGGAATCAGCGTTCTTTCTCGCCTCTCCCGAGACAAAAAAATTCTTTACAGAGGATGGGCAGTACGGTCAGCTTCGACTGTACCGGAATATCCGGCTGTAATCATGGATATACTCATTGTTGATTCCGACGTCGGGGCGCGAAACGTCTATGCGGGTATTCTCAGCTCCATCTTTCCAGGTTTGAACATAAGGCATGCCGAGAATGCCGAATCGGGTCGCTCTCTGATCCAGAACGTATCGCCCGATCTGATCATTCTCGATTTCTTCAGCCTCGACCAGCCGTTTCTGTTCATGCAGGAGCTGACCGCTCCGGTGCGACCGTTCATCGTCATAGCGCGAAGCGACGAAGAACGCGTCATCGTCGAGTCGTTGAAGAACGGAGCGCTTGATTTCGTCGCCAAAAAGAACATCAAACTCGGATATCTGAAGCAGGTGCTGGCAAGGGCGCTTCTTGAGGTTCCGCGCTGGCAGCATATGCAGCGTGCTCTGAACGAAGGACCGAAGTATGCGCAGTATGAGAAGTTCAACGGCGATCTGCAGCGTTTTGTGCTCGAAATGGATACGGTCCAGGAACGAGGACGCGCCGGCCTTGATCTGATTCCGGGACGATCCTACAAACTGATCTTTCAATATTGCTCGGTTCGTTCGCCATCGGCCATTATTATGGACGACGAGGCGAAGCAGAACCATATGAATCTCATGCTGGACCGTCTGGGCGCCATCGTTTCGGCTCATGGCGGCATGGTCTGGACTCGAAAGACGAACGCGAATATTTGCATCTTCGCAGAAGAAGATGCTCAAAACGCATTCATCTCAGCTATTGAGGGGCAGACTGCGCTGATCGACCTATCGAGTCGCATGTACATTGAACGACCGACGGCGCTGTACGCTATGGATACGGGTCAGGTCGTCTATACAAAGGAACACGGCGAGCTGATTAGCGAGGCCATCAATCTCACGGCTCATATGGCCGAGAAATCCAGCTTCGAACGAGGCATTCTGCTGACCGATGCCTTGTTTCAGAAGCTTTCAAAGCGGGCACAGAAGTATTTCTTTCGAGTCGAGAAGCAGTTCGAAGGTCATCTGATCCATTCTTTCGAATATACGGCCTGATATGCTGGCACGCTTTTCTCTGCTTTTTCCGCTGTGGCTTATACTTGCCGTGGCCGTCTCGCTGTATCATCCGCCTTCATTTGCCTGGTTTCGCGGAGAGATGATAACGATCGGCCTTGGCGGCATCATGCTCTTTATGGGCCTCTCGCTTCGCGTCGAAGACTTCCGGCGTGTTTTTCAGATGCCGGTGCCCGTTCTTGTCGGAATCCTCTTACAATACACGGTGATGCCTTTTTCGGGCTGGGCCATAGCGAAGCTTCTCGGTCTTCCAGATTCGCTTGCGGCCGGCCTTGTGCTTGTGTCGGCTTGCCCGGGCGGTACGGCGTCGAACGTAATCGCCTACCTGGCGAAGGCCGACGTCGCCCTGTCGGTAACGATGACGGCCATATCGACGTTGCTGGCCGTGTTTCTCACGCCGCTTCTCACTTCAGTGCTTCTTGAAGACGTCGTTGCCGTCGATGCGGCCGGACTGTTGATGTCTACGCTTCAGGTCGTTATCCTTCCCGTTCTGGCCGGATTGCTTCTGGGGCGCCGGCTCCCGAAACTTTCGGCGAGACTCGAGCCGTTCGGTCCGCCCGTTGCCGTCATTCTGATCGTTCTGATCGTCGCATCGATCGTCGGGCAGGGAAGGGCGGAACTTCTCGTTTCGGGCCCGATCGTTATCCTGTCTGCCATACTTCTTCATGTATCGGGTTTCGGCTTCGGATACCTGCTATCGCGTCTTGTTCTTCTCTTGTACAGAGAACAGCGTGAGATTGCCGAGACGCGTTCGCGCACGATCTCTATCGAGGTCGGTATGCAGAATTCAGGACTTGGCGTCGTGCTTGCGCGAAACCATTTTGCCGATCCGGCTGTTGCGCTGCCGCCTGCCGTATCCAGCGTCGTACATTCGCTGATCGGCAGTCTTCTCGCCGCGATCTGGTTAACGATCGACCGGCGGCGTAAAGAACGAAGAAGCTAACTGCTCGTCGTCACGCAAAGGGACCGCATCGTCCGGTATGCACGAGAGCAGTTCTTCGATCGCCTCGTCGATCGTCGCGGTCGTCCAGTCCCTGCGAATGAAAATCTCTTCGGCAAGACGGCGTCGAAACAAACGTGCTCCAGGACGCCCGTAGAAAAGATTCGCCGCATGCCGCAGAACGTGATGAACGGGAATACCTTCGTCCATCTGACGATGCAGATAGGGCAGAAGGGCTCGCACGACGGCCTTTTCTGATTCGGCCGTTTCGGGATTCTGTGTGCCGTAGATCCTATGATCGGCCTCAGCGAAGAGAAACGGAGTATCGCAGGCCGCCCGTCCGATCATGACGCCGTCCACGTGTTTCAGATGTAACTCAGCCTCATCGAGCGTACGGATACCGCCGTTGATCTCGATGAAAAGCTCGGGAAAGTCCTGCTTCAACCGGTAGACGGTATCATACTGTAAAGGCGGGATGCTTCGATTCTGCGCCGGGTTAAGCTTTCCGAGAATGGCGATGCGCGCATGCACGATGAAATGGCTCACGCCGCCGTCGACGCACGCCGAGACGAACTGTTTTAGTTCATCGTAGCTTTCGCGTCCGACTCCGCTGCGCTCGCGAATACCGATGCGATGCTTCACCGTTACAGGAATAGAGACGGCCTGATTCATGGCCTCAACGATACGCCGTACATGCAAGGGATCGGTCATCAAGGATGCACCGAAATTGCCGTGCTCTACCCTTTCGCTCGGGCATCCGCAATTCAGATTGATCGCGTCGTAGCCGTACTCTTCGCCGATGGCAGCAGATTCGGCCAGCGCCACCGAATCCGATCCGCCCAGCTGCAAAACGACCGGATGCTCACACGGATCATAACGCAGGAACTTATGTCGATTCCCGAAGCGAATGGCCGTATCGGGAACCATCTCAGTGTACAGGGTCGTATGCCGCGACAGCAGTCGAAGAAAGAATCGGTAATGCCGATCCGTGTAATCCATCATCGGGGCGACGCTGAGAAGGCCCATACATGCCGGTTTTTGAGATCGGGTATCTGTTTCAAATAAAAACATATCTGTGAGGCCGTCTTTCTGCTCTTAAACTTGACTCAAAGGGGATTCTTTCGCTTCTTTATTCGGGCATGTTCAGCCGGGTCTATCCATTATTCGTCGCTCTTATCGCAGGCTTTTTGATCCTGCTTCTCAAACTGGCGGCCTTTTATATCTCGAATTCGATGGCGTTGAAATCTGATGCTCTCGAAAGCTTGGTGAATCTTCTGGCGGGCAGCTTCGCATCGTTTGCCGTCCTTTATGCTCGTAAACCCGCCGACCGCGATCATCCGTATGGTCATGGAAAGATCGAGTATGTCTCTTCTTTTTTTGAGGGCGGCCTGATTACGCTCGCTGCAGTACTCATCAGCTACGAAGCGATCGAAAATCTGATTCGCGGCATCGAACTGAAAAGACTGGGTCTTGGCTTGCTGATTAACTTCGGCGCCGGCTCCATGAACGGCATTCTCGGCATGTGGCTGATTCACATGGGTAAGAAGAAGCGATCCGCCGCAATCGAGGCCGATGGTCATCATCTGCTTTCAGATTTTATCACGACTCTCGGCGTAGCCGGAGGTCTTCTTGCCGTTCATTTCACGGGAATCAGCTGGCTTGATCCCGCCATAGCGCTGGTTTTCGGCCTCTGGCTCGGTTATGCCGGCGGTCGCGTTCTTTTTCGTTCCGTTATGAGTCTGATGGATACCGAGAATCCCGAGCTGCTCAACCGTCTGGTTTCGGCTATGAATTCTGTAGGCGATTCTAATGTGCTTGCCGTGCATGCCTTGCGAACGATGCATTTAGGCGACTACACACACGTCGATATCCATATCGTGCTGCCCGAGGTCTATGATATCGGCAGGGCAAACGAGATCGTACACGCCTTCGAGCACAATGTGCTTTCCGAAGCGGGTATGCGCGGCGAGTTTCACTCGCATGTAGATCCATGCAAGAGACAGTACTGCTCACACTGTTCGGTCGAGCAGTGTCCGATCCGTCAGGAGCCTCGCACTGAAAAGAGGCCGGACTTTGTCGTGGAGACGGCCGTTTCCTGGCCCGACGGGCATCTGCGCCGCGTGCTTGAGGTCTGACGATTCCCTGTTCCGTTGCAGATTCTTGTTGACTGAGGCCCGGCCGATCTGATACACTTGCGCTATGACCTACAGGTTTTCTCCCTCCGATCTGAAAATAGCGCCCGATCATTCGAAGTTACATGAGTTGATCAGCCGGCAATCCAACGAAGATCGCGATTCTCTAATTCGCCATTTTGCGCATCATCTCGAATACAGCGTCGGCAAGTATACGCATAACACGACCGACACCGACATATATCTCGCCCTGGCCTTTACTCTGCGTGACTACCTGATCGATCGCTGGAACGAAACGCAGGAACATTATCGTAAAGAGAAGGCGAAAAAGATCTACTATCTGTCGATGGAATTCCTTATCGGGCAGATGTTGAAATCGAATCTGGTCAACCTGAACGCCTATGATCTTGCCAGCGAGGCGCTTGCAGAATTCGGCTATGATCTCGATCATATCTGTGCGCAGGAGCCTGACGCCGGTCTCGGCAACGGAGGTCTCGGCAGGCTGGCCGCCTGCTTTCTTGATAGCATGAGTTCGCTCGACCTTCCCTCGAGCGGATGTGGGCTTCTGTATAACTTCGGTATCTTTCGCCAGCGCATCGTAAACGGCAATCAGGTGGAGGCCCCCGATAACTGGCTTGATATCGCGAATCCCTGGGTGATCAGTCGCAGCGACCTCATCTATCCCGTAGGTTTCGGCGGCTACGTCGAAGAATACACCGATCATAAAGGCAACATACGCAAGCGATGGCTGCCCGGAGATCAGGTTCTTGCAAGAGCGCACGATATTCTGATGCCCGGCTACCGCACGCGAACGGTGAATAATCTGCGTCTCTGGAAGGCAGAGGCCACCGAAGATTTTGACTTCAAATACTTTAACCACGGCGACTATATCAGAGCCGTCGAAGATAAGGTGTTTTCAGAGAATATCACGCACGTCCTTTATCCGAATGAGAACGTCACGCAGGGCAGAGAACTTCGTCTCAAGCAGGAGTACTTTCTTGTTTCGGCGACGATTCGCGATGCCCTTCGCGAATTCTTTGAACAGGGGCCGAAGTCGCACGACGAGATGCCCGACCGTATCTTCTTTCAGTTGAATGATACGCATCCGGCTCTGGCTGTCGTCGAGCTTCTGCGTATTCTCGTCGACGAGCATAATCTTGAATTCCATCATGCCTGGGGGCTCGTGCAGCGATGTTTCGCTTACACGAACCATACGGTGATGCCCGAGGCCCTGGAGCGATGGTCCGTCGACCTGCTGGCCAGCCTGCTGCCCCGTCATCTTGATCTGATCTATCAGCTGAACTATTACTTTATTGAAGAGTTGCGCCAGAAGGGCGAGCCCGAGGACGTAATTGCGAAGCTGTCGCTGATTGAAGAAGGAGCAGATAAGCGCGCTCGTATGGCCAATCTTGCCATCATCGGTTCTACGAAGGTGAACGGCGTCTCGGCCATCCATACCGATATCATCAAGCGCACCATCTTTGCCGACTTTAACCGTCTGTATCCAGGGAAGCTGATCAACAAGACGAATGGAATCACCTTTCGCCGGTGGTTGATCGCGGCGAACCCCGAGCTCACGGCGTTGATCAATGATTCCATCGGATTGCGCTGGCTGCTCGATCAGAGCCGTTTGCGAGATCTTGAAAAGGTTGCCGAAGACGCCGCATTTCAGGAAGATTTTCAGAAGATACGCCAGTATAACAAATCGAAGCTTGTGAAGATCATTCACCATACGACCGGCGTCGTCGTCGATCCGGAAAGTATGTTCGACGTTCAGATCAAGCGCATCCACGAATACAAGCGTCAGCTTTTGAACGTGCTTCGTATTATCGGCGACTATCAATTCTTGAAAGATAATCGTGAGGCCGAATATACGCCGCGCACGTTTATTTTCGCGGGCAAGGCCGCTCCCGGGTATCATCGCGCCAAGCTCATCATCAAGCTCATTCATAGCGTCGGCGAAAAGATCAACAACGATCGCGATGTGCGCGATCGTATGAAGGTCGTCTTTCTACCAAACTACTCCGTTTCGCTGGCGGAGCGCATTTTCCCGGCCTCTGATCTGTCGGAGCAGATCTCGACGGCAGGAACGGAGGCGTCGGGAACCGGGAACATGAAGTTCATGTTGAATGGATCGCTGACGGTGGGCACGCTTGACGGCGCCAATATCGAGATGCGCGAAGAGGCCGGCGACGAAAACTTTTATATCTTCGGTAATACGGTGGAAAAGCTCGACGTCATCCGGCCGAACTATGATCCGGTGGCCATTTACGAGAAGGATCCGCTGATTCATGCCGTTCTCTCTTCGATTCATCAGAATTATTTCAACCCGCTCTCTCCAGGGTTGTTTCAGGAACTGTTTCACGTTCTTACCTATGGAGGGGATCACTACTTCCATCTGGCCGACTTTCAGGACTACCGTCGTATCCAGGGATTGATCTCGCGCGACTTTCGCGACCGGAAGGCGTGGCTGCGCAAGGCTATATTCAATATCGCCCGCTCGGGTAAGTTCTCTTCTGATCGAACGATTGATGAATACGCGAAAGAGATCTGGGGCATCAAGCCGGTTAAGCCCGCTCCTGGCGGATCGATTCTTTTCGGGCCTCCTCTGCGAGAGTGAGGGGATTATTGAGAGTCTTCAGGGGGGCGATCTGTCGGTTGCAAGGACGCGAGGGACAGGCGGCGGGTAGCATTCGGCCGCCCCGTCTATGCTCGCTGCATTCTTAACGGGCAATCGTCAGCGCCTCTCAATCGAAGACGACGCTGCAACCATCAACAAGCAGATACGGAGCCGACCATCCACCGGAGGCGACCATGCGTTCGGTGGAGGCGGCGATGACGTCGCGAAGAAGACCGAACAGGTCGCCCGATACCATCACCTCCTGCACGCCGAAGCATATCTCGCCGTTCTCTACCCAGCGCGAATTCTTCGCCACGCCCGAGAAACGTCCTGAGATCGGATCTTCGTTACCGCTGAAGCGCTTCAGCAGCAGCCCTTCTTTCATCGTTCGAAGCAATTCCGGAAGAGGCTGCGGTCTGATGATGCCGTCAGGCGAGATGTCAAGCGTCAGATTTGAAAAGCCGTGGTCGGGTAACGATCTTCCGTCGCCGGTCGCATTGCCAGTAATGGCGCGTCCCGAACGTTTCGCCGTATGACAGTTCTCGGCGAGAAAGATAAGGCGACCGTCTTTCACTATTTCATGGCGCGCCGTAAGGTTCCCCTCTCGGTCAAAGAAGCGCGTGCCGGCCGGACGACTCAGGTCATGCGGATCTTCGTAGAGCAGAAGCGACGGATGAGCGACCGGCTCGGTGAGACGTCCGTCACCGGCGTAGCGATCGACCCAGGGGCTGATGCCGTCCAGATGCGCCCTTGATTTCGCGTTAAACGACACCGTTCCGACAAGAAGGTCAAGCACGGCATAAGGGTGCAGGAGAACCGGGCCTTTGTAGGTTCGGCCTTTGCGCGGATTCAACGAGCCGATGACCGAATCGCGAAAATCGGCCACTCGCCTGGTGATGTCTTCGAATAAGTCTATTACAGTGGCGGCCGATCCGCCGTCGTAATCGAAGCTTGTTACCTGCGCGCCGTCGCGGGCCATACCCATGATGAACCATGACGCCAGTTGTTCTTTTTGCGTGAGATGGATACCATGGCTGTTCACGACCGTACGCACGCTGTCGCTGAACGAGAATTCGACGCGATCGATGGCGACGCGTGCGTCTCGTTTTGCCTCGGCGAGGATTCTCTGCATCGCTTCAAAGGGAAGATCGTCGCCGGCGAATTCGTCGGAATCTTCGCCCGAACGCCCGTGCAGAGCATCAAGGTTATACACAGTCGTACGATGGGCCTCTGTCGGAACGGCAAGGGCGTCAAAAGGGGAGGGAGGCGCGGTGGCGGCAAGGGATTCGGCCTCATGAAGGGTATGTAAGAGACGGCCTGTCTCGGCGGAATTCGTCGTCGCGAATCCCGTATGCTCGTTATGCAGAAGACGCAGCCCGAACCTGTCGCCGGACGTCTCAGAGACGACGGAAAGGTCGTCGTTCTCGAAAACAAGACGGCGTTCAGATTCAGAGCTTGCACAGACTTCAAGTTGCGAACCGGCGGGGCGATTGGTCGAGAGCAAACGGTCGGCTGCGTTCTTGAGGCGTTCGATGGATTGATCGGCGTAGGTGGCGCTCATGCTTCGCCTCCGACAAGGATTTCACATCGCAGGAACGGCCCGCCGGCGTCGACCTTCGCGGGCTGTCCTTTACCGCAATGGCCTGATCCGAGATCCCACTTGAAATCGGAGCTGACGGCGTCCACAGAACGCAAGACGTCAAAGGCGTTGCCCGAAAGCGTTACCTTCTGAACGACCTCCGCAAGTTTTCCGTTTTTGATGCGCCGCACCCGTGAAGCTCCAAACATAAATTCACCGGTAGCATCGGCCTGGCCTCCTTCGGGGCCGTCGACGTAAAAGCCGTCCTCGATGCCGGCAATCATATCGTTCAGATCATCGGTTCCTGGCTCGACGTAGGTGTTGCGCATTCGGATGAGCGGTTCGTCGCTGAATTCCCATGCGCGGGCGTTACCCGTCGGCTTCACTCCGAACTGTTTTGCCGTTTCGCGACTGTGCAGGTAACCGACGAGCTTGCCCTTTTCAATCAATACGGTTCTATCGGCATACACGCCTTCGTCGTCGACGGGAAGCTCTCCGCCGGCATAAGGAGCATGCTCGGAGCGCCCGCTATCACATAGAGTCACCTTTTCAGAGGCGACCTGCTGCCCGAGAAGATCGCGAGCCACCGACCCCGAAATAACAAAATCCGCCTCGACCGTATGCCCGATGGCCTCATGAGCAAGCAACCCGACCATGGCGGGGGCCAGGATAACCTTTTTTCGTCCGCCTTCGGGGGCCGCGGCTGCAAGTAGATCGACGGCACTGGCGGCCGCCGTTTCAATATAACGGTCAAGGGATCGGTTCTGGAACATGCACTGCCAGCCGCCGGTTGCGCCGACGGAATCATAGCCGCGGCTCATCTTCGAGCCGTCTTTTGCAAAGGCCAGGAAACGCAGCTCAGGCCTTACAAGGCGCAGCCAGACGTCGGCTCCGTCTGACGTGACGATGAACTTCTCTTCGAAGACTTCGGTGTACTGGCACTGTGCCGTGTCGATAGACTTTGATGAGCTACGAAGCCGGCGCTCTGCATCTTCGACGGTTTCACGGTGTTCACTTAAGGGAATGGACAGCAGTTCGCTGTATCCCGGCAATTCGAACTCGCCTGTTGCGAGGCGATCCGTTTCGGCGAGGGCGCTGCGATGTCGTCGCAGTTCAGAAAGCCGACGTGCTCCCTCAAAGGCGCTGCGTAACGAACGTTCGAGTGCGGCCTCGCCCATATCAGAGGTCGCAGCAAAGCCCCAGGCTCCGTTAAAAAGTACCCTGATACCGACGCCCTCCGTATGCTTTGAGGCCAGTTCAATCGGCGTTCCCTTGCGGATTCCCAGAGATCGACTGCGTCGATTGTGATAACGGATTTCAATGTAGTGCGGCGATCCGGCTACCAGCCGGCGAAGACGTGAATCGATCATATTGCTCTAAAGAAAAAAGAACGGGAAATCGGGAAAGGCAAAAACCCCGGTTTGACAGTACCCCTGATACAAAAAGTTATGGTCCGGACACGAAAACGTAACGGCGCCTGCGTAAGGTGGAGCGTTGTGACGGTTGTCGTTTGGACTGAGACGGGTATGAAGCAGGGCGATATGATCTGGGAGGACATCCTCCGCGAGCTTGATTTCGCCTTTCAGCCCATCCTCGACGTGGCATCCGGCCGTATTTACGGCTATGAAGCGCTGCTGCGGAACTATGATCGCGCCGGCTTTGAAAGCGTCTTCGCCTTGCTCGATTATGCCGTCGAGAATCGAGCTCTTTACACGCTTGACCTCTTCTTGCGTCGTCTTGCCCTGCAGCGCTTTTTGCAGCTTCCCGATGCCCGCAAAAGGCGGCTCTTTTATAACCTTGATAACCGACTGCTTGAGATGCCCGATTACAGGCAGGGCAATACTCATCGCGTACTTGAAGAGTTTGATCTTCCGGCATCGACGATGGTGTTTGAGATCTCAGAGAGACATCAGTTCCATTCGATCGAGCGAATGAAAAGCATGATCGATACCTATCGTCAGCAGGGATACCGCATCGCTCTTGACGACTACGGCGTCGGCTTCTCGGGCCTGCAGCTGATCTATAGCGTCGAACCCGATATCGTCAAGCTGGATCGCTTCTTTATCCAGGGAGTCGACAGCGATCCTAAGAAGCGGCTTTTTTTACAGCACGTTATCCAGCTCTCGCATCTGATGGGCGGAATGGTCGTCGCCGAAGGCGTCGAAACAGAAGACGAATACAGAGCATGCGTGCGCATCGGCTGCGATCTGATTCAGGGCTATTTTGTGGGCAGGCCTCTTTTCATCGAAGACTCGATTCGAACTCATAGCGATTCGACGGCTCGTGATCTGTTGCATGCCGATCGCGAAAGCGCCATTCCGCACCTCAAGCCGGGTTTGCAGATGCAGCGTATCGAGCCGGTGCGGCCAGGCATGGGATTCGCGCAGATCGTCGAGCTTTTCAAGAGAAACCCTGAGTTTACGCTATTCCCCGTTCTGAACGAATTTGAAGAGCCTCTGGGCCTGCTGCATGAATCCAGCCTGAAAAGTATAACCTATTCTCCGTACGGAAAGGATCTTCTTCATAATCGAGATATGGAAGATTTCCTTTCACATCATATTCGCAAGTGCTATGTGGCCGACCTGCATGCCGACGCCGATGAGATACTCAAGATATTCTCGCTACAGGATTCGATGAGATCGCGAGACGGCATCTTGATCACCGACCGGGGGCGCTACAGCGGATTCCTCTCGTCGACGGCCATGCTGCGCTACGTTTACCAGGAACGCATCGAGTCGGCGCGCGAAGAGAATCCGTTAACCGGCCTTCCCGGCAACCGCGCCATTCTTCGATTCCTTGAAGACGCCGCACACAGGCTTGATCCGACCATTATCGTTTATCTTGATCTGGATAACTTCAAGCCTTTTAACGATCGCTACGGCTTTCAGAAAGGCGACCTTGCCCTTCTGAGCATCGGCGAGTCGTTGAAGCATCTTGCAGGCGGCAGCCGTAATATCTTTGTCGGCCATGTGGGCGGCGACGACTTCTTTCTCGGCTTTCGTCGTCATACCGTGCGCTCCGTGTTCCGGGAGATCCGAAGGCTGCAGCAATCTTTCGAAAGGGCTCGCAACAGCTTTCTTGAACCGGCAGACGTGGAGCGAGACTATATGGAAGCGCAGAATCGCTACGGTCAGATGCAGCGGTTCCCGCTTCCGGTGATCTCGGCGGCCCTTCTTTTCTTCGCTCAGGGGCGTATTCCGTTAACCGACATTTCGCGGCTTGTTGCCGAAACGAAGAGCGAGGCAAAGAGCGCACGAAGCGGCATCTTCATTCGCACCTTTTCCGGCAGCGCAGAGATCCAGCACGTCGGCGATGCCAGCATGGCCGACGTTTAGGCGTCAGGGGCGACGGCAATCCACACAGACGTCGGGCGAGATCCATCCGAAGCGCTGCGCCCATCCGAACATGTAACAGGCCACACAGAACCCGAAAAGCGCCTCAAGACCGCTGAAAAGGGCGAGCGTTCCCAGTGCGATCGATGTCAGGAGCGCCTGGCCCGAGAAGACTCCGGCGACGGCCAGCAGGCTGAAAAGAAGGCCACACAGCCAGGCAAAGCGTGCCGGACGAATGGAGGCAAGCTCTTCACTGACGCCGAATCTCTTTGCCGTAAACCGGAAGATGCTGCGCCCTGCGTGCACAAGGACAGAGGCATTTGGGCCGAGCAGGCTACGAAGGGCAAAGTCCACGAGCAGAAAGATAGACAGAAGGGCAGGGCTTACACCGACTGCGCCCAGGCTAGCGATCGCACTGACCTGAAGGGCCGTCCAGCGGGCTACCCGGCGGTTCACAAGAGACGGAAATGAAGCTCTGAAGAATGAAACCTGTTCCATAGAGAACAGAGAAGGGCAGCTTTCCTTTCTTGACAATCAAAAAACAGACAAATCAGATCAAAAAAGTAGGGATTGGCACCGATTGGTGCAGTCCGCTTCCTCTGTATCTGCTCGCTTCCCTTCCGTCAGTACGGAGAGGAATATTTCTCGATATCATCATCTGAACTGTCGCTGAAGGAATCCCTGTATTCGTCGCCTGGCAGCGGTCCCGAGGCAATGGCCAGCTCGTCGTCGGGAATGACCGAAAAACTTACTTCATCGATGGGAAGAGATTGATGAGCGATCTTCAGGCGGTAGTCGCCGACGGGCAGCGGATTGTAATACTGGCGCAACAGTCGGATATCGCCCGACGTTTCAACCGGCACCTCTCGAAGATCGATCTCGACCGGCTCGGGGCTGCCCGAAACGGAGTAGAGCGCCACAAGCAGGGAGCGCGTTCCGAATCCGACCTGATCGATGCGGTACATCCACCAGATCGTATTCTGGTCGCTGAAATAAAGATGCTCCCGCCCGAAGCGAAACTGTGTCGGCTGTAGAAGCGACCGCTCCAGCGGCGGCAGGTCCTGGTCGTAGAACGTATTCCAGGCAAACTCTCCTTTGATCTCCTGCGAACAGGAGACGAGCAGAGCCAGCAATCCTGGAATGAGAATCAGCAGCTTTTTCATAAGCGATATAATAGAGCTTCCCTTAAAGGGCGCGTCTTCTGTGCGCATCAAGCAGGGCCTCGGCCTGTTTGCGTTTGATGGCAAAGAAGCTGCTCAGGGCATAGACCTGGAGATCTCTTCGCGCATACTCTCGCGTGATATTGGTAATGACGGCATCAAGGCTGTGTTGCAGTCGCAGTCCCTGTTTGAGCAGTTCTTTAGAACGATCTGCCTCGACGCCAAATCCTTTTTGATAGGAACGCTGTATAAAGGCGGCGTTATTGCTATTCGAGCCGGCATAGGTGAGCAGGCCGTTATGGATTTTCAATCTTACGTCGCCGGCATCCTTTCCGAAAAGCCTCTGAAAGGAGCGATCCAGGCGAGCGGCATAGCGACGCGAGGCAGCGGCGCTTTCATCGAGGCGATACAGGGCCTTCTTTTTGATGGCGACGGGCTTCTCCTCTTTAACGATCTGCTTCTGGCGGTTGTTGTCTTTTACGATATCGGTTAACCGTCTCGGATCTCTGTAGGCATCTTTCAGAGAACGCTGATCCCTATCTACACGTTTGACGATTTTTTCTTCTGTAGATTCCTCTGTTTCTTCGCTCTCTTCAACTTCCGTTTTGCCTCGGTTCAGCTCCGCGGCCAGGGCCTCCGGGTCGATCTGTCGCATCGCCGCCATGGTCTGGATGGCAGCCTGGCGAGTCGTTTCGTCGTCACTCTGATGATACAGGGCGGCTACGATGTCATAACTTTCTTCGTTGAATCCCATGCCGCCTAACGCCTCAAGAGCGGCGACATGCGTATCTGGATTGTGTTCGATCAGGCTGTGCAGAAGGGCGCGCGCCTCATCCTGATCAGGGGCGGCGGCGAGCTGTCGTATGGCATCAAGCCGGGCCGGATGATCGCCTTTCTGCGCCGTAGCCATGATGTACTGTCCGGATTCAGGCGTTGACATGCGGGCAATGGACTGCATTGTGATACCGGTATCGTTGCCGGCATCGGCATGCTTGATCAGCAGGGGCAGGGCCTGTTGCAATGAGGTCTCACCGAAGAGGCGAATGGACTCGGGCTTCAGAGTGGTGCGCCCAGCCTCAATCATCGAAAGCAGCGTTTCGGCGCTCGGTCGATCGGCACGACGCAAAAGGGCCGCCTCAAGCTCGGGTCCGAAGAGTTCGGGATTCGCGGTGACGCTCTTGCGGACGAACTGCGCGTCGGTTTCTCCCGGACGTTCGATGAGCTCTTTCAGGATGGCGGGCCGCTGCGTTTCGTATCCTGGATCTCTGTAGAGCTCTCGCAGCATGACCGAGGACTGGTCGGATTTGCCTTCACCGATCACCTCGACATAGCGCTCTTTGTCTTTTTCGGGCACATTCTGGCGCCGTTCAAAAAGCTCCTGGAGTGCCTGCTCCTGTCCCGATTCGGCCAGGCTCTGCGCCGTATCGAGCTCGGATCGGCTGACCGTACTGGCACAGCGGGTCATCGTCAGAAGAAGGACGACTGCCATGAGCAGGTATTTGAAAGGATACTTAGAAATGGAGAAAATGCGCCTCATACCTCTTTGAGTATCGGACGGAGCGGGGCGGCACACTTTATTTTTTGGAGAGCCCGGCGGCCGGCAATGCCCGGCGAATCGGGGCGTGGAAAAGGAGTGGACGGAGAGCCGGGAAGCGAAGAGGTTAGGAGGCGAGGTGAACGAGGATGGGCAAGATGACGCTGGAAGAGGTCCAGGCAGCGGCCAGGGAGCTCAGTGAAGAGGAACAGGAGCTTCTTTATCTGGCTCTTGCGATGAAGATGGAAGAAGTGAACCCTGCAATCCTGAGGTCGCATCATTCCATACTGGAGAAGCGGTGGATTGATTTTACATCGGGCAATGTTAAGGCCGTGCCTCTGGAGCAGGCCCTGCAGGCGATTGACGATATTCAGGATGCGTAAGGTTACTGTAGATCCGGCGGCAATACAGGACATTGCCGAGGCTTCCAGATTTTACAATCGAGAGAGACAGGGACTGGGTAAGATATTCCGTGAATTCGTACAAACTGCCCTCAGGCAGGTAGCGAAGCAACCTGACCTTTACGCATATATAGCGAAGCCCTATCGAGGGTATTTCATGGACAGGTATCCTTTTACTGTGTATTACCGCGAAACGGAAGATGGTATCCACATTCTGGCAGTATTACATCAGCGCCGTCATCCGGATTATTGGAAAGAGCGATTGAAAGATAATGCAGAATAACTCTGTTTCTTACGATACACCGCTCACTCGAGGAAGCGGCGTCGGCCATAATTACCATGAATATATGCAAGATCTGGAAGGTTCCCTTAAAGAAATAAAGGAGCGAGGCAAACGAGGGTGGGCAAGATGACGCTGGAAGAGGTCCAGGCAGCGGCCAGGCAGCTGAGTGAAGAGGAACAGGAACTTCTTTACCTGGCTCTTGCGGTGAAGATGGAAGAAGTGAATCCTGCAATACTGAGGTCGCATCATTCTATACTGGAGTGAATGTATTCGATGACCGAGCCGTTTAAAGTGAAAACGATCGAAGAGCGCGAGAGGACGAAGGCGATATCGGCGGTGAGCGTGCTCATCTTGCTTATCTCAATGTTCGCCTTCATCTATGTGCGTGATTGCGTGAGAACTCATCGCAAGCCGAGCGAGCTTCTGAACCAGACGTTGCTTCAGAATCCAGAGCGCTGGAACGAAGCAAAAGGCCAGACCGACGACTGGTATGTGAGAGATGTCTCGATTCGGGATCGTGTGTTTCAAGGGCTGGATTTTGAGAATACAGAATTCCACTTTACCGTCTTTGAAAACGTTGTTATGAAGGACTGTAACCTGTACGGAGTCAGCTTCTATAGATCGCAATTCAAAAACGTAAGGATCGAAGGCGGGAATCTTTCAGAAATGTCGGTAAGTCATGCGAATTGGGAGGACGTCGTTATTACAGAGGCAGGTATGGGGGGATTCCGTACTGAGGATTCAGAATGGAACAGAGTCAATTTGAAACGAGTGAATCTGACAACTAGCCCCCATGTTCCTGTTTTCTACGATGTAGTAATGCGAGATGTTCTTATAGAAGAGTCCGATCTTGGTACTACCATTTTTACATATATCGATGCAAAAGGTGTTACGATCAAAGGAACAAATCTGAGCCGTACAGGTCGGCGAGATAGCCCGTCGAAGAAACATGAGCACAGATTTATTATACTGAATTCAGAATGTGGGCCGGCTTTTAGAGAGTATTGTGAAAAGAAGCACGCCAATGAGTAACTTTGAGATGAAGGCACAGAGTCAGCTGAGCCGAAAAGACAAGCTTAAGAGGCTTAACTTCGTAAAGAGCAACCCGAGACGGGCGAGAACCGTCACCGCTCCGCATGCGCGCTTCAGCATGGGGTGCGGGCAAGCCCGGTGGTCGGCAATTGCCCTGCGAATCTGTGCGTAAAAAGGAGTGGACGATGGGTTACGTTCGCGGACACAGAGTGGACAGTTATGGCTCGCGATGATAAACTGCTTACAAAGGTTCTGCTGGGGCGTTCTGACAGCAATATCGAGTTCTCGGATCTCTGTCGGCTACTCAAGAATCTTGGTTTTGAGGAGAGGATTCGCAGCAGCCACCATATTTACTCGAAAGATGGAATACCTGAGATCCTGAATATTCAACCAATTGGCTCTAAGGCGAAGGCTTATCAGGTAAAGCAGGTTCGGGATCTGATACTCCGCCATCATCTGGGAGGAATAAGCGATGAATGAAATCAAATACGAGATGATTATTTACTGGAGCAAACAGGACAGTTCTTATATAGTGGAGGTTCCTGAACTGCCGGGTTGTATGGCTGATGGAGAGAGCTATCAGGCAGCTGTGAAAAATGCCGAACTTGTTATCCGTGAATGGATTGAGACCGCTCAGGAGTTAGGTCGCCCGATTCCTGAACCTCGCGGTCGTCTTACCTACGCTTGATTCCGCCCCGCCGCATCCCGTCCGGCGCTGCGCGCCCGCCTCAATCGTCCCCGCCCTGTCTCCAAGCCCCGGAAATTTCCTTGTTCGCGGGGAGGGCCTGAAAAACATGCAGCGATGGCACGAATTCTCGTTCTTGCAATACTCACTCTGCTTTTTACCGCCTGTCACGATCCGGTGGAACAGAAATGCCTGAAGATCTGCGATAAGGTGGTCCAATGCGCTGCATCCGATCAGGGCGCTGAATTGCAGACGCGCGTCCGCATCTCCTGCATGGATGGCTGTACGATTCATCAGGCCGATATTCTCGAATGCTATAACGAGAATATGGAATGTGAGACGCTCGGCAAATGCATGTTCAACGCCATCATGAGCCAGTATTGATCTGAATCGCCGGAGCATAATGTCGGTCAGACCGTCTGCTCTGCTTCGACCTGTAACTCTTTATTACGGAATACGCTGAACCCATGAACTCATTACAGAAAAAGATCCTTATCTCCTTGATTCTGCTCTCTCTTCTGCCTGCCGTCTCGCTTATCAACGCCGATATGATGGATATCGACTCGGCACAATACGCCGAGATCGCCCGCGAGATGACCGATAGCGACAGCTACCTGTTTATTCGCGATAACGGCCGCAAGTATCTCGACAAGCCGATCATGACCTTCTGGCTGGTCTCGGCTTCATTTAAGCTGTTCGGGCAGAATAACATCGCCTTCCGTCTTCCGTCGCTGATCTTCGCGTTGCTGTCGCTGTACAGTATCTATCGCATCACCGTGCTTCGTTCACAGAGCGAGCGCCGCGGACTTCTTGCCTCGCTGCTTTATGCGTCCAGCCCCGGGCTTCTGTCGATGCTTGTCAGCCCGCTGATCGATATCTATCTGACCTCGTTTTTGATCTTTATTCATCATGCCTACTACCTGGCGCGAAAGAAGAACGCGAACTACTTCTATCTCATGTATTTCTTCATGGGATGCGGCTTCATTACAAAAGGGCCCATTGCCGTCGTGATCCCCGGCATCTCGATCGGCGTCGATCTCTTGATCCGTCGCGACTGGAAGGGCATCTTGAGTATGAAGATTCCTCAGGGCATCTTTGTTACGGCGGCCTTGCCGCTATTCTGGTCGTATGTTCTGTTTCAGGAATTCAGCTGGTACGGGCCGAACTTCTTTATCATCATTCAATCGTTCGGACGGTTTTACAGCTTCATCTACAATCAGAAGTTTGATCCGCTGTTTTTTGTGAAGAACTTCGCCTGGGCCTTCGGTCTTTTCTTTGTTCCTCTTGCCGTTCATGTATTTCTGCGATTGCGTCAGGCGCTTACTGGTTCCGGTGATGCTTCCACTTCTTCTGATGCCATCTGGAAACGCATTCCTCTCTCTCTGTGGAACTATGTGCGCAGCGATGAATTTCGCAAAGCGGATTTTGTCATTCCGCTGTGGCTTTTTCTCACGCTCTCACTTATAAGCTTTTCGCGCTTTCAGCTTCCACAGTATATCTACTGGATCCTTCCCGGCGGAGCGATCTATATGGCCGGCGTGCTTGACCGACTGCTGTTTGGCGGATTAGCCGAAGGCGAGAAGCCCGAGCGAATGCCTGCGTTCTTTTTCTATCTTGTGCCGGCTCTGCTTTTGCTTTTCTATATTGCCATTCCCGTCGTCGCCTTCGACTTAAAGGGCATGCAGTGGTTCGTCTATCTTCTCTGTCTTTTTCCGCTTGTGCTGTGGCCTGTGCTGCGCCGGCATTTTTCAGATCGTCTTATTGTGCCCGTGCTGAGCGGACTTGTCGTGCATCTGACCGTTGGCTGCCTGATCTACGGCCTTCTTATCTTCTATCAGCCCTCAAGCCGCATTGCAGAGACGGTGCGACGACTCGAACCCGGCGAGGAGGTTCTGTATAAATTCATGATCTCGAACTCGCAGAGATCGTATGCCTTCTACTCAAAAAGGCTGACCCGCGACATCTTTCGCAAGGACCAGTTCGAGGCCGATCTGCGGGCCGACGGATCGCGTCTTGTGATTCTATCGGGGGAGGGACTTCTGAACTTTCCCGGTTTTACTGGCGGGCGGTACGATCTTGAGATCCTCGAAGAGCATGACGCCTACAAGGTATCGATGCCCAGCCAGGCCTTCTTCAACAAGAAGAAACGACCGGGCGTATTAAAAAAGGTTTATCTCATCCGCGTTACTCTGCGCAATCCGTAACGCTGCCTGACACAATCGGGCAGAAGGATTCAGGGTTCCTGACAGAAATCTGCCCCTTTTCAGAAAATTGATTGATATGTCAGTCAATTTTGCTTCTCTGCAAAAATCTCAGAATCCCGACGCATCGGGTCCCGACGGTCAGGATAACTTAGAAACAGGCAGGAAGCGTCACATGCAGAAGTACGATTTTATCATTGTAGGCAGCGGATTTGGAGGAAGCGTCTCGGCGCTGCGCCTGGCACAGAAGGGCTACCGCGTCGCCGTTCTGGAGTCGGGAAAGCGCTGGTCATCGGCGGATTTTGCGAAAACAAACTGGAATCTGCGCAGGTATCTGTGGCTGCCCTATCTGGGCATGCATGGCATTCAGCGCCTGAATCTTCTTCGTGATTTTTTTCTTGTGAGCGGTGCCGGCGTCGGCGGTGGCAGCCTTGTTTACGGGGCGACGCTTTACCGGCCCGGGACGTCGGTGCTCTCGGGCCCAGGCTTTGCCGAACTCGGCGGAGAAAAGGCGCTTCAGCCGTTCTATGATATTGCCCATTATATGCTGGGCATCAGTCAGAATCCGAATGTCTCGGCGTCGGATCGCATCTTGAAAGAGATCGCCGACGAGATGGGAGTGGGATCAACCTATCGCCCGACTCCGATGGGCATCTTCTTCGGCGACGGCAAAGGCCGGGGACAGGGCGTCGCCGATCCGTTCTTCGACGGAGAAGGACCCGAGCGTACGGGATGCGTCTATTGCGGCGGCTGCCTGGTCGGATGTCGGTATAACTCCAAGAATACGCTCGATCGTAACTATCTCTATCTGGCCGAGAAGCTCGGTGTGACGGTTATTCCCGAGACCAAGGCCATCGAGCTTCTGCCTCTTGATAAAGAAGGAAGGCCCGTGCGCAAAGCGACTGCCGATGTCGACGGCCGGTTCGGATGGCTGATCCGCACGAAGCGCACTACCAGACTTTTTTCAGGTGTGAAGGAGCTGCGTGCCGATTCGGTCATCCTCTCAGCCGGTGTAATGGGCACGCTGGGCCTGCTGCTCAAGATGAAAGATAAAGGCGTGCTTGCGAATCTATCGCATCATCTGGGCGACAGGGTACGCACGAATAGCGAAACGGTGCTCGCCGTTACGTCTCGCGAACCCCATGCGGATTATTCGAAAGGCGTGGCGATCAGTTCGAGCTTTCATCCCGAAGAGGGAACGCATATTGAGCCGGTGCGTTATCCGGCCGGGTCGGATTTCTTCGGTATGATCTCGGCGGCGATGGTGGACGGGCATCGCTTCAGGGCGCTGCGTTATCTGCTCATGGCCGTTACAAGGCCGGTTTATTTTCTGCGCTGTATGAACCCTGTGGGATTCGCGCGTCGCTCGCTCATCCTGCTTGTCATGCAGACCTTTGAGAACGGCCTGCGTCTGGTGCGTCGCCGCCGCCTCATCTGGCCGTTTACGAAATCGATGACGTCGACGCTCAGCTCCGGAGAGCCGTCGCCCGTCTATATTCCCATCGCCAATCAGGTCGCTCACCGGGTAGCCGAGAAGATCGGCGGATTCCCGCGAAGCTCGGTGAACGACAGCCTGCTTGGTGCTCCGATCACCGGACATATCATGGGAGGCTGTACGATGGGCAGAAGCGCAGACGAGGGCGTCATCGACCTTGAGAACCGGGTGTTCGGCTATGAGAATCTGCGCGTGATCGATGCTTCGATGATTCCGGCCAATCTGGGCGTGAACCCGTCGCTCACGATTGCAGCGCTGAGCGAGCGAGCGATGAGCCTGATCCCGCCAAAAGAAGGACGACAGACCACCTTTTCATTTGAGAAGAGGCTGAAGTTCGATCGATCGCTTCTGGGCGGCATAATTCATTTGACAGACCGCGTTACGAAGAAAGTCTGACGGATTGAACCGGATGAAGAAGCTCTCAGTCAGCTTCGCTGTCCTCATGCTCCTTCTGGGAACATTGGGCGGCGCCATTGCAGGGTCGCTCATCAGCAGGGTGTTCGGGCTTGATTTCCTGGTCCTTGAACTCCTCCCGGGCCATGGCATCCGGATCAGAGATTTCTATATTTTGAAGAATCTGGAGCTCCAGTTGACTCCGGCTGCCCTCATCGGGCTTGTCGTCACAGGCTGGCTGCTCTATAGAAAGGAAAAAGGATAAGAGAATGTCCACGATTTCAATGAAAACGCTTCTTGAGGCCGGCGTACACTTCGGGCACCAGACCCGCAAGTGGGATCCGCGCATGGCACCCTACATCTTCACCGCTCGTAACGGTATCCATATCATCGATCTTCAGAAGACGGTGCAGATGGCGAAAAAGGCCTATGAGGCTCTGCGCGAGCATACGCATCGCGGCGAGAAGGTGCTCTTCGTAGGTACGAAGAAGCAGGCCCGCAGCGCCGTTGAGCGCGAAGCGAAACGCTGCAAGATGTTCTACATCAACACCCGCTGGCCGGGCGGACTTCTGACGAACTGGAACACCGTACGCAAATCCATCGCCCGCCTGAAAAAGCTCGAAGCTATGGAAGAGACGGGAACGTTCGATCAAGAGGCTCGCACCAAGAAAGAAATCCTCATGCTTCAGCGTGAGCTCGATAAGCTTCGCAAAGATCTCGCAGGTATCAAAGACATGAATAACCTGCCCGAGAACATCTTCATCATCGACCCCGATCGCGAGCGTATCGCCGTTCAAGAGGCGCAGAAGCTCGGCATCCGTATCTTCGCCGTCGTCGATTCGAACTGCAACCCCGAGCCGATTGATTTTCCGATCCCGGGTAACGACGATGCCATCCGCGCGATTTCACTCTTTCTGCAGACGATGGCCGACGCCATCATCGAAGGAACGGAAGGCGTGGCCGGTGCGGCCGACTTCGTCGAAGACGACGCCGAGTTCGATCCCGATAGCATCACCGAAGATAGCATTCGTTATAAAGGCGAATACGACGAAACGGGAGAGTTCATTCCCGATGAGCCGATCGTTCAGGCAGAGGAGACTCCTGCCGAGGCTGCCCAGTACGCTGCCGATGCAGCGCCCGAGCAGGCCTGAAAAGGAGCCCGGCCTGAAAGGGCCGGGATTTTTTTGACCTGTCCGTTCGGCCACGGGCAGATGTGAATCAGAGGCCGCAGAAAACGACAACAGGAACGAGCAATGTATAAAGCATCATCAGACGATATCAAGAAGATCCGCGACATGACCGGCGCCGGCATGATGGATTGTAAAAAAGCCCTTGAAGAATTCGAAGGCGACATGGCAAAAGCCGTCGACGAACTTCGTAAGAAAGGGCTGGCAAAAGCGGCGAAACGTATGGACCGCGAAACATCGGTCGGTCGCGTTTGCTCGTATATTCACGGCGAAGGCAGCATCGGCGCCATGATTCAACTGAACTGCGAAACCGACTTCGTCGCTCGTAACGAAGATTTCGCCGAGCTTGGAAAGGCCCTTGCGATTCAAATCGCCGCCATGAATCCTCTTGCCATCGCTCCCGAAGATCTCGACAAAACGGTTGAAGAGCGCGAGATTGAGGTGATTAAAGAGCAGCTTGTTTCTGAAGGCAAGAAGGCCGATCAGATCGAGAAGATCCTGCCCGGCAAGCTGACGAAGTTCTATAGCGAAGTCTGTCTGTTGAATCAGCCTTTCTACAAGGATGATAAAAAGACCGTTCAGGAAGTGATCAAAGACCATATTGCGAAGTTCGGCGAGAACATCACGATCGGTCGCTTCACACGTTATCAGGTAGGTTAACATGTCGTCCCGCTTCCCGTATACAAGGATCCTGCTGAAACTCTCCGGCGAGTCCTTCGCAAAACGGGGGGAGGGGGGCATCGATCCCGATCTGGTGCTAAAGGTAGCCGAGCAGATTCGCATCTGCGCAAGACAGGGCATCAATGTCGCCGTCGTGATCGGCGGCGGCAACATCCTGAGAGGCGGAACGGCAGCCGAGGCCGGAATGGATCGCGCCACGGCCGACTATATGGGCATGCTGGGCACCGTCATCAACGCCCTCGCCCTGCAAGACGCATGTGAAAAGATCGGTCTTATTACGAGAGTGCAATCGGCCATCGAGATGAAGGCCGTCGCCGAAGGCTACATTCGACGCAAGGCCATGCGCCATCTTGAAAAGAACCGTATCGTCATCTTCGCCGGCGGCACGGGTAACCCCTATTTCACGACCGACACGACGGCCGCTCTTCGCGCTACTGAAGTCAGCTGTCAGGTGATCCTGAAGGCGACGAAGGTCGACGGCGTCTACGACTCCGATCCGTTTAAGAATCCCGATGCAAAGCGCTTCAAGAAGATCTCGTTTTTTGAATCGCTGCAGAAGCAACTGAAGGTGATGGATGCGACGGCGCTGGCGCTCTGCATGGAGAATAACATCCCCATCATCGTATTTGACATCTTTAAAGAAGGCAACCTGGAGCGCCTGATCAACGGCGCCGACATTGGAACGCTGATTTCGTCGAATCCTGGAGTAGAATATGAGTGAGCCCGTACAACCGGAAAGTATTATCAACGAAGCGAAGTCGCGCATGGATCGCACGCTTGAGAACCTGAAGCGCGAGTTCAATACGATCCGCTCTAACCGAGCCAACCCTGCCATGCTCGACGGACTGCATGCCGAATACTACGGCGCCGACACTCCGCTCAATCAGCTGGCGACTATCAGCGTGCCCGAGGCGCGTATTCTGCTGATCTCTCCGTTTGATAAATCGGCATCAAGCGCCATCGAGAAGGCCATCCTCAAGAGCGATCTGGGGCTCACGCCTTCAAACGACGGTAGCGTTATCCGACTGATTCTGCCCGAGATGACGATGGATCGTCGTCAGGAGCTTGTGAAGCAGGTAAAGCAGCGACTTGAAGAAGCGAAGGTAGCCATCCGTAACGTTCGGCGCGACGCTAACGACGAGTTAAAAAAGCTCACCCATATATCGAAAGACGATCAGAAGCATTTTCAGGATGAGATTCAGAAGATCACCGACGCCCATACGCATAAGGCCGAAGAGATCGCAAAAGAAAAAGAGGACTCGATCCTCAAGGTCTGATGGCAGTATTACCGGAAGGCAATGCGCAGCTGGCCCATATTGCCATTATCCTCGATGGGAATGGCAGATGGGCGAAGGCCCGCGGACTGTCACGCACCGAAGGCCATCGAGAGGGCGGGAAGGCCCTGCACCGGCTTCTTGACGCCTTTCTTGCAAAAGAGATCCGATGCGTTTCGCTCTATGCCTTCAGCACCGAAAACTGGAAGCGTCCGCAAACCGAGGTTTCGTTTCTCTGGAAGCTTATGGCAGAGTTCTTTGACCGGCACATCGAAGAGTGCCGCGAAAAGGGCATCCGCATCGTCTCTTCGGGAGATCTGACCGCTCTTCCTGACGTGAATCGCAAGATCCTCGAACGCTGTGCGGAACGAACGGCGTTGTGCACCACTCTTACGGCGAATTTCTGTCTGAACTACGGCTCACAGCAAGAGATTGCCCGTGCCGCCCATCGTATCGTGCTGGATCGCCTTGCTCTTATGCAGTCGGGTCATGCACAGGAAGCTGCTGCTGCCGTTACGACTGACGAGATCGAGAGCCGTCTTTACACGGCTGGATTGCCTCCGGTGGATCTTTTGATCCGACCGGGCGGAGAATCGCGCATCTCGAACTTTTTGCTCTGGCAGCTTGCCTATGCCGAACTGTATTTCACCGACGTTTTCTGGCCGGATTTCTCGAATGAAAATCTGGAAGAGGCACTGACCTGGTTCCGGAGCCGTCAGCGACGGTTCGGCGGCCTGCTTTCCGAATGAACGGCATTCAGACGAAAAGTGCTTTGCGGAAAGATCGAAGATGGAAACGATGCTGCCATGAGTGAAACAGCGAAGCGCATCGTATCAGGGCTCAGCATAGCCGTCGTCGTCATTCTCGCACTGTATTTTTATCAATTTGCGGCGGGCCTGCATGCCTTCTTTTTGATCGCCGCCTTCGCCCTGCTCGGAGTCGAAGAGTTCTACAGATTGACCGATAAAGGCCTGGATGGCCGGCCGATTCGCGGCATCGGTTTTGCGTTCGCCTTTCTGTTTCTTGTGGTGCTCTACCTCGATTATCTGACAGGCATTGATGCCTCGTCGCTGCCTGATTTCGTTCTCTCTATTCTTTCGATATTCGAACAGGTGCACAATCCGATTGTGCCCGTGCTTCTGCTCTTTCTGATCGTCGCTTCGAGCTACAGTATGGTCTATCGTCCGCTGGATGGAACGGCCCATACGATCACTTCGACGATCGTCGGTCCGATCTATGCCGCCCTGCCGCTTGGCATGGTCTTTTCCATTCTATCGCTCGATGCCGGAATCTTTGTCTTCGTGTATATCGCTATGGCGACGATCATGACCGATGTGGGGGCCTACTTCGCCGGTCGCTGGTTCGGTAAGCACAACGCCGGCCTGAAGGTCAGCCCGAAAAAGACCTATGAGGGATATATCGGCGGCATCATCTTCGCCAACATCTGCGTTCAGGCCTACGTCTACTTCTGGCTTGATTTCTTTCCCGACACGAACCCGGCGTATGTTCCGGGCTGGGTTGAATCCGTGCTGCTTACCGTCGTTCTTTCGTTTATTTCGGTATTCGGAGATCTCGTCGAAAGCGCCCTGAAGCGTGATGCTCGCATCAAGGATTCCTCGTCGACAATTCCAGGACACGGCGGTGTACTCGATCTCGTCGATGCCATGCTCTTCACGTTTCCCTTCGGCTTTTATTACTTCTACATACGAGCGATGATCGTCTGAGTATGGATCTGATTCAGGCAGCCGTAGCATCGCGAACTCGTTCTCTCGCCCTGCTCGGAGCGTCGGGCTCGGTCGGGTCGACGACGCTGCGTTATCTGCGCCAGCTTGATCGGGTGAGCGGACCCGTAGCCGACCGCGAAAAAGCACGCATCGAACTGAATGCCGTCAGCGTGCATCGATCGGTGAAGCTGCTTCGCGAGCTGATTGTAGAATTTTCTGATATCAAACATGCGGCGTTAAGCGACGCCGACGTCTACCGATCTGAGGTCGACGGACTGAAGGCCGATTTTCCCAGCGTGCGATTCTATGGTGGAGCGGAGGGCGTCGTCGAGCTTGTTCGCGAAACACAGGCCGATACGGTGCTGACGGCCGTCGTCGGCGCCGCCGGAATCGACGCCACCGTGGCCGCCGTGCAGGGCGGCAAAAAGATCGCCCTTGCCAACAAAGAAACGCTCGTTACGGCCGGTCCGGCCATCCAGTACGAGGCGGAGCGAGCGGCGAAGAAAGGGTTAGCCGTTTCGTTTCTGCCCGTCGACTCCGAGCATAATGCAGCCTTTCAGTTACTGGAAGGCCTGCATCGCAGCCGCCTCTCTCGATTGATCCTGACTGCAAGCGGCGGCCCGTTTCGTGATAGGACGGCGGACGAGATTCGTACGGTAAGTCGTGATGAGGTGCTGAATCATCCGACCTGGAAGATGGGGCCTAAAATCTCGGTAGATTCGGCGGGTATGATCAACAAAGGCCTTGAGATTATCGAAGCGCACTTTCTGTTCGATCTTGCTTACGATCAGTTGGACGTGCGCATTCATCGCAACAGCTATGTTCATGCTATGGTCAAAACAAGCGACGGTGGTATGATCCTCGCCGCCTCGCCCCCCGATATGATCTTTCCTGTCGCCCATGCCCTGCATTATCCGGAGGCCGTACCGATGCAGCATGTGGCCGACGACGAGTGCGCTCGTTGGCCGGCGCTTCAATTCGAGGCCGTTGATCCGGCGAAGTATCCCGGTTTTTCTCTGTGCATGCAGGCCGGCCGTCGTGGCGGTACGGCTCCGGCCATCCTGAATGCGGCAAACGAGGTGGCCGTGGCCATCTTTCTTGACGGCGGCATACCGTTCTATCGCATCCCCGAGCTTGTCGATGACGCCTTACAGAATCTGCCCGTCGAAGACGGTCGGGAGCTCGGTCTTTTTCAAGAAGCCGATCGACGGACGCGCGAGTATCTTATGCTGAAGCATGCAGAGCGATCCGCTCGATGAGACAGCGATCGTTCTGTTGTAATAATTCTACGTTATATTTTACTGATTGTTTGAGGAGTTGGAATGATAGCTTTAATTCTCGGTGGCATTTTTTTATTAGGTGTGTGCATCGTTATTCACGAGCTCGGTCATATGTGGATGGGGCGGCTTGTCGGCGTGCGCGCTGAGATCTTCTCGTTCGGCTATGGGCGCGGCATCTGGAAAAAGAAAATCGGCGATACGACCTATCAGATTACGGCCATTCCACTGGGCGGATACGTGAAGTTCTACGGCGACGACATGCAGGACGCCGACAATAAAGTGCCCGGCGGGTTCTTCTCGGCTCCTCCGCTTCTGCGCATCATCCCCGTTCTTGGCGGCCCGCTTTTCAATCTGATTCTTGGCTTCTTTATCTTTCTCGGTCTGTCGGCATTCTCGGGGCTGCCTCCGGCAAAGGTCCAGCTCTGGGAAGAGATGGGCACGCAGAGCCCCGCCTACAGAGCAGGGCTTGCAAACGGCGATTCGATTCTGAGCATCGACGGACGTCCGATTCAGAGCTTTCAGGACATTCAAAAGACGGTGATGCTTTCGGGGGGAAAGGATCTGACTGTCATTTATGAACGGGCAGGGGAGCGAAAAGAGACCGTCGTTAAGCCCGACCTTGATTCGGCCGGTCGCGGCAGCGTGGGCCTGCGCGTTCCGGGCGAGCGCTTTATTGAAGTCGATTTCCCTTTTGCCGACGCATGGATGGCTCGTATCATGAAGCTTTTCGGTCAACCCGTAAATGCCGATTCGTCGCTGCGAGCCCTGGCTTACCTTGATGATGGAGATGTAATCCTGAGCGTGCAGGGGGAACGAGTGAGCGATCCTCTTGCGCTACAAGAGTTGCTCGGCCGACATCACGGACAGGAGGTCGAGATCAGGGTGCGCCGTCAGAGCCTGCCATGGCTGGCTCCCTGGTTTACAGAAGAGACGACGGTAACGGTTCCGACAAAAGGGGAGTATCGACTCGAACTCACAAACATCGTCGATACAAAATACGGCAAGCCGATCGGCGATTTCAGCCTTGTTTCACAGTCACCGGAACATCAGCGTGCTCTTGGTGATTTGAGTGTCGGCGGTGAACCGGCCGGGTCGTTTGAGTATCTGTACGGGCGATTTTCTGATGGCAGCCGCGTTCCGGTCATCACCGGTCGAGGCGATCAGGCAAAACACTACGAGGCAAACGTCCAGGCGCGCAAAACCGGCCTGATCGGATTTCGGCCGGGCAGCCTGGCGATGGCCGAGTATTCAACGGCCTCTGTCGGAGCCTCGCAGATCGTCGGCAATGCCTTTCAGAGCACGGTGGATAACATCATGATTTATCCCGAATTCGTGAGCAGGCTGGTGTCGGGACGCATCTCATTTATCGAGAACACGATGGGACCGGTGGGCATGTTCGCCGTTGCCGGAGTCGTCATTAAAACCGATCTGCGGGATTATTTTCAACTGATGGCGTCGATCTCTATCGCTCTGATGGTTATGAATCTGCTGCCCTTTCCCGTCGTCGACGGCGGACATATCGTCTTCTTCTTGATCGAGGCCATTCTGAAGCGCCCGCTTTCACCGGCCATTCTTGAAGGCTTCTACAGATTCGGGTTTCTAACGCTTGTGGCCTTTGGACTCTTTGTAATGTACAGGGATCTGCTCTTCGTTGTGAAACTATAAGGACCGCTTTTTTCGGATTGTAAGCGCAGCGCGTGTCGCGAAAACGATCTCGATTATGAAGGGATTCCTTTTTGCCACACGCCGTGAAGATCCGCAGGATGCGCAGGTCGATTCGCACCGTCTTATGGTGCGTGCCGGGCTTATTGAAAAGCTCGGTGCGGGTCTGTACCACATCCTGCCCATGGGACTGCGCTCTCTGCGCAAGATCGAGCGCATCGTCCGCGAGGAGATGGACCGCACCGGTGCCTACGAATTTGAGCTGCCGGTTCTTGTTCCTGCCAGCCTATGGGAGAAGTCGGGCCGCTGGCATGTGATGGGCAAAGAGATGTTCCGCCTGAAAGACCGGCATGAGAACTGGAACGTTCTCGGGCCGACGCATGAAGAAACCTTCACCGAGCTGATGTCGGGTCTTCTCAAATCATATAAAGATCTGCCCGTAAACGTATATCAGATTCACACAAAGTTTCGCGATGAGATTCGTCCGCGATTCGGTGTCATCCGTTCTCGCGAATTCATCATGAAGGACGCCTATTCGTTTCATAACGATCAGGACAGCCTGAACGCCACATACGACGATATGCGCCTTGCCTATCGACGGATCTTTGCTCGCGCCGGCCTGGAGACCATTCCCGTCGAGGCCGACACGGGCGCTATGGGTGGCTCAGGCTCAGAAGAGTTCATGGTCGCCTCGCATATCGGCGAAGAGACGCTTCTGCTTTCTGAGTCGGGCAGCTATCGCTCCAATCAGGAAAAGACGCCGGTTCTGTACGAAGAGCTGAAGGGCGAGATCGCCGATATCGCGGCCGCCGATGCGAAGAAGCGCCTGAAAAAGATCCATACGCCGAATACGAAGACGATCGAAGAGTTAGCCGCTTTTCTAAAAAAGAGCACCGATACGCTTCTGAAGACGGTTCTCTACCGAGCCGACTATGTGGACGGAAAGACAGAGACGGTGATGATTCTGATTCGCGGCGACAGGCAGCTGCATGAGATCAAACTCAAGAATCATTTAGGCGCCCTTGAGGTCGCTCCGGCTCCAAACGGCGATTTCGATGAAATAGGCAGCGTGGCAGGTTTTGCCGGCGCTCTGAATCTCAAGAAAGAGATTCGCGTGTTATTCGATCGGTCGTGTGCGACGCGACCTTCATGGGTGACGGGCGCTAACGAAGTCGATCATCATCTTGAGGGCTTTCATCCCGTTCTTGTCGACGAGAAATGGAAGGATAAGTTGGTCGATCTTTCCCTTGCCGTGGCCGGCGATCCTTCTCCGGATGGGGACGGGAAGCTGCGAGATGTGAAAGGCATCGAGGTCGGTCACATCTTCAAGCTCGGCGATAAATATACGAAAGCGATGAATCTTACCGTTCTGAACGATAAACAGAAGCCCGTGCATCCGCTTATGGGATGCTATGGCATCGGGTTGAACCGGACGATGGCGACCGTGATCGAGCAGAACTTCGACGAGAAGGGTATCATCTGGCCGATCAGCGTCGCTCCTTTTGAATTCCTGCTGGTCGACATCTGCAAAACGGACGAAGAGAAGTCTCGCGTGCGTGAACTCTACCGCATTCTTCGCGCAGAATTCGACATCCTCTGGGATGATCGCGATCTGCGACCCGGCGTGAAGTTCAACGACGCCGAACTGATCGGATTTCCCGTCCGTATCACGGCGGGTAAGACGTTTTTTGAAACGGGCAAACTGGAAGTCGTTATCCGTCAGGATAACGAGAAGCTTGAGATCGACGCCTCTGTGCTCGTCATGGAGCTGCGAAAGATTCGCGAGGACCTTTACGGGCGTCTGCCTGCGTTGCCCGAGTCTCCGTATGAGGAAAGATAACTTACAGGCCATCTCTAATATGGATAGCCTGTAAACCAATCGAGATCGCCGACGGTCGGTGCGTGTTATAGAATTGAGGTTATTATGGGATCAGAAATACAGAATCCGTTCGAGGATCGTGATACAAGGCGCTTTCTCAAGCATCTGAGTCGCGACGCATTTAAAGAAAAGGCCTTTTTTCCCGAAGACGGCTACTTCGGACCCTTTGGAGGGCGTTATAGCCCCGAGGTGCTTGTTCCCGCCATCGAAGAGCTTGAGGCTGTTTATACGAAGGCACTCAAGTCGACCAGCTTTCTGAAAGAGTGGAAGAGATATCAAAGAGAATTCGCAGGCAGGCCTTCAAAGCTGACCTACGCTCCGCGGCTTTCTGAGGCATGGGGAGCGCAGATCTGGCTCAAGCGCGAAGATCTGAACCATACGGGATCTCATAAAATCAACAACGCCCTCGGGCAGGCTCTTCTGGCGAAGCGCATGAAGAAAAAGCGTCTGATAGCCGAGACCGGCGCCGGACAGCATGGAGTGGCTACGGCAACGGTCGCCGCCCATTTCGGTTTTGAATGCACGGTGTATATGGGAGCCGAAGACGTCAGGCGTCAGAAGCTGAACGTGTATCGCATGCAGCTTCTTGGCGCCACCGTCGTTCCGGTTACATCGGGCACGGGAACGCTGAAAGACGCCACAAACGAGGCGATGCGCGACTGGGCGAAGACGGTCGGCGAAACGCATTACGTCATCGGGTCGGCCATCGGACCGCATCCTTTTCCCACGCTGGTGCGTGATTTTCAATCGGTTATAGGACTTGAATCGCGAAAGCAGATGCTCAAGAAGGCCGGTGCGTTACCCGACATCGCCGTCGCCTGTGTGGGCGGAGGCTCCAATGCCATCGGACTCTTTCACGGATTCCTGGGGGACCGCGACGTGCGTCTGATCGGCGCCGAGCCGGGCGGTCGATCCGATGAACCGGGCGAGCATGCGGCAAGCGTTTTCGCAGGTAGGCCGGGTTACTTTCACGGAACGCACTCACTGTTTATCCAGAAAGACGACGGACAGATACAGGATGTACACAGCGTTTCAGCCGGCCTGGACTATCCCGGCGTCGGTCCGCAGCATGCGTATCTTGCAAAGATCGGAAGGGTGGAATACACACGCGTTCCGGACGCTGAGGCGCTTGATGCCTTTGTTCAGGTAACGCGTCTCGAAGGTATTGTGCCCGCCCTCGAATCGGCCCATGCCTTTGTCGTCGCCCGTCGCGAGGCAGCTCTAAAGAAAGGCAGCCGTATGCTCGTCTGTCTTTCAGGCCGGGGCGATAAAGACGTGGCTGAGGTAGCCCGGTTGCTTGAGTTACCCGACGTGTGAAGCGATGCGGCTTTTAGAATTCATTTTTTGAGATAGCTTGTAGAGGAGTCGCTATGGGAATCCGACTGTATGGTTATCGAAAGTGCGGAACGTCGAACAAGGCCGAGAAGCTCTTTAAAGACGCCGGCCTGGACTATGAGTTCGTCGATATAACAGAGAAGGCTCCGACGGTCGCATTCTTGAAGAAAGTGCTCAAGCAGGCAGTAAATCCTGACGGCAGCCGGAGTATTCCTCTGGCGAAACTGGCGAATCCATCAAGCACGACCTATCGCGAGCTGAATATGAAAGAGAAGCTCGCTACGCTTAAAGAGGACGAGCTGCTTGCCTTACTGGCCTCGCACAGCAAGATGATCAAGAGGCCTGTGGTCACCGACGGGGAACGGTTCACGGTCGGCCTGAATGAAGAACTATTTGAGAAAATCTGGATAAAAGCATGAAAGAACGACGCGAGCTGTCTTTCTCGGATTACTCCGAAGTTATAAAAGAAATCGAGACTCTGCACGGGCAGGGTTATCGAAGAGGCGGTCGGTGGACGCTCAGCCAGGTCTGCCGGCATCTGTCGTTCTATTTTAGAGGATCTCTCGAAGGATTCGGCTTCCAGCTGCCGTGGATCGTGCGGGTAACGATCGGGCGATGGGCTCTAAACGAAGCGTTAAAAACCGGCACAAAGAAGCCCGACGGCGGAACGGTGAAGCAATCCCTCTATGAGCCTGAGCCCGACGATCGCGCCGCCGTCGACGAATGCATTGAACTGTTGAAAAGGCTGCAGAAGCATCGCGGCCCGCTTTACCCCTCAGCGCTTTTCGGCGACCTCACGATCGAGCAGTGGAAGCGGGTGCATCTCAATCATGCCGCACACCATCTCGGTTTCTTGCTGCGTCCCTGAATCCCTGAACGGCCTGAGAAGGCCGTCCGGCATAAAGTCTGTAGAACGGCAGATAGGCCAGGCCGAAAAGTAAAAGGATGATCCATTGCAGATGGATCAGATATCCAGGCCAATCCCCCAGATAGTCAAGCAGGCTTCCCGCTCCGGGCTTAGCCATGAGGTAGCCGTAGTTGCCGTTTACGAGAAAGTTCACGGCGAGCGTGACGATGAGATACAGCTCTGAAAAGAGAAAGGCTCGCAGCACCGCTCCGCGTCGCGGATACAGCCTCAGACCAAAGACGGCGAAGACGCAGGCGACGATCAATCCGGAGTGGCCGATGAAGAACATAAAGAAGCGCACATGGGGAAAGTCGAAATCGAGATCGGGCGTCAGCACTCCGTTGATGGAGCCCGTCATCACCCAGAAGTAAGAGAGCTCTGCAGAGAGTCGATTTCGAGTGAGCAGGGCCACGCTTGTCGCCAATGCCGACCAGTTGCACAATTCCATCGGAAGATCGTAGCGCAGCTCCCAGTAGCCTTCTCTTACGCGATAAAAGACATAGAAGGCGTAGTTTAGTATCAGCCCGAGCCCCAGAAGCAACGCCAGTCGGTGAGAGCGCCTGCCGGTTTCGTCGCGACGACCGACGTGCGTCACATAGACGCTCAACACCAGCGTGAGACTGAGGATGATCCAGTGCTGGCTCGAACCATGTTCCATCGCAACCAAGCAGAGCCCGGGCCCTGCATGCTGTCAATTGGAATCAGCTGGCCATTGCGGCGAATGAGCGCTCCATAGCGCTCCAGAGATCGGTGCGAAATGATGGGATAGCCGAAGGTCGGCTCGCTGATTCTCGATCTGTGCTTACGGGATGCAGGTTTACCAGGAAGTCCTTGATACCTATGTTCAGCGGGATGACTCCATCGTAGTAAGAGTCATGACCATCCAGGAAGGCCTCAAGCACGACTGGATTCAACCAACCGAGCGGATAGGCGGGGTCGTCGATGCGCACAACGATGACCGAACCGGAAGTATCTTCAAAAAGGGGAAGATAGCGCGCCGCCTCTTTCCATCGCCCGTCAGGACATACCGTTTCACACTTGAAATGCCCGAGTTCGGACTGAATCGTCCAGGAAGGAGGTGTCAGCCGCAAATGTCGGACCGTGCCCTGTTCACCTGCAATGGCGGTATTGCTATTCCATAGATACCGGTCTGCTCTCTCCAGGTTCTTGAGAAAGGATTGCACGATCAGAGGTGAAATGGCGATGCCGTAATCGTCCTCATGCGCTTGCAGGCAGGCCGTAGCCAGTACGGCCTTGCGTGTCGGTTCCATATCTATGCTTACAAGGTAATAGGTCGTTTTTCTCAAAAAAAAGTCTGGTCGAAGATTTTTTTTGAGAAAGAGCATGAGCCGATAGTTGGATCTTGATTGAAGGGTCGAAGGCTATGTCTGGAGGATTCTTGTGAGGTTTCTGGTGATTGCATCGACAGAAACAGAGCAAATGATTATGGGATTCCAATGTCCGCTTACCCTGACTGGTTGTGTTCCTCCATTCTCCAGGGATATCACTCCCATGGCGACGAGCAGCAGGTAGACGAAGATATAGCACATGGAAAACCCGGTCGCATGGGCAACCGCAGACAGACGCCCCCAGTCCCTGTCATCTGGATAAAAAATTCACGCGCACCAGGCTCTGTCCTTTACTGTCTCTTCCACTTGCCAGTCCTCCAAACGGAGGTCGAGAAGTGGCTGAATTGCTGCAAAAATTTCCCTGATTCAGATGTATCTGTGTACAGTCGCCAGGACAGATCCAGAGAAAACGGCCCGATCTCAATGAAAGGGCCTATTAGCGGACTTCTGTTTACACTATTGCAGTAACAGTCCGGCAGTTTCGGGCAATCCGAGCATCAGGTTCAGGTTCTGGATCGCCTGGCCGGCCGCACCTTTGACAAGGTTATCCAGGGCGCTGACGACGACCGTTTTGTTGCCGCGGCTGCGAATGCCGATATCGATGAAGTTCGTGTTCTGCACGCGCTTCAGCTCCACCTCTTCAGGAGTCGAACGGAAGCGTAAAAACGGCTCGGCCTCGCAATGCTCGCGGACCATCGCTTCAAGCAGGTGTGCATCGGGCGTATCGTTCCAGACGATGACGATCGTCGAGAGGATTCCGCGGAATGTCGGCAGCAGATGCGGCGTGAATACCAGATCGGGCGTGAACTGGCCGGCCCGGCCAAGATGCTCGACGATCTCGGGTTCATGTTGGTGCTTGAGAATCTTGTAGGCGCGAAAGTTTTCGTAGACTCCGCCGAATGAGAAGCCGGCATCTTCGACGCGTCCGCCCGCTCCCGACACGCCCGATTTTGCATCGACGATGATGCAGCTGCTTTTGCCCAGCACTGGCGCAAGGGGGGCGAGGGCGCCGAGCACCGACGTCGGATAACAACCCGGATTCGCCAGAATCTTTCCCTCACTATGCACGGAGCGGATTTCTTCGCGAAACATCTCGGGAAGGCCGAAAACGGATTTGGAAGCCCAGTCAAAATGCGGATGAGCGAATCCGTAGACCTTCTCGAATACAGATGCGTCATGCAGGCGAAAGCTGCCGCTCAGATCGACGACGGCACGTCCCTCTTCGCGGAATCGGGGAGCAAGCTCGGCCGAATCCTTATTCGGAGTAGCAAGGAAGACGGGAATGCCCGACGGCAGCGCATCGGCATGCTTTGAAAAGCGTAAAGAGGCATAGGCGGGCTCATCAAGCTCCGCAAAAACGGCGCTTACGGGTTGACCTGCGCATTGATCGCTTGTGATATGAACAGGATGCAGATTCGGATGCCGCAGCATCCAGCGCAGCAGTTCGCGGCCCGTCAGTCCGCCTGCTCCAAGGATTGCCACATCGATTCTGCTGTTCATCTTCTTCTACCGGAAAGGGAATAGGTTCAAACCGTGCTAAAGCCGGTCGGCGTCGACTCACTTTCTGTAACGGTTGATGACAATATACGAATTCTGACCGGATGTGACGACGAAAGAGCGCAATGATGTACAGTCCATTTGCAGCCGCTTTGCAACACCGGACTGCAAGCAACAGGAGTAACGACGCAGATGAAGATTCTCGTAACGGGAGCGACCGGTATGGTCGGAGCAGCCATCGTCAACAGGCTGGTAGAGCAGCATGAAGTGCACGCACTCGTAAGAAACGAGAGTCGAGCGCGATCCGTCCTGCCGGCACAGTGCCGGTTGGTGCCGGGCGACGTAACCGATCCGTCCAGCCTCGAAGCAGCGGTCAACGGATGCGAACTTGTATTTCATGCAGCAGGATTACCCGAGCAGTGGCTGAAAGACGTATCTGTTTTCGAAAAAGTGAATGTGCAGGGAACGCGCAACGTCCTTGAAGCAGCAAAAAAGGCAGGGGTTCGAAGGGTTGTCTATACGAGCACCATCGACGTCTTTCAGGCCGATGTGCATCAGAGCTATAACGAGAGCATCATCGATCCCGCACCTAAAGGAACGCATTACGAACGATCCAAACAGAAGGCCGATCGGCTGGCCGTGAGCTATCTCGAAAACGGAATGGACATCGTATTCCTGCATCCGGCTGGCCTATATGGTCCGGGCCCGTCGACATCGCCGGGAATCAACGATTTTGTCGCTGATCTGATTCGTGGAAAGATACCGATGCTATTGCCCGGAGGTTTTCCCGTCGTCTTTGCCGATGACTGTGCTCAGGGGCATATCATGGCTGCGATGAAGGCAAAGGCGGGGGATCGCTTTATTCTGAGCGATGCTTATTACAGTCTTGTCGAGCTTGCCGGCATCGTGCATCGCCTGCATCCGATTAAGAAAATCCCTCCCGTCATGCCGCTCTGGTTTGCTCGGGCCTTTGCCGTCGCCGGTGAGGCCGTTTCTTCGATAACGGGACGACCGCCGCTGCTTCCGCGCGGACAGCTAACCTTTCTCTTATGGCAAGCCCGCCCGAACAGCGATCATGCGCGAGACGTGCTCGGCTGGACGTCTGTCGGAATCGAAGAAGGCCTGAGCCGCACGATCGCACATCTGAAAGAAAAAGGCCTGCTGTAGCAGGCCCTGTGTCGCGTTATAGGCTGTGCGGTTATTCAGAGCCGTTTAGCGACTCTGAGTGGGGCTTTTGAGCCCCGGTCTCGCCGATCAAACCGCAGATTCGAGAATCTCTCCCGTTTCTGGATCGATGTTCTCTTCTTCTGCAACGGGCGCTACTGCATTCCCTTCAAGGATCTGCTTGCGCACCTCTGCCTCGATCTCGCTCAGGATCTCGGGATTCTCTTCAAGATACGTGCAGGCATTCTCGCGTCCCTGGCCGATCTTCGCTTCTTTGTAGGAATACCACGTGCCCGAGCGATCGACGATGCCCTGTGTGAGAGCGGAGTCGAGGATACAGCCGGCTTTATTGATGCCCTTGTTAAAGAGGATCTCAAACTCGGCCTGGCGGAACGGAGGAGCGACCTTATTCTTCACGACCTTCACGCGCACGCGGTTGCCATAGGCCTCATCGGCCTTCTTCAGCGTTTCGGTGCGTCGGATGTCAAGACGAACCGAGGCGTAGAACTTCAGAGCGTTACCGCCGGTCGTCGTTTCAGGCGAGCCGAACATGACGCCGATCTTATTGCGGATCTGGTTAACGAAGATGACGACGGTTTTCGATTTGGAGATCGTTCCTGTCAACTTGCGCATCGCCTGACTCATCAGTCGGGCCTGGAGTCCCATCTGTGCGTCGCCCATGTTGCCTTCCAGTTCGGCACGAGGCACGAGAGCGGCGACAGAGTCGACGACGATGATATCGATGGCATTGGAGCGCACGAGCGATTCGGTGATCTCAAGGGCCTCTTCGCCGTTGTCGGGCTGTGCCACAAGCAGCTCGTCGATATTCACGCCCATCTTTTTCGCAAAGGTGGGATCAAGCGCATGCTCGGCATCGACAAAGGCAGCCACACCGCCGGCCTTCTGGATCTCGGCTACCGTTGAGAGACAGAGCGTTGTTTTACCGGAGGACTCAGGCCCGTAGATCTCGACGATGCGGCCTTTCGGAAGTCCGCCGATGCCAAGGGCAAGATCAAGCGTCAGAGCGCCGGTCGGCGCCGCTTCAATCTTTGAGGCCGCTCGATCGTCGCCGAGCTTCATAATGGAGCCTTTGCCGAACTGCTTCTCGATCTGCTGGATGGCGCCATCGACGGCCCGGGCACGGTCTGCATCGACCGGCTTCTCTGCGCTTACAGGGTTTTTCTCAATCTTACGTTTTGCCATGATTCTACCTCGTTCGTTGAATATTCCTCGTTTCTATGGTGTAAGGGTGTCGTTCTGGTCGGAACGTACTGAAAAAAATCCCTCGCACATATACTTTGTAGCACAGCAGCAGGACAGAGACATAAGTCTTATTATAAAAAAATCCCGCTCGCTGCACTGCATAGTGAAAAACAAAATTGCCTACACCTGATACCTAATCAAAAGACGGTTATCATTGGGCCGGATTTTTTTCAAGAATAATTTTCCCGTAGCTGCGAGCGTAGCCGATCATGCCGAGGATGTGAATCAGCACGAATCCCCATGCAGCCGGCGTCGGATCAAGACGCCAGTCCGTCTCGTCGAGTTTCGTGCGCAGATACGGGATGGCATAGTACCAGACAGTCACAATGGCTGCCACTCCGACTGCCACCTTTCCAAAGATATTCGGACGGGCCTGCCGATCCCGCTTGAAGTAAAGGAAGGTGCCCATCCAGACGCCGAGAATCTCTCGCAGAATATAGAATCCGTATATATACGGAGGGAAATCGAAATAGAGCACAAGCAGCGTCATCGCTCCGAGGATGACGAGCTTGTCGCAGATAGGATCAAGATAACGTCCGACAATGGTTTCCTGGTGCAGAATGCGGGCCAGGAAGCCGTCGAGAAAATCGGTGAGGGCGGCCAGAGCGGCAAGACCGACAAGAACGCCGAGCCAGAACAGTCCGGGCTGGCTCAGATATTCGAAGGAGGCATACACAAACGGCGGCAGAAGCAGGACGCGCAAAACGGAGAGAAGGTTCGACACGTTCACAAAGGGCTCGTCAAAGGCCTGCTTCCAATCCATGACCGTTTAGGTTTATGTCGCCGATTTGCAGGTCAAGGAAAATGGAAGTGTGGTGAGCGAGCGGGTTTTGGATGTCAGGGGAGACGGTGGCGGGCGTTGAGGGAGCGAGGAAAGGATGCTCGCAACTTTCTCGTGCGGCACCTCTTCTCTGTCGGAGTAGGTATCACGAATGATCCTTTCCTGCGTGGGGGGCCACGAAAGGAAGGTGACCGTAACCAAGGACAGACGTCAAGGGCTAAAGGAGTTTGCAGGTACGAACCCGGTGGCATGTGATGGACAGCCTGAAGTAATCCTCCGCTTGCCTGACATCTTGTTTTTCGTTCAGGGGTGCAGAGCTATCCCTTGATAGTTCCGGATCGGTAGAATTTCTCAAAAAAATCGGACCGGGTGCGGATCCGGGGAAAAAACAAAAAGGACAATTTTGTGCGCATAGAGGAGCAAAAAGTATTGACGGAATTTTTCGGGGACATTGTTTTGTTTTCGGAGCCGTTGAGTAAAATGGTGCATGCCGTCCAGAGGTTTTGTTCGCTGTGCGAAGCGGTCAGATTTTCACTATTGTTTCTGGTGTTTCTTATTCCGGTCGGCCCTGTCATGCTGGTGGAAATGCCCGTGTCGACCGGCCTTTCGGTATCTGATGATCTGCGACCTCGTCTGGATTTGGGCGTGCCTGTAACCGAATCAAGTTCTGCTATAAACGACCGGATTTCCGGGCCACTCTCGTCTTCGACCTCCTGGGAACTGACCGAGGAAGAGGTTATCATCGAGCTTTATGTCGCGCACTATGAAGAGAATTCCAAACGGCATGCGGGAGCGTCTATTTCATCATCAAGACCTTCGAGGCAGGGTTTCGAAGGCCAGAAAGCAAGCGTAACGGGCATTTCCAGCGGATCATCGGGTGGACTGGTCGTCGGTTTTATCGACCGTGGTGCAATGTGGTTGGTTGGCATCAGGCAAATCTTTAACCCGACAGAAGTGTGTAGAAATAGCATATTATCGTTGAGTTATTATTCGATCCGTCAGGGTTATTCAAATCCTGACGTCGCTGATAAGATATCGATCATAGCAAAGGTGCGGGGGTTCTCTGTATAGAGGCCCCCGTTTTTTGTTGCTGAGAAGGGAGAACGGTATGAACTTGAAGAAGAATGGATCAACGTCGAAGACGCTCATGAGTCATCGGGCGCGATTTCGGCGATGGGAACGATGGACTGCTTCTGTCGTACTTCTGTCGTTATTCTATTCATTTTTCTTGCCGTCTTCTCGTCTGCTTTCCGATCCGCGCTTTCGCGAGTTTCAGGAGCGCGGCCGTCCCGAGACGGAGAAGTATATCAACCGTGCGAACCGTCTTACAGAAGAACAGAGCTGGACGAACTACGTTGAGACGGGCGTTGCGCATGAACAGGCCTTATGGGAGTCCGAGGCTTTAGAAGAGATACGCAAAGAGCTGCGGCAACAGGAGCAGTCCGAGGTAGGCAAAGAAGAGCGGGAGGCGAATCGCGATCGTTATTATGCGGATTTTGAGGCTGCCCGCCTGAAATGGGAAGAACAGGCGTCTGATTACATAGAAGAAGAGCGCGGCGGTTTCAAGGCGCGTCTTGCCGTGCAGGAGTTTAAAGCAGAGCTGGAAGGAGCGGAAGAGGAGCGTATCCAGTCGTTTAAGAATCTTGTGGATGAAGCAGAGGAGGCCACGGCTGCAACGGCCTCTCTTGATCTTGCGCTGTGGGATTCTGTCGTCGATCCGGAGCGTGCCTTGCTTGCGGCGACGTTTTACGGTGGCATGAGCACGACACTTGAAGGCATCAGGGCCAATCAGGGGCCGATGAGCGCGAAAGAGCAGGCCGCCTTCGAGGCCGAGCTCGATCGGCTGGAAGGCGAGATCCGTCGCACGTATGAAACGCAGGAGAATTTTTATCTCTTGCAGGGGCGCAATCAGTATATTGCCGTGCGCCGGGTAAATGATCTTAGCCTGCGTTATGAGGCCGACGCTAATTCGGCGACGGCGATCGCAAACGCCGTGATTGATAATGCGACGGAGCAGGCGAACGCTCAGAGCGAAGAGCTTCTGAACACGCTTGAATCGGGTATGACGGAAGGCGTTAATAACGGCACCTCAGAGGCCGTGCTTGTCGATCAGTGGGAGAAGCAGGTCGAGGCGATGATCGAATCGGGCCTGTATCGCTGGCAGCAGGCCGAGGAGGAGTTATACGAAAAGCGCCTTGAATGGATGAACGCCTCGAAGAAGAGCCGCGAAGAGACCGAGGCGATATGGAAGAAGAATCACGACGAGCTGAAGAAGCAGCGCGAGGCCTGGCTGAAGCAGGTGCAGGAGAAGATCGAGACGGGTCGCACGGCCTGGGAGGGAAAGATTCAGGCTTTTTACGAGAGTCGCGAGAATGCCGAGAAGGAGCTTGCGAAATTCGTAGAAGAAGAGAAATCCCGCCGCGACAGCACGCTCTCACAGTTAGGCGACATGGTGAAGGGAGGCGGAGCTGCGCTTGCTCAGGCGAAGGAATCATATCGTTTCTTCAAGCGCATGGCTGAAGAGGCTCCGGACGGTCCGGCGGGTTCACCGGAGCGCAAGCTGAAGGATTTCTATATCAAGCAGCGTGATGAGATGTTGCAGACAATCACGCGTTTTCAGTCGATGCTTGCAACTGCCGAGAGTCGTCTGGACGGGAACATGAACTCCGGCGACGTATCAAGCGGGCTTCTGAAAGACAGGCGTTTATACGCGGGGGATCTTCGCGCCGATCTCGCCGATCTTTCCGAATCCGATTTTGAATCCGAACTGAAGGCCGAGCTTGGCACTGACGCGAACTGGGAGAAATATCTTCTGTATCGTCGAGATCTGAGCGACATGATCACGTCGAACGCCGTCTTTGTGGATCGCGCTACGGAACTCAAAGAGTCGACCTTTAATCCGAAGTCGGAGTCGATCACGACGATAGCGGAGCTGCGTCGTCGGGTCGCGCTGCTTGATGGGCGTTATGACGAGCAGCGTAGCGAGATCCTGCGCATCATCGACCGTCCGCGCGGCGTAACCGACGAGACGACGGCGCTTAAGGCGATCCAGGAAGAGATCGACGACTGGTTTGATCTGTCGACGGACCGGGATGTGCGGCTGAAGAACCGTGTGCTTGCGTATTTTGATGATGCCCATGCCGGTTATTATCTGAGCGAGAACGACAATGATCCGTATCTGATGACGCGGGCGGAGTATGAGTGGGAGCTTCTGCGCCGGGAGCGTGACTATGTGGCCGATCGTTATGAGCGAGCCGCTGAGGTGAAGCGTTATGCGGATCTTGCGGAGCAGTACGATGCGGCGCTTGAAGTCGCCTCGGTTACGAAGGAGCGCGCTGAAGTGGCGCATGCTCGTGAGCTTCTGATCGAGACGGGTTATCTTCTTTTAAAGGGTGATCTGGAACACGGCGCGACCGAGGAGGGTTTTACGGCTCTTCTTCTGTCCCGCGGCGTCGATGTGGCGAAGATGGCTGCGACGGCCGACGGCCTTGATACCGAGAAGGCCCTGCTTGATGAGATTGCCGGCTATGACGTATCGGATCTCACGGCGGGGACGATATCGAATCTGCGCGAGCGCATCACGGCATATATTACTGAATATCACGGTGGAGAACGGCATCGTCTTGCAATTCTGGGCGATCGTCTGTTTGCGCTTCTCTCGATCGGTGGCGAGCAGCGCGAGGGCGCGCTTTCTCAGATCAGACAGACGGCGGGCATGATCTCTACCGAGGTCGTTTCTTTGCAGGCCGAATACAGATCGGGGGAATTCGTATCTGAGAAGAACGAGGTCTTCGCTATCTATAAGAGTCCTTCGTTAACCGATCTCTTACAGGATATGACGGATTCTCAGGCCGCACTTGCGGAAAACGCCACGCAGCTTGCGGCGGCACGTCAGCAGCTGGATGCTGCGAAGGCTGAGTACAGTCAGGCCTACACTGATTTCCAGATTCTGTCGGGGGCCGATCCGGCCAGTCTTGTTGAGCTGGAGATCAAGAGCGCCGCATCGGAGCTTGCCGCGTTGCTGAACGGAATGAAGGATGTGGCTCAGGCGAAAGCTCCCGAGACGCAGCTTGAAGAAAAGTACAGAGAGTACTACAGACTGCTTGCCGATCAGGAGCAGGCGGCGGTCGACCTCGCGTATACAGAAGAGGTGCTCTCTGTGCTTGCGTCTGCTGAGGCGGCAAAGGAGCGTCGCGCTACTCTTGACGGCCTTCTGCCCGGCCTTGCCTCTTCTCTGAACTCTGCCGATCCCGTGGTGCGCGCCGATGCGATCCTCTCGCATCCGGAGCTGATCGTGAGAGCGGGGGAAACGGCAAGCTACGGTATCGTTATACAGGCTGTGGATAACCTGACCTATGCGAAGGCACAATGGCAGAGCCTCGGGGCGCAGCTTGCGACGGAAGAGGCGAAGACCGAACGAAACGAGGCATTGATCGAGAAGCTGAAATCGGGCCGAGCGCGCATGGCCGATCTCATCGATCGTTCGATCGAGCTTGTCATAGACGGCATTCGCGGCGAGGCGAAGGTGCGCCAGGATCTTCTTGTCTCTTATTTAAACGGAACGGCCGCCCCGGATCTATCCGATGACCTTGCGGAGTCGCAGAGAGAGCTTACGGAAGAAGCGATCCGTATCGGTAAAGAGGCGTCGTCCGCTCTCGTCGGTTTTATCGAGGCGAATCGCGGTAAAGGCTTTGCCGAACTTCTTGCATCGGCGAACGCTCTTGTGTCTGCCAGAGGTCGCAATGTGAATACTACGACGTCCGTATCCGATTATGCGGGTTATATCGATCCGTCGCAGGCGAACCGCGAGTATGAGGTAGCGAGCATCCTGCGCGACTGGATTCTCTCGAACGAGAGCTATTTCTCGTATGTGAACACTGCGCCGACGTCGGCGAATCCTCTGAGCAAAGAGGAGCGGTGGGACGACCTGATCGAGTATGTGCAGGCGCAGAACGATCTTGCCGTAAAGGGCTCAAGTCTGAGATCAAATCTTCCCCTTTCGGCCGATGATGCGCGCATCGTCGGGTATCGTAGCGACCGTGAAGATCTTCTTGGCCGTCTGGATAACGTTCTTTCGTCTTCTGACGCCGGTCTGCGTACGGCGTATCAATCTATGACTGCGGAGGACCGCGAAATCCTTGTGCGTTATGGAGTGCAGAGCATCGCCTCGGCGTCCGATCTGCGCCGCGGACTGAACCGTGCCGGTCAGGCGATGCGCGTGGAGCTTGTCACGCTTGAAACGACCTATCAGTCGGTGTATCTGCGGGAGCTGGCCGTCGCAGCGCAACGTCAGGCCTCTGTTGATGAGAGGGCATTGGTCGAGGTATCGCAAGAACTGGAGGCGACACGACTGACCCTGCGACGATTGCAGCGCGAGATGGATGCGATACTGGAAGCCGGTCAGGCGCCGCCGGCGGGCCTTCTGGGTGAGATCATGCGCCTTGAAGAGCTTCAGTCAAACCTGCGCACGTCGCAGCTTGAGAAAGAGGCGGCGCTGCGTCAGTCACAGGCCATCGTGTCGGAGCTGCAGAGCCCCGGATCATCGGTAGCCTTCGCGCAGTCGGCGCTTTCTTCTCTTTCCGTGGAGCGTTCGCGACAGATGATCGCCGCCCAGCTTTTAAACGGCATACAGCAGAGAGACGCCCTTGAATCGGGCGAGCTTGCAGTGACGGCCGGCGACGAACTCAAGGCGATGATCGGATTTTATCAAACCGATGCAAACGGAAAGATCCTGCGTACGGATGACGGAGAGGGCATCGTCAGCGATGAGTTTGCAGCGCTCGGCTTTGATGCGACATCGTCGCTTGATGAGGTCCTTGCCGGAGGACGCAATGCGGCGCAGCTTGAGGGCTGGGCGAAGAATATTCTTTCTTATCTCAAAGATGCGGAGCGTTCTGCAAGAACACCGAAGGCCGTACGTGCTGCGGCCGCGAAGCTCGAATCCTCGCTGATCGAGCTTGCCGCGGCCCGTGCGTTTATCGAGAAGGGCTGGAACTGGGATTCTGCAAATAATCGGTGGGCCGTTGGTTCCGACACGATCGCTGAAGATGCCCGTGCCGATGAAGATCGTTATGCGAAGCTGCAGATGAAGCTTGCGCTTTTTGCGAAGTTCGAGGCCTCTCTGAAAGAGGCGATGACGACGGCCGAGGCGAGTCAGGGGAACGTAGCGTCGGCCGCCCTTGCCATTATAGAAAAGCCCGAGAACGCGTATGTCTTTCGCCTGTTCGACGGCTATAACGAGGAGGGGACATTCGACGGCATCTACGACGATACGATGAAGGGGCGGGTGCTGCAGCTCTCCCTTACGGTGGACCGTCTGCGCCGGCAGCAGAGCGATGCGGCCATCTATGCGATGGCCGAGAACTACGGCGTTTATCTCTCGAATGCGCTCGGTGAGTATGGATCGACGGGCGGGCTTGTGGCGGCCGATCCCGATGCGTATCTGGAAGAGATGGACTCGCTTGATCCGACGGTCGTCAGGGCGAAGGTAACGTCGGTCGGTGATACGGACTTTGAGAAGAACATCCGGGCGGCCCTTGATAGCCTTCCTGCATCGGCCTATCTGTATCGCAGTCATCTTCTCTCGATTATAGAAAAGAGTCCGCTGCAGGGTGCGGAACTCAAAGCACAGCTGCTTTCTGCCGTCGACGGGTATGAGACCGATATGGTTGCCTCGCTTGAGGCACTGACAGGCGAGAGTTTCGGCAGCTTCCGCATGCAGGCCGATCTCGAGCTCAAGGCCGAGGTCGATGAGAAGGTCTCTCTTTTTATCGGACGTTATATGAATCGGGGACAGACGGCGAAATCCGAGCTGGCGACGATCTTTGACGATCTTGCCGCCGAGCTTGCGACGGGTACGCTTGATGATAAGAAAAACGTGCTTCGCGTCGAGATTCTGGATCGGCTGAAAGACGCCGTCTTCACGTCGATGGTGCGCGATCTGCTTGTGATGATCCAGAACGGCGAGGATTTTGACGATCTCAAAGCGGCGATTGAGGCTTATGGCGCCGGGTTAGTCGATCCGACGGATGAGCAGGTTCTCACGGCGAAGGAATCGATCCTGATACGCACGCTGCGCTCGATGCTTGCTCTGGGCGACTCGCTTGACACGTTCGAGGCGAAGTTGATCCCCGAGGAGTTCCGGGAGTTTGTAATGCTGCGGCAGTATGAACGCGCTGAGAAGCGTTATGCGGACTATCAGACGCTCAAGAATTCGGACGTGGAAAGCGAACGGGAGTCTGCGGTGCTTGATCTTCGCGGCATCGAGGCCGACTTTGCCGCCTCCGTTCTTCTGCGTGATTTCTCGCAATGGCAATCGACACACTCTATAGAAGATTATCTATCACAGGCGAACTCTACCCGCAGCATCCAGGATTATCTGGGCGAGTACATGCAGGATCGCCATACGTCGGGCGACCTTCTGCCCCGCGGCGGAGCTGACATCGTGAAGCTTGTGATGCAACAGGAATACCTGCGGCTGACCTCCGCCGGTTCGGCGAACGGCATCGGCTCACTGGATGAGCGCGCTTTCTTCTCGGACTTCACCGGTCGCATCTACATGGAGCGCGTGAAGGCCTATGCCGTGCAGTCCGGCTTCACGCTTACCGGCGTTGTAGCCACGGATGAGGTGGCCTACCGCACGATCTATGACGCCATGCTTGCCGATGCGAGATACGCGCACGGAGGTCTCAGCTTTCGCGAGCGTCTTGTCGGCGACGATGCAGTGGAGACCTTCTTTGACGCCGCCTTCGCCTTTCTTGTACAGCAACCGTCTGTCGAGATGTATGATCCCTCCGTGATCCGCATGCTGCGCAGCAGCGGCGAACTCGGCGAGGCGACCACGGCCGAATCGGTGCTTCCCGACGCATGGAAGCAGTACCGCACCGATCATCCGGGTTATGCGAATCTGGAAAACCGCAACTATCGCACCGTTCTCAAAGAGATCGCCGCCGGCTTCGGCATACCCGGGCTCTATCAGGAACTTGCGCGTATCGAGGCCTCGGAGGAAGCCGCTCGCCGCGCAGGTGCGGGGTATCTCTCTTTATCTTTAACCGACATCTCAGATGCCGATCTTGATCGCGCCATCACGCTTGCCGGTTACGGTGATCTGTCGGGAACGCAGAGCCTTCGCGACGACGTGAAGCGCTTCTTGATCGTGCAGGCCGCCTCGCAATCGCAGGCTTCTCTGCAAGATCTGATGCGACAGGAGTCGCTCATGAACTTCCATTATGGAACGGAGGCGGAACGCGACGCCCTTGAGATCTTTCTTGCTTCCGAGGGTGCAAGAGCCGCTCATATAGAAGAGATCTTTTTCTCGAAACTCGAGAAGGCCGACGGTCGTCTGCGCGAACTTGCAAAGAACGACCGCGGAGGATTCTTCTATCATCTGATCTATGCCGCTGATACGGATTTTGTCGTACCGGGAGATCTTTCCACGCCGTTTGCAAACCTCAAGACGGCGTTCTTCGACGCTCTGACCGAGAAAGAAAAGACCTCTCTTGCGACGCATGCCGCAGCATATAAGAAATATTTCGCGATGCGCTCCTCGCAGGAGCTCATCACAAGCGGCATCTTTGAGAAGATCGACGCTGAGATTTTCGGAAACCTTGCCGGGTCTGAAATGACCGACGCGAAGATCGCCGAAGCGCGCAGGCATAGGAGCGCCCTCATGGTCGGGCTTATGCGGTCTGTGGCGCTGGATAACCCGACGGCTTCCGGTGTCGCGGCGAACCTGCCCGACAGTGTGCCCGCAGATCTGCGTGACGACGTCGCTCAGGCGATCGCCCGGACGCTTCAGGACCTTGAACCGGCGTTTTTGCAGACGCTGCGTAAAGAGACGACGCTTCTCGAACGCTTCATCGCAAGGTATCTGGAAGCCGACGCGCTGCGTAACGATCTGGCCGACTTCCTGAAAGGCGAGGCAGACCTCACCGACTTCGGTTCGATGCATGCAGAGCGTCGCGCCCTTGCACAGGAAGGCGTGGCCGAGGCGCAGTATGGCCTTCTCTCTCACATCGATGCCGACAGGCGTGCCCTTGAAAATCTTGCGACCGATTACAGTCTGAAGCAGGCCGTAGCCGCCCGCCTTGCCTCTTTTGCCGCCCTTCGCGGAGCGAACGTCACGCAGAGTCGTTTTGTGAATTATCGCACGTATGCAGACGACGGTAATGGTTTTTTTGAAGCGGATTATCGCAAGTATCTGGCGAACGTCTTAGAGGACGATCGCTATCTTGACGTGAACTTCTATAACGTCGAGACGGATCCTCCGGCCACGGATAAGGACGGCAGGATCGTGCAGACGTATCATGAATTCCGTCAGGGTATGCTCCTTGAGACGGAAGGTGCGCTCGATTCGACGGAGGGTGCGCTTGTCGCTTCGAATCTTCCCGCCATGTTTGCCGACGGATCGTTCGTGAATCGCCTTGTAAGCGACCGTATCCGCAGCGATTACGACTCCATCGTTCTCGATCAGAATACGACCGATGCCACAGACGACAGTCTTGTGGAGCTGCGCACCGTACAGCGTATCACGTTTAACCGGAATGCCTCATCGGCGCAGCAGATGATTGAGGCCTATCATGCGCATCTCGCCAACAACTATCTGGATGCGTTAAGCGGACTGAGCGACGCCCTGCGCGGACTCTCCCGCGCCGCCTCGGAGGTTGACGCCACGGGCAGCGCCGAAGATCGCCTGAAAGACCAGCTTGCAAAGGCGCAGTCGGGTAACTATGCGTCGCTGCGCACCTCTTTTGAAACGGCCCGTACAGCGGCCCTCACCCTCAGTGCGGACTCCGGTGACGAATCTCAGCTTGAGAAAAGAGGTGAGATCGACGGTCTTGAAGAGGCGGTGAGCAAGGCCGAGGACCAGTTCGGAGCCTCGGCCCGTCGCAAGCATCTGAAGGTGCTCGGGCAGACCCTCTTTGTGGAGCAGATCTTTACTCCCATCGCAGAGAAGTTCGAGAACGCACGCCTTGCCTACGACGCCCTGACGACAGAGGCCGGCGTTCTGCAAGACGCTTATAGCACGGCCATCAGCCAGTATACAAGGCATCTCGATGACATGAGCGCCTGGTGGCGGCGCCTTGAAAGCGCGCAGGGCGACGCACAGCGGCGTCTTGCCGTGAAGGACTATGCCGAGACTCCGTATCTCTTCTCGGCCTCTATGAGCGAAGAGGCCCGTCTCGACGCCCTCAAAGACTACGCCACCGACGCCCGCGAAGAATACCGTCGGGCGGGTCTTTTACTGGAGCAGGCCAATGCGCAGCTCAAAACGGCCGGCTATAACGTACAGATCGACACGAATATGGAGAAGTTTGATCGCGTGCTCGGTGCTCTGGATAACGTCGATCCCGCCGTCTCGGCCGCCGTGAAGGTACCGTTAACCGATGACGAGCGCAAAAAACTCGCCGAACTGCGCGATCTCGTCTACAGACAGTATCGCTTTCTGTCGATCGAGGATGCCCGGCAGGCCCGCAATTCCGATATCAAAGACGAAGACATCGACCGGCTCGAAGATCTCGAAAATCGGGAGATCTACGAGCAATACGGCACGCTCATCGCAGCCCGCGCCGATTACATCAAGCATACGATGCGCATGATCCGCCTGCAGAAGGCGCAGACGCTCGTGCAGGCAGAGATCCGGCGACTTGAGATGGAAACGGCCGAGAAGAAGCAGAGGTTCGAGGATTCGCTGGCTCATCACTTCGGGGATTTTTCTAATATCGCAGATGAAGCGGAACGCGAAGAAGCCACAGCCGCCCGCAACGCCGTCTATCAGCGTCTTGCCGCTCAGTATGAAGCGGGTGTGGGGAATTATTTTGGAGAGCTTTCCGCATGGTACTGGAAGAGTGGCGACTGGCTGCGCTCCATCGGACAGCAATCCATGACGCAGGCTCCGCAGATCACGCCCTCTCAGGTCATTATCGCCGCAGCAGGCATGCTCATCGGCGGCGCCATTCCTCAAGAAGATGCCGCCTCTATTGGAGAGTGGTTATCTCACAAATCCGGTTCCGTTTTTGGCTCATTTTCCGGTTTCTCCAATCTGTATTATGGTATGATTCTGGCAGCCGGACAAAGGGATCTTGCCATGCTGGAGCGTGATATCGTCAATATGATCTGGACGCCGATTATTGCAGCAGCATACGCGGCGATCGCCGTCGCCCAGGCCGCCGCCTTTGTTACGTTTGGTGGAAGCCTGGCTGCAATTCCTCCACTTATGGCTATCGTTCGTCAGGGGACATCTCAGATGTCAGCAGCGGCAGCGAAAGTATTGATAGCGAATGTCCTACTGACAATCGGAGCAGCCAATACACTCAAAGCAGCGGGTGCAGAGAAACTCGGTATAGGCGAGGTTGTTGAGCGACAGAGAACCTATGAGGCATCAAAAGCGAAGCTTGAGTATTTCACGAAGATTCCTGACATGAAAACGCTCAAAGAACGCCTGCAAAAATACGGAGAATTGCAGGATGATCCAGACCCGGAGCTTGTCCACTCGCTCTACAGCCTCACAGAAGAGGATCTGCGCTATCTCGTCGAGATGGATGAAGAGGGCAACATCACAAGCGTCGACTCGAATGGGGGCAGTCAAGAATTAACCGAAGAAGAAAAGGCCGAGGTATATGACGCAAAAGCCTCGCAGGGAGAAGCCGAGTTTACGGATTCCTTCGGCCGCAAGTATGACCGCGACCAGATCGTACGGGCTGGTGATCCGGCATATCCTTATCTCAAAAGGGATGGCGGCGTGTACCAGTATAAGCCACCGAAAATCTATGACGAAGAATTGGAGAAGTATGTAGAAGCGCCGGTCACCGACCCCTTTCTGCAATCGCTACTCGGAAAGAAATATACGCGTATTCCCGTAGCCGATCATCACGGAAATATCAGCTATGTGCTCGCCCTTTTTGATGAAGACGTCGAGGATAAGGCCGTCTATCATGCCGGCAACATCCTGCGTTCTCTTGTCGATCACGGCAACATCTTGAGAAACGATCGCGTGCAGGATTACCTCGCCGCCGGACAGGCGCAGGCAGGCGATAACGACTGGTCGTTTATCTTAGCAGAACGCGACCGCACCATGAAGGACCTCTTCACGGAAGCAGCCGACAATGAAACCGACGCAGAAGGCGGCCGGGAGTATGCCGGTTATACGATGATCTACGCCGACTATGAAGCCAACCAGCAGGCCGTATTCGATCTGGAGTTGCAGCAGAGAGTCAACGTACAGAAAAAGGAGTGGGATCTTCGCGAACAGGAACTGCTCGACCGCCGTCAGGAATGGGAGAGCCGCGTAGCCGCCATGCTCAAGGCCGGCAAACGCTCGTGGACCGACGCCGAGGACCGCTATTTAACCGAATGGCGAGACTGGGAACGAGAATTCGATCGTAAGATAGAAGACGGCAATAAAGAGTGGGATGAACGCATAGCGAAGCACATGGCCGACCGCGAGCAGTGGGAGGTCGACCTCAAGAAGAAGGCCTCAGAAGCGGCCAGCGAAGCCGCATTAACCGAGGTGCTTGGTGGATTCAACACCCAGCTGCAGACGTTAGCCAGTAACGCCGGCATCAGCATGG
>NZ_JH597773.1:123568-134264 GCF_000243335.1 Leptonema illini DSM 21528 | reverse complement strand
GGCGTGTACCAGTATAAGCCACCGAAAATCTATGACGAAGAATTGGAGAAGTATGTAGAAGCGCCGGTCACCGACCCCTTTCTGCAATCGCTACTCGGAAAGAAATATACGCGTATTCCCGTAGCCGATCATCACGGAAATATCAGCTATGTGCTCGCCCTTTTTGATGAAGACGTCGAGGATAAGGCCGTCTATCATGCCGGCAACATCCTGCGTTCTCTTGTCGATCACGGCAACATCTTGAGAAACGATCGCGTGCAGGATTACCTCGCCGCCGGACAGGCGCAGGCAGGCGATAACGACTGGTCGTTTATCTTAGCAGAACGCGACCGCACCATGAAGGACCTCTTCACGGAAGCAGCCGACAATGAAACCGACGCAGAAGGCGGCCGGGAGTATGCCGGTTATACGATGATCTACGCCGACTATGAAGCCAACCAGCAGGCCGTATTCGATCTGGAGTTGCAGCAGAGAGTCAACGTACAGAAAAAGGAGTGGGATCTTCGCGAACAGGAACTGCTCGATCGCCGTCAGGAATGGGAGAGCCGCGTAGCCGCCATGCTCAAGGCCGGCAAACGCTCGTGGACCGACGCCGAGGATCGCTATTTAACCGAATGGCGAGACTGGGAACGCGAATTCGATCGTAAGATAGAAGACGGCAATAAAGAGTGGGATGAACGCATAGCGAAGCACATGGCCGACCGCGAACAGTGGGAGGTCGACCTCAAGAAGAAGGCCTCAGAAGCGGCCAGCGAAGCCGCATTAACCGAGGTGCTTGGCGGATTCAACACCCAGCTGCAGACGTTAGCCAGTAACGCCGGCATCAGCATGGCTCCCATCAATCTCAATGATGCGGTCGAGAAGGCGAAGAGCCAGATCATCGCCAATCTGCCCACGGAATTGGAGCAGCTTGCAAACATTAACGAATCGATCGAGCGGTTTAACACAAACCTCTCGCTCTCAGAGATGTGGGGCACCGACACTCAATCCGCCCTTGCCGGCCTTGCTACGGACTTCCGCAATGAGATGGGTAACTTCCAGAAGCAGATGGTGGTCTATGGCAACGCTAAGATTCTGGAACAGTATCAGAAGCTCATGTCTGATCTACTGGAGCAGATCGAGCGCCAGAATAAGGCCATCGAGCAGCAGACCGAGATGGCCGCCCTCGGTGCCGGCTTTGTGAAATCGGGGAACACGTTTATCAAGCAGAGTAAACTCGTCTCAACGGCGATCGGCATGGTAGAGGCGTATCAGTGGTATGACGGTAAGGCAGCCCTTGATGGTTACCTGTCGTCCATCGGGGCCGGATACGGCGGCCGTATTATTCTGAACGAAGAGGGCAATCCAGAGGAGCAGAGCCGCGACTCCGTCATGGCCGACCTGCCGGCATTCCTTGAAACGGCCGACGCGGTGGAGGTGGAGTCGTTCTTTGGCGTGCAGAAGCTCATACTCCAGAAGGCCTTCGAGAAGATCATGGGCACGGGAACTGCAGCGGAGCGGAAGAATTCCAAAGACAAAAAAGTCATCGGCGATCTTGCATGGTGGATCGGTAAGCCGGCGGGATCGAGCGAGTTTGTCTCACAGGTAGAGCAGGCCGCTCCACATCTTGGGGCGGAAGAGCAGAAGAAGCTCGGCATGGGAGAAAACGTAACAGGATTGGACGTCTTGAAGTATCTGTCTGATCCGGGTTTCGGTGAGTTAGGCGAGGGCGGGAATCGTCCGAGTGGCATCTATCTGGGCTTTTATAACAAGCTCGATCTTGTGAGCCGGTATGTGGACGGTAAAGACTCCGAGCGTATGGAGCGTATTCAGGGCTCCGTCGACCCGATATCGGCGACAATCAATCAGTTTAATCCGGTGACTATGCTTGCGACCGCGGTCCAGAATGTACAGATAGCCACCCAGGTGCACGGAACGGGCGCAGGTTATATGTGGGAGGCGCAGTTACTCAGTGCGGTGAAGACTCCTCTCAGGATTGCAGGTTCCATGCTTGTAGCAGCAGGAACGGCCGTTATGGCAGCCGCAGGATGGACGGGAATCGGTGCCCTTATTGGCGGTGCTGTTGCTCTTGGCGGTGCTGTTGTAAGTGCTACGGCAAATTCTATTCATGTTGATGCAAAAAGTGGCAAGCGCAGTTACCAGATGACGGACGAAGGTGCGCTCGCTACATTGACGGACGTAGTCGGTGGGGCTCTCGGAGGATACGCAACCTACGCGGCCAGAGCGTCTAATACAGCGGCGGCTGCCGTTCAGGCTGCCGATACGACGGCCAAGCTGGTAGCGGCCTCTGAGAAAGCTGTTGCGGCAGCGGTGACGGCTCAGACGGCTCAGAGTGTTGCTCTCGGCAGTTCTGCTGCAATGGGGATATTACAAGCAGGCGCTGAGTTCGATAGCCGAGGACGTTTTACCGGACAATGGAGTCTTGAGGGCTCTCGCGGCGATTCTGCGTTGATCGGCGCAGGAATAACTTTTGTTGCTGCTGGAACAGCAGGTGCTGCCGGCCTGAAGCAGGGAACGCTGGCGAGTGACCTGACTAAGTCGGGCGTTTCTACGGGCATGAACATGATGCTGCAGTATCAGAAGATGCTTGCAGGCCATGAGAACAGTTACGCGGCCATGGCAGAGTCCGATTTCTCTGATCTCGGCGGTATACTCGGTACAGTAATGCAGTCGCAGTCTCAGGACTGGCAAGACCAGCTGGCGAACTCCCTTGACCGAACGCATCGTGCCAGTGATTCTATGGCCGGCCTCGGTGTCTTCGCTCGACGTGACGATGAAGGAAATATGCGGTTGGACGGAGCGGCACAACCCGCCGGCTCTGCCTGGGGCCGCTTCTGGGAAGGCGGCATGAGTACGCTTGCCGGTTATGGAGTATTGGCAGGCGTGATTGGCGACGGCATTGGGGCGGTGTGGGATGGTCTGAAATATGGCTACAACAAAGTATCTGGCTGGATCGGCGACGGCTTGGACTGGGCTGCCCACCGAAGCGACGCTCTCGGAAAGGCCTATGACGATTGGCAAGATCGCCGAGCAATGAAGGATGTAGAGGAGGAGAAGGCTCTGTTTCAAGCCCTTGCGACCAAGAACGAAGCGATAGCTCGCAAGCTGAATACAGTGGAAGGTTACAATGAGTTGGCCGAAAAGATCTATGCCAAACAGAAGAAGGATCACCCCGACTGGACCTACGATCAGCATCTGGATGCCATAAAACTTCGCATTGACGAGATGAAGGCTGCGTTGATCAATAACATTGCCGCTGAGGACGTTTATATAAACTATCATCAAGATGACGTTGAAAAATTGGATAAGTATGAGCGGTTGATATTTGAGGCCCAGAAGGAGGCCATGCAGCGCTCGATGGCGGCGTTTGGAATGGAACGACTCTCTCGGGAAGAGCTGAAGGAAATGGGGTTCGCGCTAAACGACAAGGATAAGTTCAGCGAATTCGAAACGAAAGATGGAATGCAGTCCTGGCTGTATCGTATTCCTGGTAATTCCTGGCGCAAGACCCAGTATATCCTGGCCTTCCGGGGAACAGAGCCAAGCGAGTGGGGCGATATCGCGGCCGATCTCGGCACTACGGGAATGGGAGTTCGCACGGCTCAGTATACGCAGGCAAGGGATTTGGCCTTGAATGCAGCAAGGCTCGTTGGCGACAAAGGTGAACTGAGCTTCACGGGACACTCTCTGGGCGGAGGACTGGCCTCCCTGGCGGCTTCCGTTACGAATAAGAACGCCATAACGTTCAACGCAGCCGGTGTGCAATCGACAGCGTATTCTGTTTATGGCGGATCGACGGAAGGTATAGAGCAACGAGTGAAGGCCTATTATCTGAACGGTGATGCACTCTCGGCTGTGCAGGATAATCCGATTTTTGATCCCTTTGCTACATTACTAACGCCGATAAAGTACGCAACGAACTGGTCTCAAGGAGAGGCAGTGATTCTACCGGCGTATCTGCCCTCCGCAACCGGTGAACGTCGTCAGTTGATGGCCATGACTGGGGGCGAAGTGCGCTCAAACATCTTTCAAAGATTCCTTCGATGGGGGGCTCTTCATAGCAATACGAACGTGATGACCTCGTTGCAGAGAGAATTGCAATGAGAAGGCAAGAAGGAGATAACAATGAAGACGATGAATGCATTCACGATAGGAGGGATGGTTAGCATGTTTTCCCTATTATCCTGTTTTTCTTTCGGTAAGGTACAGTGTGCCGGCTGCACGGTAGATAAGGCCTATCGTAATCCGCAGGCCCTTGCCCTCGTGCATGCTGCAGTGAGCGGCAAGGTCGATGAGGTGAATCGTCTCGTACAGGGCGGTGCCGATCCTAATTACATAGAAGAGGGAGCCGTACCGATGCTGATCTGGACGATGTGTGCCCAAAACAAGAAGGGCTATGAGGCCTTACTTAAAGCAGGCGCTGACCCCAATCTCGGCGGAACAGGGGATGGTTATACTAGTCCGGGTGTTGTGGGCCACCCCTTTACCAGAGATTCCAGCAGTCGTGTTCACAGAGGCTGGTCTGCGACAGTGATGGCGGCGGCCATTGAAGATCCGTATTACCTGCGTCTGGCGTTGCAATACGGCGGTGATCCTGATGCGAAAAAAGGTGAGGCCGCTGATCGACCGCTTCTAAAGGCATCGTATGAGGGCTTTATTGAGAATGTGCGGATACTACTTGATGCTGGCGCCGATGTGAATATTCATGATGAGCGGTATCCAAACTACAATGCTGCCATGATGGCGATTCGTAGCTATGGTCGGTATGACATCGTAATTCTTTTGGTACAGAGGGGCTTTGTTTTCGATTTAGAGGGAATCTGGTTTTATCGTGATTATCCTGTCAGCGAAGAAATGAGGCCGTATCGCGATACGGTTCTGCGTATGTTAAAGGAGCGTGGTTTCAAATAGCTGGGTGGCCTGCTTACTTGCGTGTAGAAATGAAAGAGAGCTGTCCAGATTTTCGGTCATACTCAAAGAGTTCATTCGAGATATTGGAGGAAAGTAGAATCCGCAAGCGTGCCGGGGGGCTGCGGTCAGTCAACGGATTGCCCGGGTTATCAGCGGATACCGCAGACCTGATTTCTGTTGATTTCCGGTCGGTTCGCTCTCGCCTGCTCGATTTTCTCACTGAAGAGCCGTTTATCGGGCATCTTTCCCGCGAGAACATCATCGGGAGAAAGGCCGCAGAGCTGACCGTGAGGCCGACTGTTAAACTCGAGGCCTTTTCGAGAATACGGATCACGTCGGCATAAGAATAAGGCTTCTGTGGAAAGAGATACTCGTGCTTCACGGTCTTGTTTCCGGCCTCAGGAGTACTGTTGGAAAAGACCACTTCGATTTCAGCGATTCTTCTTCTTCGGTGAAACATGGATGTCGGGTAACGCCAGTGGACTCTCCAGACGGACCCCAGCGCCAGGGATACGCAGGGTGGCAAAGCCAGCCCCCGCAGCGAAGCGAGGAGGCCGGAGCGCAGCGGAGCCCGAAGTAGCCCGCCGCTTAACTCGCACCCTGCAGGCTTGCTTGTAGAAATGAAAGAGAACTGTCCGGATATCCGAACATGCTGGAAAAGGTCATTCGAGTAATGAGAAGAAAGGCGAATCTGTAAGGAGGTCGAGGATTTGAGGTCAGTTAACGGCTTGCCCGGGTTATCAGCAGATGCCGCAGACCTGATTTCTGTTGATTTCCGGTCGATTCGCCCTCGCCTGCTCGATTTTTTCACGGAAGAGCCGTTTATCGGGCATCTTTCCCGCGAGAACGTCATCGGGAGAAAGACCGTAGAGCTGACCGTGAGGCCGACTGTTAAATTCGGGCACGGCCTTTTCGAGAATTCGGATAACGTCGTGATAAGAATAAGGCTTCTGTGGAAAGAGATACTCGTACTTCATGGTCTTGTTCCCGGCCTCGGACATGCTATTAGAGCAGTAGACCTCGATCTGTGCGATGACTCGTCGGATGCGCACATCGTCTCGTTCAAGGAAGACGGAAACCTCGCCCTTATTCTCCGTTCCATCATCGCACATGAGATCGATTTCTCTGTGGAAGAGGTTAAACTTCTCGCAAACCTGAATGAGATTTCTTGCCGGGTTAAGGGATGTCGCATCAAGGGAAGCGACCCAGCCGAGAATGGCTCGAGAGAAATTGTCTTTGATGAAGTGGATGTAGACCCTTGTTCCATCGAGAGTTCTGAGTATCGTCGTATCCATGTGCAGAAGTCGAAAGGGAGCCGTTGCTCGAATTCCGATTCGTCTCGCCTGCTTGCGGAATCTGTGTCTTTCTTTCTGGAATGCTCTCGCATAAGAGAAGAACGTATTCTTGCTCATGAAGGCTTTTCCATCGGTCATCATACGGTAGTAGATACCTGTAAGTGACCAGAATCGGAATCGGCCGTCGGTAACATAGTCTTTGAGGACTTTCTGTTCCTGGTGCGTGAGCTGAGCAGGATGGAGCCTGCGGCAGAGGCCGATGGCCGAGGATGTACAGCTCTGCCTCATCCATCTATAGTATTTCTGTGTGGAGATGCGGAGCATCTGGCAGGCACGGTTAAAGCCGATGTCGTCTTTGATGGATGCAATAAGGTTGACAATTTCAATCCTGTTTTCTTTCCAGATTCGCCTGTTCCCGCGAACGGAGTCGAGAACCGTTCTGTAGAAGTCGATGACTCTGAGTATGGCCTCGTTGGTTTTGAGCAGAGCGGAATTCTCGCTGATTCTGTGGAGCGTATCGATATTCGTGAGAAAGGGTTCGTCGGGATCGAAGCCGACGGTTCCGGAAAGATCTTTATGCTTCCATTCATGGAATGTAGAACGTGGGATGATCTTTTCCTCTTCTCTTGTGAGCAGACCGTTCTGAGCCTTGAAGATGAGAAGAGTAGCGTAGGAAGCCTTCTTGCGTTTGTGGCGGATGTGTATGAGCGGCCTGGCTGCTTGCATCGTCAGGCTGCATGAAGTAGGAACATCTGCTCCCTGCAAGTAATTTCTCGGCTGCGCTCTGGAGAAATTCGCCTGTTATGTAACCATGAATCTCGGGTAACGCCAGTAGATTCTCCAGACGGACCCAGCGCCAGGGATCGAAGTGTCGAAGAGGGGACCCACCGTAAGGTGGGGAGTCGCTCGACGCAAGAGCCCGCCGCTTAACTTGCATCGGTGTTGACTCTGTCGCCTGTGCGTTAAGCGGGGCGCCCGCAATAAGAGGCCGCAAAGCCCGGCGAAACCACTCCCACCCGAATCCCCGCCTGGTGCTCAACCAGACAACAGAGCACCACCCGCGGGGTGAGGGCTGAGGAGTGGTTTCGCCTGCCGCCCTCGGCGCCGGCTTTGTGAAATCGGGGAATACGTTTATCAAGCAGAGTAAACTCGTCTCAACGGCGGTCGGCATGGTAGAGGCGTATCAGTGGTATGACGGTAAGGCAGCCCTTGATGGGTTCCTCTCCTCTATTGGAGATGGCTATGGCGGAGCCTTGCTCCGTAACTCGAGCGGCGACATGATCGAGAAAAGCCGCGACGAGATCATGTCTGATCTACCGTCGTTCCTTGAAGCCGCCGATACGGTACAGGTAGAATCATTCTTCTCGGTCCAGAAGCTGATACTCCAGAAGGCCTTTGAGAAGATCATGGGGACGGGAACGACCTCAGAGCGGAAGAATTCTAAAGATAAAAAAGTCATCGGCGACTTAGCATGGTGGATCGGTAAGCCGGCGGGATCGAGCGAGTTTGTCTCGCAGATCGGGCAGGCTGCTCCACATCTTGGAGCGGAAGAGCAGAAGAAACTCGGCATGGGAGAAAACGTAACAGGATTGGACGTCTTGAAGTATCTGGCTGATCCGGGTTTCGGTGAGTTAGGCGATGGCGGGAATCGTCCGAGTGGCATCTATCTTGGATTCTATAACAAGCTGGATCTTGTGAGCCGATATATCGACGGTAAGAACGCAGACAGAATGGAGCGCATCGCGGGATCAATTGATCCCCTCACGGCGACGATGAATCAGTTCAATCCGGTGACGATGCTTGCGACCTCGATACAGAATGTGCGAGTCGCCTCTGAGGTTTACGGTAAGGATGCCGGTTACATGGCCGAGGCGCAGGCGTTAGGGGCGGTTAAGGGTGCGCTGCCTGCGATTGGAGCTGCAGTAGGCAGTCTTGTCGGCCCTGCAGGCACGGCGATCGGTAGTGCCATCGGTTCTGCTCTTGCCTCTACGATTCATGTCGATGCGAAGACCGGCAAACGAGATTACCAGACGACGGATCAGACTTTTATTTCTGCCTCCGTAGCGGCCGGTCTTGCTGGTATGAATTCGGGCCTCTTGCAGAATCTTGTGAGCGCCGCATCGGCCGGAATTGAATACGATGCGAATGGGAATTTCACAGGCAAATTCAATGCGGGCAATGCAGCCATAGCATTCGCCGGTGATTACGCTGGCGGGCAGTTCAATGCCACTCATATGTCTCAGTATCTTGCCCGTGACATCACGACGCAGGTATTAACTGCAGGTAAAGAATACTATAATTACTCGCAGGGCTACGAGAATGGTTATGCTGCATTTGCGAATCCGGACCTGACAAGGCTTGGCTCTCTTGCCGGTGGGTTAAGTATGTCGATGCAGAAGGATTCTCGTGAGGGGAGAACTCTTAAGATTCTGGAAGACGGCAAGAGGGATAACAAAACAGACGCTGAGATCGAGGCCGATCTGAAGCTGGCGGGTCTTGACGATGTGCTGAACGAAATAAAGGCAAGGATCAATCAGAAGGCGAATCAGACGGATCAAACGAATCGGATGGCACAGATTCTACAGGGGTTTGGGGTATTTCGTGATCTGAATGTCAACAGTATAAGCATCGAAGGACCCATCCCGGACGCTGCCCGTTCGGTATGGGATACCTTGACGACCGTTTTAGGCCATGTTGCGGACGGGGCCGCTAATCTCACGAAATTTGGTTTAGGGGCGGCACTATTCCTGCCAATGCAAGCTGCAATAGTGGGCCTGGGAGCCCTTACCACTGTCGGCCATACTCTGGGCCTTGGCATGCAAATTGGCGAGAGCGCGGGGATGGGGGCAGGCCACGCTGCTGCAATAGGTGGTCTGTCCGCAGCTCGTATTGCAACTACGTTGGCTAAGTATGCTCTCGGCGTCCCTCTCGCTTTGCTTCTTGGTGTTCCATCCGTCATCGCCGATGCTTTTGATGGGCGCTATGGGTCTGATGCCGAAAATAATCCTAATGCTGTGACGCGGTTTGGGAACACTGTAATGGATGCTTATATGGGGTTCTTCGGTGGTATTGAGAGTAGCATAGATGGGGCGATCGGCGCCACGTATGATTCAATGGTTGCATCTATCAAAGAGCCGTGGACGCATGAGCGCGAGCTTGCCAGGGTTAAACAGGTTTATGATTTACTCAAAGGTCAAAAATTATCAAAGGAAGGACTCACGGAGAACGAAGATGGACTCTACGTTCGTAACAAGTCAAACTTTTTCACTGCATCTGGCTATCGCTTGGAGCTGGATGCTGACGGCAAGGTGAAGAATTACATTGTGGAAGAAGGAAGGGGTATTCTGGGAACTGACCGTGTCTATATCAATGGTGAGCGCTTGAATGACGGGGATATGTTCTTCCGTGATCTGGACATGAATATGAAGGTGATCGCTGATGGCCCTGATGGGACCATCCGTCAAAAGCTGGCGGAGTATAAGGGTAAGAACTATCTGATTACACAGAATGGAGTATGGAATGGAGGTCTTGGCGCTATCGACCTGAGTGATTTTACGAGAAGGAAGGTGGCGTCGACGATTGGTAACTACGGAGGCTCCATGGGTGTTTACAACTCCACGAGCGTTGCCGGTGATCTTCTCAATCTCGGAGTCAGCTATGCCTTACAGGCAGCCGGACTTCCTGGAACAGAGGCTGCATCGGGAACCTGGGGGAAAATCTTTGATTCGGGAATAATGGACAACGGCGGCCTGATCGTAGCTCACAGTCAGGGGGCGCAGATTGTCACCCATGCCTTGCAGACCTGGAAGGGAAAGGCAAGAAACATAGATAAACGACTTGGTGCTGATCTGCTTCTGCTTGGCGGAGCACATACGATCAAACCGATTCAAGCCGTGAACTTTACCCTTGATACAAGAAACCGCATTGATTATATGACGGGAGCCTTTCACTGGGGTGGTGATGGCATTAACGGTCGTCCGGATAATGGCGAGCGTTATCAGATGGTCATGGATACTAATGCAGGAGGGCTGTTTCGAGGTGAAGGCTGGAGCCTCACTTTCAATCATACAGCTGTAGAGACGTATGGTTGGGCACTGGACGATTATGTGAGACATAAAGGAGAATTTCGAGACTATGTCCCAGTGATAGTTAGACTTTGAGGCGGGACCCACTGAATGCATCCTATGCCGAGATCCGCTCGTCAATCTTTTTATCCAGGAAGCTGTTTAAGAACTCATGGATATGAGTGTATGACCGCACCTTACGGAATTGTTCCTCCTGTGATAGCAGGAGACTGCCGACCCATCGGAGCACCTGGTCTGTCTGAGGCCTTGACCGTTTAACCCGGTTAAGCTGAGATCTGGGATTCGAGGATGCCGAATCGATCAGATTGGTTGTGTAAAAAGGATGTTCTCAATTTCGGCGGCATATTGATGCGATGCAGCGTTAACAGTGCCTCTAAAACCCTCCTGAAGACTCTGAGAGGCACT
>NZ_JH597773.1:119637-123468 GCF_000243335.1 Leptonema illini DSM 21528 | reverse complement strand
AGCATGAGTCGTAAAGGCAACTGCTGGGATAACGCCGTCGCCGAATCATTTTTCGGTCAGATGAAGAATGAGCTGGACAGAAAGGTCTTCGCGAATCAAGAGGAAGCGAAGTGCGAGATATTCGATTACATCGAAGTCTTTTATAACCGGAAGAGGAGCCACAGTTATCTGGGCTATCTCTCATCGGAGGCATTTGAAACTAAGAAAGTGGCCTGATGGGGTGTCCGAAAAATCCGGTACGATTCAATCAGACGGATCAGGGTTACCGGGCAGGAATGTCTGCTGCGGGACTCATGAGGAGGAAGGAGGAGGAGGCAGGCTGGGTAGACTACTATGGCGACGACGACACATTGGATGACAGGCCTCGGTCTTCTCTTTCTGACTTTGACCCGGAATATATGGCGCAGAAGCTGGCCGAAGCTATGGGCGAACCGCCTGAGGGCGAGCGTATGGGCCAGACGCCGCCGCAGCGAGACCCTCGACTTATAAGGCCATGGATTCGAGAAGGAATGAGTTTTGAAAGTTGGAAACAGAGTAAACTGGCGTCAGGTGAGCTCGTGCAGCGAATAGGAGAGGATGGGAAAACGATTTACTCTCTAATGCCGAAGGACGGAAATCCTACTGCTCGCGGCAATATTATTCGGATTGATTACTCGAAAGATGGGCATACTTTCACGCGTTACATGTATGAAGATACGAATGGTGATGGTCGACTGAATAAGGATGTCCTCATAATAGAGCGCTTCAATACTACTAAAGTAGCCGGAGAGAGCTTGCTTGTGCAGACTGCAAGGATTGACAATAGCGATCGGTTTGATTCAAATACTTTCTCTGTAAGTGATGACGGATCATCGATTTCCTTCACAGCGAAAAAAGGTAGATCCCACTTTCGGTTCGATACCGTAGATGATAATCGGCGACCTACGCAGGCAACATATGCCATCGCATTTTATGAACCACGGGCAGATGGCGAGGAGACAAAGGTTACCAAGCCGGGTGATCTGACGCCTCTGGCCTACATAGAAGTTTACGACCAGGATACAGATCAGTTGCTTGGTCAATGGCACGTCAATGCTCAGACGGGCGAAATGACCTGGTCAACAAAAAATGCTCCTGCTTTAAAAGAACATGAAAATCGAACGATTCAGAGAATCCAAGCAGATGATTTAACCGATGCATGGAAACAGGGGAATAAAGGATTTCATTTGAGGGCAAAATATGATAGCAAAGGCAGATTTATCACAACAGATGAACCGTGGCGGCGAGGTCTTGAATAGTGTGAGGTTGTCCTTTCGACGCCTATACAGAGTTTATTATAGTTTGCTCGTTGCGGTCGTGTTCCTCATGTTTTTGTCGCCGCCTCTACTGGCGCGCCGATTCTGGCCCGAGACGGATTTGCTCCCGTTCAAGAGCGGGAAGCTCTATGGTTATATGGATCGCAACGGGAAGATTATCATCCCTCCACGGTTTCGCTGGGCTGATTTTTTTTATGAAGGACTGGCCGTTGTAGCCGAGGGGACGGAGTGCAATATCCCTCTTGATGACTATATCCTGGAGGATTGCCCGCATGGCTATATCAACAAAAAGGGGCAGTATGTAATCAAGCCACAATTCTACCACGCCTTGGAATTCAGAGGCGGGTTCGCTGCCGTTAGTAGATTTACAAATTTTCGCGCTATTGTCATCAACCGCTCGGGTAACATTGTTGGACTGGAGGGACTCAACTATTTCCTTGAACCATTGGCGAATGGTTATTTTTGCGTAAAACAAGAAATGCAGACAAGAATGGTAGATGGCAAAGGGAAGATGTTTGCATTACCGCAGGGCCTGAGCTATATTAAAAGAGAACCGGGCTGGCCTAACAGATGTCCAGCAGAGGATCTGATACAGGTAGAGGATCAAAGCGGTCGCCAGGGTTTTGTTCATTTTCCTCTTGGAACCGTGGTTATCAAGCCGAGCTATGATAACGTGGGTCAGTTTTCGGAGGGAATGGCTCCCGTAAAGGTTGGTGATCGTTGGGGAGCGATAGATAGGAGCGGTAATATTGTAATCGAACCGCAATTTTCTTATGTCTCAAGTTTTCATGGAGGTGCTGCCGCTGCTTTCGTTCTCGGTGACTCAAAGCTATGTGGTTTGATTGATAGACAGGGGAAATGGATAGTTCAACCTGCATTTGTTCAATGTTCTGACGGATTCGATTTCGGGATGGCATTCTTTAGAGCCTCGGATCAAGAAGGAGAAAAGGACGGTGTCATTGGTCCCTCGGGGAAATGGATTATACCTTTGCAGTCAAGAGACATTGAATTATTAGGGCCAGATTTATTCTGCGTAGATCGATATCCAGAGAATGTGTGCAAGTATCTGACCATCGATGGTAGACTTATAAAGCCTGAGTAAAGTTGTTGTGTCGAGTAGAGTCGGTCAGCCCTGCATGCTTGCGTGTGGAAATGAAAGAGAACTGTCCGGATTTCCGGTGTTCCACGAGGCTGAGATAGAGATGAGGGTAGGCCCCTCGGAGTCTGCTGACAGAAGCTGGTTTCAAACCGCCTCAAGCTGCGATGGTAAAGAGGCATCGTGGTGAACGTTGGAGGAAAGCATGAGAACTCATGCCAGGTAGGAGCAGAAGAGACGAACACCTGTGGTCTACAATAACTCGTCTCATGCTACTTTTTCCATTGGAAAGTATCTGTGATGAAGACCGCGGACTCTCGGAACGGCGATCAACGGTCGGGCCTGAGCCCTGCAGGCTTGCTTGTAGAAATGAAAGAAAGCCGTCCGAATTTCCGGACATGCTGGAAAAGGTCATTTGAGATACGAGAAGAAAGGAGAATCGATAAGGAGGTCAGAGATTTGAGGTCAGTTAACGGCTTGGCTGGGTTATCAGCAGATACCGCAGACCTGATTTCTGTTGATTCCGGTCGGTTCGCTCTCGCCTGCTCGATTTTCTCGCGAAAGAGGTGCTTGTCGGGCATCTTTCCCGCGAGAACGTCATCGGGAGAAAGACCGTAGAGTTGTCCGTGAGGCCGACTGTTAAACTCGAGGCCTTTTCGAGAATTCGGATAACGTCTCCATAAGAGTATGGCTTCTGTGGAAAGAGATACTCGTACTTCATGGTCTTGTTTCCGGCCTCGGATAAGCTGTTAGAAAAGATCACTTCGATCTGGCTGATGATTCGTTGTGGGTGAATCAGGACTCTCGGGTAACGAAAGTAGATTCTCAAGACGAACCCTGCGCCAGGGATCGACAGCCCGAAGAGGGGACCCGCCGTAAGGCGGGGAGTTGCTCGGGCGGAGAGCCCGCCGGTTGGTGGCATGAGCGAATGCGGCAGGCATCGGTAATAACCGGGGCGCCCGCAATGAGTGCTTGATCATTACGCCGACTATGAAGCCAACCAGCAGGCCGTATTCGATCTGGAGTTGCAGCAGAGAGTCAACGTACAGAAAAAGGAGTGGGATCTTCGCGAACAGGAACTGCTCGACCGCCGTCAGGAATGGGAGAGCCGCGTCGCCGCCATGCTCAAGGCCGGCAAACGCTCGTGGACCGACGCCGAGGACCGCTATTTAACCGAATGGCGAGACTGGGAACGAGAATTCGATCGTAAGATAGAAGACGGCAATAAAGAATGGGACGAGCGTATCGCGAAGCACATGGCCGACCGCGAGCAGTGGGAGGTCGACCTCAAGAAGAAGGCCTCAGAAGCGGCCAGCGAAGCCGCATTAACCGAGGTGCTTGGTGGATTCAACACCCAGCTGCAGACGTTAGCCAGTAACGCCGGCATCAGCATGACTCCCATCAATCTCAATGATGCGGTCGAGAAGGCGAAGAGCCAGA
>NZ_JH597773.1:114343-119537 GCF_000243335.1 Leptonema illini DSM 21528 | reverse complement strand
CACTCTGCTCTCGGGTATTTAAGTCCGACAGCCTATGCACAGCAAATTGCATGATTCCCTCCGGAATATGGGGGGAAGATCACCGATTTGAGACAATGCAAGCCGCTATTGATTGGATGGAGCGGTTTCAGGAGTATTATAACCATAGCCATCGGCATTCTGCTATAGGCTATGTCACTCCAGCGCAGAGGCGGACAGGGGAATCGGAGGCCATCCTTGCGAAGCGCAGGTTAACGTATGCGGTTGCTCGTGCCAAGCACCCGGAGCGATGGAGCCGACATACTCGGCCATGGACGCAACCAGAGAAAGTTGCTTTGAATCCTCGGGATAAACAAAAGACTGGACAGGATGCCGCCTGAGATTAAAATCTATATCAACTGAGGCGACAACTTCCGCTGACATATAGGGTTGCCTACACTGCACACTCGCCTGTGGAAATGAAAGAGAGCTGTCCTGTCGCCTACAAAAAAGCATCTCATGCGGCCTTCTCCAGCAAAAAGTATGGAGTCCGCTGACTCGCGGAACGGCGATCAACGGTCGATCGGGAGGTATTTCTGCCCTGAGTCGGCCGTGGGATGAATCTCTTCTTCCGATCGAGGCATGCGTACGATCTTCATGATTGTATGGATCAGCGTAACTCTGCCAGCACTTCCTCCTTGCTCTTTCCTTCGAGTATAGCCCGGCTTGCTGCTTCGATGAGATCTCTGTTTGAACAGGCACGGATGGCATCATTCTCCTGTTTCGAGAGACTGCCGAACCTCCACTCCATCTGCTTGATAAGTAGCTTCTGCTCTCCTTCAAGGAGCCCCTGTGCAAATCCTTCTTCTCTGAGTTTTTGAGCAGCGGTCATAGCTTCCTTCTCCAATCGTTTCGAGACCGAGGAGAGGATGCTCGCAACTTTCTCGTGCGGCACCTCTCCTCGGGTGAGAACATAAAAGATCAATTTTCTGAGTTTCTCAAGCTTTTTTTGCTCTGAGAAAAAGATCTCAGAGAGTTCGAAAATGTCTCTGAGATTGTCATCAAGACGATCCGTATCAATAGAGCGGATGATCTGCAGAAGCATTTTGACGTAGAGTGTAATAGTGAGCGTCTCAACATCCTGATCACCGAGGTCAAACAGCTCAAATCGGAAATCGGGTAGATAGGGCGCAAAGATCTGTCGCTCCCTATCCGTGAGCTTGAAGTGGGTCGTGAAATCGGTTCCGAGATCCCATGCTTTTTTCCCGTGATAGAAGACGAAGGGGATGACGGGAACGGGCTTATCCTGTCGTTCATAGATACGGGCGAGGTAGGAAAGCAGTTGTGTGAAGATGTGCGGATCTCTTTGCGATTTATGCTCAAATAGAAGATAGATCTCCGCTGGCGATCCACTGGCGGTTTTAATACGGAAGAGGATATCAGTGCGATATTCCTTCATTGACTCATCGATGAAGGTTCCCTGTTCTACTTCGAGGGTATCAAGATTAAGGACAGCGAGCAGCCCGGGCGGCAGAGTGGATTGAAAGAACGGAATGGCATCCTCTCTATCAGAGAAGGTATCGCGAATGATCCTGTCGGGCGTGGGATCCACGAAAGGAAGGTGAACTGATAGCTGAGGATGTCAAGAGATTCTGGAACTATACGAATTATTGTTGCAAAACCGGTCATGTTGTATGAATGTGAGGTTGCGAGGTTTTCCTTTGAGAACTCACACGGAAATTGAATTTATTGGTCGTTTCATCAAGAATCTGGCAGGCATGAAGGGATTTCTCTGGTCTATACTTTTCTCTATAGCGAGTATGGCCTGCAATCCGTCGGTGAATCCTACTCCAGCAGCCCCATATGAAGGAAGAGCAGAGAAACAGGCAATAGTCCAGCCGGAAAAGTCTGCATCCTTTACCAGGATGAGCCTGGATCATTTCTCTCCGGGCAATGGAATAAGCCTTTTCCCGCTTGACTCAGCTCAGATCGGTTTAACCAGCAATGCTATCGTGCTTTTGCCCGATGGATCGGTGAGAAGCCTGCAGATGGCTCAATGTTCTCCGGATGTGACAGGTCAATGGTCTTTACGGTCAGGTGATTTGCTGATTGATTTCAAGGAAACTTACGAGCTTGAGACATGTCTGGGTGAAAAACCTCCCTTCAAGTCGAAGTCCTTTTTGATAACGATTGTTGAACTGGAATGTCGCAGCGAGGATGGCGGAATAGCCTGGGGGATGGCAGTTACCGATGAGAAGCATGAGTTTCATGTCATGTGCGGTGACTATTAACAGAGAATGCGATGCAAACATTCTATTTAAAAAAAATGCATTCTCCCTGAGAATCGTTCCTGAAGCCAGCCCTTAGTTGGCGAGCCCCGGGTCTATAGGCGGTTAAGAATGAAACGTCTTTACAGAGAATCGATAAGCCTAATACACCTGTTTAAAGCGGCTGCTATCCTGTTTCTTGCTGTGGGCTGCGATACCGGAGCGCGACGCGGAGGAGTCATATATGAGCATCTTTCTTCGGCTGATACAAACGGAACGGCCTTTGTATTTTCTGGTCGCGGGTATGTTCGGGGGATACGACCGGTTGAAGGAGCGGAGATTGCCGTAGCTTATGTTCCTGAGATTCTATCAGACGATCTGAAGTGGAAGAATGATGTGGCTCTCTTAGAGGCAGCCATTTCAAAAATCGACTTCAATAAGCTTCGCTTCGGGCCTGTTGAACGTACGAATACACGTGGATGCTTCAAGGGGCCTTTTATTATTCCGGATGCCTACGATGGATTGATCATACTGCGAATCAAGCGACCGGAGGATGCCCGGCCAGTGTATCATGTCGTCTACCATGAATCACTGACGCCGACGGTTGTCGTTATTCTTCCGTCACGAAAAGACGCTCGGGTGGATCTGACAGCCGAGCAGGTGAACAGGATGGTCCTGTTTGAGCCATGCGAGTGGTGAGGTGACATCTTTGCTGATATGCAGGGATTCTATAAAGGTCCAGAGCCATAAAATGAAAACAGAGGAAGGAGAGGTGAGATGAATTTTGCAGTCGGCAAAGAAAGATTGTATAATAAGAATTTTGGTAAGGATAAAAACATTATTCTTTGGGACGTTCAGAACATTGAAAACGGACAACCAATCAAAATTCGTTTTCTGAAAAATAATACGAAATACCGGCAAGGTATTCGCATCGCAGTAGATGATGGGGAAGGCGAACTGGAAATCAATGGCCTTAAAGGTCGTGTAATGGAATTGTGGGATGACAACACACTGAATGAGATAGTTTGTGTGTGCAAGGCCCAGGAAGGCAAAATCAGTGTCTACAATATTTGGAACGAAAGAGGCTACCCTGAATCTCAATCGGATTCCTCTGGCATGGTTCTTGAGGAAAAAGGTAACACCCTGATTTATAAATGCAATGATTTTGGTTTTGAGTCGACTTTTGATAAGATAATTTTTTCGATAGAAAAAATGTAAACAATTTATATGAAAACTTAAGCGCACGGGCCGTGTTGTCCGTAACATTCGCAGTGTTTTCCAGCGTAACACTCGGAGACCCATCGGAAATTTGCATCCTGACGGGATAAGAAGCATGATTACGATAAAATGTAAGCGCTGCACACTTGCCTGCGGAAATGAAAGAGAACTGTTCGGATAATCGAGCATTCTGGAAAAGGTCATTTGAGATACGAGAAGAAAGGAGAATCGGCAAGGAAGTCGGGGATTTGAGGTCAGTTAACGTCAGCGAAGTCTTTTATAGGAGGAAGAGAAGCCACGGTTATCCGGGCTATCTCGCCGGAGGAATTCGAAACTAAGAATGTGGCCTGATGGGGTGTCCGAAAAATCCGGTAAGATTCACAGCGATTGGCGCTGTTGTCGGTGGGGTCGCTCTTGGGGGCTACCTCGGCTATGTTGGATATGTTAAAGGTGAAGACGCAGTCCGAGAGATTGACACATCAATGGAAGACTATTTCCGCTAAAAGGACGACCTATGGATGCTATTAATTTTTCATCGATTGCCTATGTTGAGAGAAAAGGAGATTATTTTTTCTACTGTATTGAACCTGCTATGCTTTGGGCTTTAATGAAAGAATCATCAGAGGGTAGAAATGCATCCCGCCAAGAAATACTCGAAGAGCTGCTTGCACTGATTCTTCTAAACTTGACGAATAGGCATTCAAGCATCGAATTATCCGATTCTTGGAGAGAAGTATGGGGCGGGATAGCTGGTTTGACCGACCGATTGTCATGTCGAAATCGCTCGCGATTCAAATCGGGGCATTTTACTGGTGGTGGTTTTTTTCGTAATAAGACTGGCATCAGTGCCCTGTTGTTCAGAAGCATGCTGAGGCATTTACAGCGAATGAGGATTCTTGCTGAACTTGAATATAGAGTTACAATAGAGAATGAGGCGGGTCTCTGTTTTTCTGATGGCAGTCAGAGGATTCGTGATAAAAGCACCTTCATTTTTCGGAACGTTTTTGATACAGTGGAATTTGGAGCACAGGCTCAGGATCTACCAGCGCTACAATCGGCTATAAGGGAATCGTTTTTAGCGAAGGATATCTTTGTCGCTCCTATCGAGTTCGATTTTGAAGAATGACGGTAGGTTGCTATTCTTTGTTGCATCAATTGAATAGTGGTAGAAAGGGCACGACGCGGACAGAAGAGAACCGAAAAAAAATGGAGAGTACAACCACGGAGAGACAGCGCAAAGAAATCTGATTCCACAAAACAACGCTTGAACGAAATGCCTGAGTACCCCCGCCACCCGGTCCGCACAGTAAGCTTGCTCTTCCGGGAACGCCATCGCTGCGCTCTCTCTGTCTGATAGAGGCCGGCAATTTTCTGAGTATTCGAATCATCCCCGAGCCTGTCGAAAAACCACTTCAGTGGCCCGCCTATGGCCCCTTGGGCCATAGGCGAAATGACGTTAGCGCCCGTTACCCCAGCGAAGTGATCGCCCGTCGATTTGTGATGTTGCTATACATTCACTCTCCTGAAACTGATCAGCTTCGCAATATTGTGGGCGATACAACGTTCTGCCCAGTCAACCTGAGCCTTTTTGAGGGTGCGTCGAAAGAATTGCCATCCATTTCGTACACTCTTCATAACGCCGAAGACACCTTCTACCGACGGAAACCGGCGCGAATAGATTGTCTTACCATAGGCCGAGCTTAGTTTTTCTCTCATTTTAAGGGTCAGAGGATTGCTGACTGAAGCCATTC
>NZ_JH597773.1:4252-114243 GCF_000243335.1 Leptonema illini DSM 21528 | reverse complement strand
CCCCCCCCCCCCCCCCCACAAAACCAGACAGTTGTTGGTTGCCTTCTGGCCCGACCGAGAATTCATTGAATCACCCGTCGCAGAACGGGATTCTGAGGGGAACTATGAAGCGAATCATCAAATGGTCGGGAATCGGACTGCTTGCCTTTATCCTGACGCTACTTGCCGTGTATGCGATGCTACCGAAGGGCCCGCGCGATCCGATGCCGTATACCTTTACGACAAAGACAGAAAAGCCTCTATTAAACGTGAAAGAGTTTGCCGTCGTTGCAGGAACGCCCTGGGCGTCGCAGGCCGGCTACGATATTCTCGCGAAAGGCGGAACGGCCTGCGATGCGGCCGTGGCGACGCTGTTAACGCTGAACGTGACGCATGGCGAGGCGGCCTCGTTTCCGGGCGTGGCGCCGATGCTTTATTATAACGCGAAGACGGCTGAGGTGAAGTCCTATATAGCGGCGGGAAAGGCGCCGGCGGCTGCGACGATCGAACGGTTTAAAGAACGGGGGTTCGAGACCGTGCCCGAGATGGATCTGTGGTCGCAGCTGATTCCGGCATCGCCCGATGTGATCATCAGCCTGCTTGAAGAATGCGGAACGATGTCTTTCGCCGAGCTTTCCAGGCCGGCCATCGTCGTTGCGCGGGAGGGCTTCCCGGCGCATCCGATCATCGTGCGCAACCTTGACTTTTCGTTAGTCGAACGGATCGGATTCTCGATTCTCATGCCCGAAAATTCGCGCATCTTCATCAGAGGGGAGTGGTGGCGGCCCGTGCATCTGCACGATCGCATGGTCTTCACCGATCTGGCGAACACGCTTGAAGAGCTGGCACAGGCAGAAAGCGAGGCGTTAAAAAAAGGGGCGAGTCGCAAAGAGGCACTGCAGGCCCTTCGCGATTATTTCTATAAAGGACCGATCGCCGAAAAGATCACCGCCTATCACAAAAAAGAAGGCGGGCTGATCACCTATGACGATCTTGCGAGATACTCCGGCGGATGGGAGAAGCCCGTCGTCGGCCACATCGGCGACTATACTCTGTATGCGACGGGCACCTGGTCGCAGGGCATCATGGAGTCGCTTGTCTTGCAGACTCTCGACGGCATCGACCTGAAAGGTATGGGCCATAACTCGCCCGCCTACATTCATACGGTGACGCAGGCCATCGATCTGGCGATGGCCGATCGCGATACCTATGTGGGCGATGCGGCCTTTATCGACGTTCCTCTTGAAAGGCTTCTTTCAAAAGAATATGCAGCCACACGTCGAGCGGCGATGACCGACCGGGCCTTTGCAGAACTTCCGGCGGCGGGGCAGGTGAAGGCGCTTTCTATATCGCAGAGGCTTGCGGGGCTGAGCCCGGCACAGTCGCTGCTTGCGATGACCGATTTCTCGGCCGGACAGGATACAAGTCAGCTCGTGATCGTCGACGCAAAAGGCAATGCCGTCGTCATGACGCCGTCGGATTTTCCGCAGACGCCGATGATTCCAGGTACGGGGCTCAATCTGGGGAATCGCATGGATCAGTTCCGGCTTGATCCGACGCATGTGAGCGCCCTCATGCCCGGGAAGCGTCCGCGTATAACGCCGCATGCGGTGATCGTCTTCAAAGACGGGCGCTTTCACATGGCCTTTTCGACTCCCGGAGGCGATATGCAGGCGCAGGCCCTTGTTCAGGTTTTCTTGAACATGCATGTGTTCGGTATGGATCTGGCTCAGGCCATCGCCGCTCCGCGCTTCTATTCGATCGCCTGGCCTTCGTCGTTTGCGCCGCATGAGTCCTCGCCGGCGCATATCCGTCTTGAGGCCGATCTGTATGCGACGGCAGCAGCAGGCTTGCGTGATCTGGGTTATACACCAGAAGAAGATCCGCTGTGGGATAAGGATTTCGGAGCGGTCGGGGCGATCATGGTCGCTGCGGACGGGAAGCTGATCGCCGGAGCAGATCCGCGCGAAGAGACGACGGCGCTCGGGCGGTAGCGCCATCATTTTGCGACGGTGAGCGCTGTTTTCGCGTGTGTTGACAGGAAAAAAACGGATTGCAGGGATTTTCAGCGTCTACTATAGCAACATTTCTGTTATGAATGAGGCGGTCCTTCAACGTCTATCGAGAGCGCCGGGTCGCAGACTCTTGCGGGTTCTGTGGAACCGGCAGATGGCCTGGGGAATCGCTCTCACACTGCTTTTTATTCCGGCCTACTGGCTGGCGTCCTCTGATCTTGTCGCACCTTTTGGTCACGGCTACGCATCTCTTCATATATTATTGGAACTGCCGGCCATAGCCGTGTCGTTGATGGTGTTTCTGCTGGCCTGGAGCCTGATGTATCAGGAGAACCGCCTTCGCCGGATCGTGCTGGGGGCCGGATTCCTCTGTATCGCTCTCGTCGATCTTGCCCATACGATGAGCTATTCGGGTATGCCTTTCTTTCTGGCCGAAAGCGCGGTTGATCGTCCTACCTTTCTGTGGCTTGCCGGACGCCTGGTTGCCGTATTGGTGTTGTTTGGCGTGGTGTTCCTTCCCCGGCGGGTCATAGCGGTCAGAAAGAGCTATGCCATTTTTCTGCTTTCGTTCGTGCTATCCGCTTTGATCTGGTATGTAGCTTTTTTCGCTATAGGGAAGATACCGGCGCTATTTGTTCCCGGCGAAGGACTCACTCCTTTGAAGATCGGTGCGGAGTATTTGCTTACGATAGCCTTTGCGATGGCGTCCATTCTGCTCTTTCGTCAGGGAAGGGCAGAGAAGAACGACAATCTGCTATGGCTGGGGGCCGCCTCCTGGGTGCATGCCCTGTCTGAGATGTTCTTCACGTTTTATGCCGACGTTACCGATCTGCATAACGTACTAGGACATCTGTATAAGGTGGTCTCGTACGGTCTTGTTTATCGCGGGCTCTTCTATTCCGGTGTCAGGCTGCCCTACCGAATCCTTGAGATGGAACGTTCGCGACTCGATACGCTGCTTTCGACTATTCCCGATCCGGTCTGGCTGAAGAACGAAGCGGGCGTCTATCTTGCCTGCAACGCGGCCTTCGGGCGCCTGGTTCAACGAACAGAAGAACAGATTATCGGACGGCGTGATGAAGATTTATTCGGTGAAAGCCTCGGGATCGTCTATCGCCGCCGGGATCGAATGGCGCTTGAACAGGGACGCCCCGTTCGTAACGAAGAGATCATCCCTCAACCGGGCGGAGGCGTGCGACAATATGAAACGACGAAGACTCCGATGTATCTGTCAGACGGCGAGCTGATCGGAATTCTCGGTATAGCGCACGATATTACCGAGATTCGCGAGGCCGAGAAAGAGCTGCGTCTGGCGGCGAAAACGTTCGAGGCCAATATCGGCCTCTTTATCACCGACGCTTCGCAGCGCATATTGAGAGTGAATCCGGCCTTCACGCAGATTACAGGTTATACAGCCGATGAGCTGATCGGAAAGACTCCGCGCATCTTTCAATCGGGACGGCAGAATCGATCATTCTATTCGGCCATGTGGAAGGAGATCAATGAAGCGGGCGTCTGGCAGGGTGAGATTTATAACCGGCGCAAGAACGGCGAAGTGTATCCGGAATGGCTGATGATCTCTCAGGTAAAGGGAGCGGCCGGTGAGGTGACCCACTATGTGGCCAGCTGCAGCGATCTTTCTGAGAACAAGGCGGCCGCCGAAACGATCGAGCGGCTTTCGTTATACGATCCTTTAACCGAGCTGCCCAATCGCAAGCTGATGATGGATCGCCTGCGACAGCTGATCGCCTCGGTGGAGGAGCGCCGTCGACAGGGAGCGTTGCTGCTTCTTGATCTGGATGACTTCAAGGTTATCAATGAGTCCTACGGGCACACGGTCGGCGATAGCCTTCTGGTCGAAGCGGGCAAGAGATTGAAGTCCGTGCTTCATGGCGGCGATACGGTCAGTCATCCCGGCGGAGATGAATTCATCGTCATACTCGATAATCTTGATCGAGGCGATGTCGGAGCCAGGCAGGCCGAAACGACGGCTCTGCGGCTTCAAGAGGCTCTGAGTCGCCCGTTCGTTCTCGAAGATGCCAGCAGCGAGCGGCAGTTTCAATACTACTGCTCGACAAGCATCGGAGTGGTTCTGTTCACCGACTCCGCTCTGTCGCCCGACGAGCTCTTGAAACGATGCGATACGGCTCTTTACAGCGCGAAATCGGCCGGTCGCGGACATGTGCGATTCTTCGATATGCAGATGCAGGCGACCGTCGTTAACCGGTCGTCGATTCTCGAGGACCTTCACAGAGCCGTTCGCGAAGGTCATCTTTTCGTTCAGTATCAGCCGCAGGTGAACGAATCGGGCAGGGTGATCGGAGCCGAAGCCCTCGTTCGCTGGAGGCATCCCGTGTCAGGCGTCATTCCGCCGGGCCGATTTATTCCGATCGCTGAAGAGAGCGGTCTGATCGTTGCCATAGGTCAGTTTGTCTTCGAAACAGCCTGCAGGCAGCTTGCGCTCTGGAAGAACGACGAGCGATTCTCGCATCTGACGCTTGCCGTTAACATCAGCGCTCAGCAGGTAAAGGTGCCGCACCTGACGCGCTGGGTGAAGCGCCTCCTGAATGAAACCGGTGCTCTACCCGAGAAGTTGAAGCTTGAGCTAACCGAAAGCATGCTTTTCAGCGACACCGACGAGGTTATCGAGCGCATGAACGAGCTGAAAGCGATCGGCCTGAAGTTTTCCCTGGACGATTTTGGAACGGGCTATTCGTCGCTTTCGTATTTGAGGCGGTTGCCGCTCGATCAGGTGAAGATAGATCAGTCCTTTGTGGCCGATCTGCTTCATATTCAAGCGAATCAAGCGATTGCGCGAACGATCATCCAGCTTGGCGAAAACCTTGGATTAACCGTTCTTGCCGAAGGCGTGGAGACCGAAGAGCAGCGAGATTTCCTGGTCGGGCATGGCTGTCGGGCGTTTCAGGGATATCTTTTCAGTCCGCCGCTGGATCTCGAAGAATTTGAGGCCTATGTCGGGCGCTCCTCTGAATAGGCTTCACGGACGGGTTTTTTGCCTTGTCACGAAAAGCGTCGGCGCATTTTCGGAATCATCCATGCCCTCCATGCCATCGATGCAGAATGCTCCGGCCGTTTCGTTCAGGATTCGACCCGTTACCCTGAATGACCGGAACGCTATTCTACAGCTTGAAGGCCTCTCTTTTGATCCCGACGCCTGGGAAGGCGAAGAGATCTACAGCAGCCGCATAGAACAGTTCGCCGCCGGCTGTTTACTTCTTGAAGAATCCGATGAGGTCGTCGGTTTTCTTACGACCGAACTCTGGTCGGTCGAGCATTGGACTGAAGAACTGTTTGAAGAGTGGCCTGAAGAGGTCTGCTCGCATCATGCTGACGGCCATAGCCTCTATATATCGAGCATCGCCGTTCATCCGCTTCATCGAAACAGAGGGCATGCATCGGTGCTGTTGCGAGAGGGATTGCGAAGCATCCTCTTTAAATACGAGCAGATCGAACAGATCATCCTGACTGTCGCCGAATCATGGCATCCAGCCCGGCGGCTTTACGCCAGGCACGGATTTGAGCAGCGGTTGCTCCTGCGCGATTTCTTCGGCGGCAATGCGCTGGCCCATCATGACGGTATCCTCATGACTGTAAGCCGGAGCAGATTCTTGCATCTTTGCGAGAGCAACACGGTCCTGCATTCTTAACGGACGCGATTGCGCGAAGACGTCCGGGCTTTTCCTGCTGATTTAACCGCCTCCTGAAGAGCGGATCTGGAAAATTCGCTTGCGGAAGCAGCGCCTCTATGGCAGACTTCGTCGCACATGAATGCAAACGTGCGCCTGATGTCATTGAGCGGCCTTTTGTTCTTACTTCTCTTTTTCTTTTCTTCGGCCGGATGTCGGTTGCCGAAATCCGAAGTGCTGCCCGAAGTACTCGCCGGTAGAATCGAGCTTACGAACTATCAGTTTCAGAATCGACCTGTTCCACTGTCGGGCGAATGGCGCTTTCGCTGGAATGAGCTCGGAGATCCCTCACAGACGCTGGAAGGCACGACGATGGTTCCGGTGCCGTCGCACTGGATGGACTATAAAAGCCGTCTGCCCGTAGCGATATCGGGTGAGGCCGTCTTTGAGGCCGACGTCGTTTTGCCCGAGGCCTTTGCGCCTCTTGCCGTGCGTATTCCGTCTATGGATACGGCCTTTGTGCTATACTGGAACGGAGTGGAGATCGCTCGCAACGCGAATATCTATAAACAGGAGGCCGATGTTTTTCCGCTTTATTATGCACCTCTTGTGCGATCCGTTCCCGCAACGCCAGGCGTGAATCGCGTTACGCTTCACATGGTTAACTCGATTTATCCGAGACCCGGGTTTCGAGATGCGATTCAGCTGGGGCAGGAATCGGAGCTGAAGCTGGCTCAGGAGCGCAGCCTGTTTTTTGACGTCTTTCTCTCCGGGTCGCTCTTTCTGATCGCTCTGTATCATTTCGGGCTTTTTGTGCTGCGTCCGAAAGATCCGTCGACGTTTTATTTTTCGTGTTTTGCCCTGGTCATCTCTGTCAGACTGGCCGTTACGGGCGAGGCCTTCCTTTTTCGTCTTGCGCCCATTACCTGGAAGATCTCGACCTTTCTCGAATACTTAACGTTCTATATGGCCGCTTCGCCTTTAATCCTCTTTATAAGGCGTCTTTATCCGGATGAAGGCGTTCGCTGGATCGATCGCATCGCTGTGCTGACGCCCGTTCCGTTTGTGCTGATCGTCCTGTTTCTGCCGATGCAGGTGTATTCGCAATCGCTGATGGCCTTTCAGCTTTATACGCTCGTAGCGGCCGGCTATTTCTTCTACGTGCTGATCCGTGCGACGCTGCATCATCGTGAAACGGCGCGCTCGTTTCTTGCCGGATCTACGATCTTTCTTGCGGCCTATTTGAACGATGCGCTCTATGCGATGAGGCTTATCGATTCGGTATTTCTTGTTCCGTTCGGCCTGTTCGTATTCTTCTTTGCGCAGGCCTTTCTGCTTTCGAAAAGGTTTGCCACGGCCTTTCAGACCGCCGAAACCCTTACGCGCGAACTCGACGAAAAAGTGAAAGAAAGAACGCAGGATCTTCAGGTCGAGAGAGATCGCTCGGACGGCCTCTTAAAGAATATTCTGCCCGAAGAGGTCGCTTCAGAGCTCAAGAGGCAGGGCAGCGTGCGTCCGATGTTTTATCCGTCCGTATCGGTGATTTTCATCGACTTCGTGGATTTCACGCATTTCAGCGAGTCGATGAACCCCGGCGATCTGGTAAGCGAGCTGGACCATTGCTTTCGCGCCTTTGACGAAATCATGGAACGTAGCGGCATCGAAAAATTGAAAACCATCGGCGACTCCTATATGGCCGTGTCGGGCGTACCGGTCGCTCAACCCGATCATGCGATTCGATGCTGTGAGGCGGCTTTCGAAATCAAAGCATGGATGGATAACTACATGAGCCGCAAAGAGCGCGAAGGTCGTCGTATCTGGTCCTATCGCATCGGCATTCACAGCGGTCCCGTTACTGCGGGCGTGATCGGCAGCAAAAAGTTCGCCTTCGATATCTGGGGCGATACGGTAAACGTCGCCAGCCGTATGGAATCGCATGCGGCGCCCGGAACCATCAACGTCTCAGAAGCGACGTATCAGCTTGTTCGGGATCGCCTGCACTGTGAATCGCGCGGATTCGTCGATGTCAAGGGCAAAGGGCAGATGATGATGTACAGGCTCGTGCAGAGGCGCGCGGATTAGCAGGCTGTTGAAAAAGCAGCCTGCTAAGGCAAAATAGGATGTTTTGCCAAAATGGCCTTTTTCCAAAAAGGCCATTTTGTAAGGATTTTTGGGCTTAGCGCAAAAATCCGTCAGCTGAAAAAGTCCACGGATGGACTTTTTCAGCTGCCTGTTTGAACCCGTCCTGAAACGCAAATCTTAATCGACGCGCACCCCGTCGCGAATCAGCTCTCCGGGATACAGGATAACGACGTCGCCTTCTTTCACTCCTTCTTTTACTGAGACGACCGTTCCGCTGCGATGCTCGACGATAACGGGCGTGCGGCGGGCCTTACCGCCGTCTACGCGAAAGAGTACCCAGTCCTCTCCGTCGCGAAAGATGGCCGCAGAAGGCACAAGAACGCTGTCGGGCTTTTGAAATGCGATGATGCGCAGATAGACGCGAAAGCCTTCGCCCATGCCTTCGGGCGGCGTGAAATCGACGATGACGCGAACGCGCTGCTCTTCGACGCCGAGCGACGAGATCTTCTTGAACGCGGCGGGCTCGACGGTACGGACCGTGCCCGCAACGGGAGTACCGCCCCATCCTTCGATGGTGACTGCGTTACCGGGTCGGACGGCGACGGCTTCTTGAGTGAGTACCTCGGCGATGATTTCAAGCTGGGACGTGTCGCCGATATCCATGAGAGGAGAACCCATCGCCACCGGGCCTGCGCTTTCGCGATGAATGCGCAGGATCGTTCCGGTGATGGGGGCCGTTACCTTTCGCGCATAATCCCAGTCGATCAGCGCGACGACGTCCCCTTTTTTAACGGGATCGCCTGCATGCCTTTCGATGCGACGCAGGATGCCGTTCACCGGCGAATAGAGCGTGAAATTCTCTTTTACCTGTGTGATGCCTTCTTCTTCGATGATCTGCTCGTAGATCCCGCGCTTCACCGTCGACGTTTCGACGGGCAGTGCCGGATCGCGAAAGAAGGCAGGCAGCAGAAGTATGACGACGGCGGCCGAAATGAAGTACCAGCGTCGCTTCTTTATGTATTCCAGGCCGGTTTCAAGGGCAGTTTTCAAATAGTTAACGATGCGTTCCATATTGCGTCTCCGGATGTCATTCGCGTACCTTCAGCACGCTGAGCAGGTCCAGTCCTTTGATTTTTCTGTAGAGTATGAATGCGCTGACGATCGTCGTTAGAATCGTCGTAATGACGGCCATGCCGTAGGTTTGCATGGAGATTTCAAGCGGTATGCTGAAGCCTTCCGTATCGACCGTGTTGATCATGGCCAGAGCCATGCCGTAGCCGAACACCGCTCCGAGAGGAAGGGCGAGAACGGTGAGCACGGTGATTTCGCCGATCAGGATGGCGAAGACTTCGAGTTTTGTAAAACCGGCGATGCGAAGCGTGGCAAGCTCGAAGCTGCGTTCCGAAAGGGAGATCATCGCCGTGTTATAGACGACGCCGATCGAGATGATCATGGCGAAGACAAGCAGGATGAAGGCCGTCACAAGTATCGAGCGAGACATCATCTCGTAAAAGACCTTCAATGTGCCGGCCCGCGTCGTCACGCCCGAGACGGTCGGATAACCCTTGAGCTTCTGAAGCAGGGCCTCTTCCTGTCGGGCGTCGGTGCGCAGAGCAAGCAGGTTCACCGAAGGGCCCTCAGAGAGAAGCCGGTTCACCGCCGAACGTTCCATATAAACGCCCTGACCGAGCATCTCGTCGATCAAGCCCGATATCTTCACGCGAACCTTGCGCCGGTTCCCTTCGAGTACTTCCAGTTCAATCGTCTGACCTTCGCTGAGTCCGAATTTTCGGGCGACGATGGAATTGATAAATACCCCCTCTTTGGGAGGCACAACGACATTCCGCTCGCTGTTCACAAGCCTTCGCAACGAGGCGTCTTCGGGAATGCCCTGCATCAGCAGCTCTTTACTCAGATGTCCGCTTCGGATGCGAACCGGCACAAGTCGATATCCCTCGGCGAGGATAACGCCTGGCTGCGACGTGATCTCGTTCAGGCTGCGGGCGGCGACCGGAACGATAAACGATATCGTCACCGATTCGCGCTGCATCAGATCGAACTGAATGCGCAGCATGGAGTCGACGGCATCCTGAAAGAAGGTGCCGACGACCATGATCATCACCGAGAACGAGATGCCAACGACGGTGAGCACGGTGCGCAGCGGACGGTAAAAAAGATGACGTATGACAAGCCGTGCGGTGATGGAGATTCCGCGCAGGAATCGCTCGAAAGGAGCAAAGCTGATGCTGGCCGGCACCGGGGGCCGCATCGCCTGCGCCGGCTGCAGTCGGATCACTTGAACGACCGAAAAGATTACGCCGATCGTGCTTGCAAGAAGGCCGATGCCGATGCCATAGACGGCAAGCATCGGATCAAAGACGTGCCTGAGATCGGGGAACTTGTAGAACTCGCCGTACATACCCGTCCAGCCATCGCCGAGGTAGACGCCGACGATCACTCCAATAAGTGCACCGACTCCGCTCACGCTTGAGATCAGCTTTATGTAATGCAGCGCCACGTCGACGTTAGAATAGCCGAGCGCCTTCAGCGTGGCGATCTGTTCGCGTTCTCGAGAGACAAGGCGGCTTGAAACCATGTGCAGCAGGAAGGCGGCCACTCCAAGAAAAATGCTGGGCACCATAAACGCCGTCATACGCAACTGTTTGAATTCATCTCGTAGAAAAGAGTGAGAGGGCAGGCGATCGCGATCATAGGCGCCGACGCCGCCATAGTCATCGAGAACGCGATCAATACGCTTCAATACGGACGGACGGTGGGCTCCGGGAGCAAAGATAAAGATGGCGTCGTTAAAGCCTCCCTGCATGGCGAAGGCCGCCTCAAGAGCGTCGCGATTCATCCAGATGATTCCGTAGTGGCGATCGTCGGGCAGGAAGCTGCCGGGACGAAAAACATAAACATATTCGGCGGATAGCGCAGTTCCGGCGACGCTGAGCGTCTTCTTTCGTCCGTTCAGGATGGCGACAAGCGTGTCGCCCGGCTGCAATCGGTTTGCGATGGCAAAGCTCTCGCTCAGGACGACCTCGTCGGAGCTGCGCGGCATGCGACCGGTTCGCAGCACAAGACGGTTGAGATCGTCCGTTATAGATATAAACCGCGCCGCCGAGGGCAGATTGTCGCCGGGTAGGTCAAGCACTGCCTCCTGTAAGATGCGCGAACGTACGGCCACAATCCCTGGAATACGGCTCAGATTCTCTTCAACGGACCTCGGCGCCCGTTTCAGAGTAACGAAACCCTCGGCAAAGCGCGCCGCCGTATAAAAGCGGGCACGCGCTCCCAGAAGCGAATCGTAGGCGCTGAGAGAGGCGACAAAGATCGCCACGCCGGCGGCGACGACCAGCGCAATGGATAATCCCTGGAAGCGCAGAGCGATCAGATCGCGAAACAGCTTTCGATCAAGTGTCTTCATCACCAGGAGATCTCAGACGGCTTCTTTTTTTTGCGGTTCGTCGTATCGGATAGAATGGTGCCGTCGCGCATCGTGATGACGCGGTCGGCGATTTCAGCAATCGAGGCGTTATGTGTGATGACGACGGTGAGCGTCCCGAGGTCACGGTTAACGGTAGCGATGGCCTCAAGCACGACGGCGCCCGTTCTAAAATCGAGCGCTCCGGTCGGTTCGTCGCAGAGTAAAACGTCGGGGCGTTTGGCGATGGCACGGGCGATGGCGACGCGTTGCTGTTCGCCGCCCGAGAGCTGGGCGGGAAAGTGATCGGCTCTGTTTTTCAGATCGACCATGCCGAGCGCCTGCATGGGATCCATCGGGGTCGACGATAGCTCGGTCGCCAGTTCGACGTTTTCGCGCGCCGTCAGGCCGGGTACAAGGTTATAAAACTGAAAAACGAAGCCGATATGCTTGCGTCGGAATACGGTCAGCTGCTCTTCATCGGCCTCTTTCAGCTTCTGACCGGCAAACCAGACGGTTCCATCTGTCGGTACATCCAGCCCGCCGAGAATATTAAGCAAGGTGGATTTGCCGCTGCCCGAAGGACCGAGTAAGACGACGAATTCGCCGGCATACAGCTTCAGGTCCACCCCGTGCAGGGCGGGTACGTCGACCTCGCCCATGCGGTAGATCTTTTGAATTCCTTCGGCAACGAATACCGGGCTTTCTTTTCGCGAGGCCATGTTGATCAACTTTACAAACACTTTATACGGATGCGATCCGCAACCCTTTTCGCAGATGCCTCGCCTTTTTTGTTTCGCAGTCTGTAGAAATTTCTTGAAATAGCGTCAGCACAGCGGTACGTAGTTAAACCATGTTAAAAAAAGTAGCGGTACTGCTTTTCGGTCTGATGTTTACAACGCTTCTGCATGCTCAGGAAGAGCGCAAGGCGCCGACCATCGACTGGAAATCCGGGCCGGTTAAAGTGAGCCTTGGCAGTCAGGCCGAGATCGATCTGCCGACGGGTTATGTTTTTGCCGATGGAGCCGACTCCCGCAAGATCATGGAATACTTCGGGAACCAGCCCACTGATCTTGAACAGGGCTATATCGAACCGGCTGACAACTCCGACTGGTACGTAATTTTTGAATTCGAGGATTCCGGTTATATCAAGGCCGACGGCGAAGAGCTTGATGCCGACGCTCTTTTTAAATCGCTGCAAGAGGGCTCGAAGGCGGGTAACGAATGGCGTCGCGAACACGGATTACCCGAACTGACGCTCGTTTCCTGGCATGAAAAACCTCACTACGATCCGAAGACGAATAACCTCGAGTGGGGAACGGTGAACGAATCAGAGGGGCAGAAGGTGATCAATTATAACATCCGGCTGCTCGGTCGCGAAGGCGTCATGAGCGCCACCATCGTCGCCTCTCCCGAAAAGATGACGCAGGCGATCACGGCGACGAAATCCCTGCTTCAGAAATACGACTTCAAAGGCGGCAAGAAGTATTCAGAATGGCGCGAAGGCGATAAGATCGCCGAGTACGGGCTGGCCGCTCTGATTACGGGTGGAGCCGTCGTCGCCGCCTCAAAGAGCGGTTTGCTGTCCAAGTTCTGGAAACTGATCGTTGTCGGAATTGCTGCTGCAGGCGGCCTGCTCAAGACTTTCTGGAAAAAGATTACGGGTAAACAATGATATTGATCGGGCTCCGCTCCGGCGGAGCAGTTGCATGTTTTCGTTGAATCCGTACATCGATCTCTACGTCATCTTTCTTCTCCTGTATCTCTGGGAGTGTGTGGTCTTTGTGCGTCCGCATCAGCTGCTTTTCTGGACGGGGGTATCGGGCCTCTTCACGCGAATGCAGATGCGCTCGCCTGATAGTCTTTACGAGTTCTCGAAAGGCTCCGTGATGCCGGCTTCGATCTTGCCGTTTTCATATTCGCTTGCGGCGAGACTACCTCTGTTGTCAGCCTGTGAACAGGGAATCATCGTGGGGAGCGTTATCAGCCTTGCCCGGAAGCGAAAGCGAAAGCCCCGCGTCGTTATCCCATGGACGGCGGAGCCCGTTTTTTCAGATGGCAGCATCGTCTGGAATAGTCGGAGTATCGTCAGCGGTCTGTCGATAGAAGAACTTGCACGACTGAAGGAAGAATGGAAAGTCCTCCAGGAAGCGAACGATGAAGCGAACGATGCAGGGAACTATGGCGATTCTCCGTTTTCGGCAAAGCGATTGATCGCGCCCGATGAGGTCGAGCGCATCGTCGAGAAAGAGCGAACCGTGCGCCAAAAGCTGCGACCGCTTTTGCTAAATACGATTCTTTATTTTCTTTATTTGTTCGTTATGCTTCCCATCTTCGGTTTTTCCGGCGTCTTTGTGGAAAACCTTCCGGGCATTCTCGCCATCTTTACTCTGTTTGCCGTTGCCCAGGCCGCCCTGTTTTTTGTGACTGCGCGCAAAATCTTGCAGCGATCGCGACTGGAACGCTTTTTTCAGGCCTTGTTGATATTTGTCGCTCCTCCGTATGCTCTGCGATCGGCGCAAAGATTGTATGCGGCAGCGCTTTCCGGTGAGTCTGCCATAACCGTCGGACTGGCTCTTCTTAAAGAAAGAGAGCGAGACGCGATGGTCGATTGTATGATACGTGATCTGAAACATCCGATTCACGATGAAGGCATGATCGAAAAAGCGAATGCAGGTCGTGCAGAGCAGGAGTGGTTGATCGCTCTGGAATCCATTGCAAATCGAAGCGTCGCCCATGCGACGACTAACGATACCGGACGTATATGTCCGCGATGTTTGCAGCTTTACGAACTAAACGCGAAAGAATGCCCGGATTGCCTGGTTCGGTTCTGAGCGGGTAATCGTTTGGCGTCAAACCATAGCGTGAATTTTATGCAATTTTGAGTTGCAATCGTACAGGGCTCTGTTATAAAGAGCTATGGCTCATTTCAAACCCGTCAAAAAAACAACGTTTCTTGAAGCCGTTGCCGCCTGTATCGAGCACGAGAAAAAGGTGTTCGAGTTCTACATGCGAAACGCCGAAAGCCTGCCCGAAGGACCGATTAAATCGCTTTTCTATCAGCTGGCCGAAGATGAAGACGAACACATCCGCATGATCGGCGAGATCTATGCCGGCGTGAACGGCGGTCAGGCGCTCCCGAATCTTAAGATGGCATCGCAGGTGCAGAAGTTCAACAGCACGTCTCTACAGATCCTCATGCGCCGACTCGATCGTATTACAGAAAGGGATGCTGCCGGCGTCGAGATGGACGCACTGGGGCTGGCCACGAAGACACATGAAGATGCGGCCGAGTTTTACACAAAGATGGGCGAGAAATTCGACAACCCGGATATCCGCTATCTTTTCAGGCAGCTTGCCAACTTCCAGGATGAATGCCGTCTGCTTCTGGAATCGTTCTCGGCCTATAAATCGCAGGGGACGCCCTACAGCCAGCCGTCCGGCTACTGGGACCTCGAAAACTGAAATTCAGAAATACAGGTAGATACGCGAAAAAACCGCCTTCGGGCGGTTTTTTTCTTTTACACAGGCGCGGCTTCTTGACCCTGTATAGTGTATGCGTCGCTTTGCCGTTATCATCGCCGCAGTGCTCTTGCAGAGCTGCCTTCTTCCGGTGAAGAAAATCATCGACCAGCATAAAGAAGCGACTCAGTGGGACGGTGCGCGCTGCCCTATGTATCCTTCCTGCGCCCGCTGGGGTGAGCATGCTATCGAAGAGCACGGATGGATCGGCTTCTTTCTGACCGTCGACAGATTGTTTATTCGGGAAGGTGGGCGGCTTCACGGCAACTATACGATCACTCCGCGAAAGCTCTCAGAGGATCGTCGATACTACGATCCCGTCGATGATTCCTTTGGCAAAAGCGAGCCCTCGCTATTCTCCATCGACGTTTCGGAGCAGCCATGAAACGATCGACCTCCCGTATAACTCCGCTGCAGATTCTCGAAGACCTTGAGAAGCATCCGGCCTATTCCCATATCTGTAACGACGATTTTTTCGCGAAAGAGTTACTGATACACAGCCCTCTACTTCTTCCCGATATGGAAAAGGCCGTCGAATTACTCGAGAAGGCCATCACACATGCTACCGGACCGTCAGGAGCGGAACGCGAGATCTGGATCGCCGGCGACCGCGACGTTGACGGAGTGAGTTCGACCGTTCTTCTTACCGACTATCTGCGCAGCACCGGCCTTGATCGCAGCCGTATTCGATTTATTAACTCGTCTGAAGGCGACGATTACGGGCTTACGGGCAGCTTCTTGCAGCGTTTATGCGACGCCGATGCCTCGCTTGTGATCCTGCTTGATATGGGATCGGCGCATCTCGAAGAGGCCGTGCAGATCATGAAGGCCGGTAAAGATGTGATCATCCTTGATCATCATATTCCAAATATTCCTGAAGGCATCGAAGAAGAACTGGCCCGTATCGCCTTTGTGAATCCCAGACTCTATGCAGAGGCATCGCAGCTGGAACATCAGGGCAAGATCGCAACCGTAGGCCTTGCCTTCAAACTCATCCTCGCCCGCGAGATGCGGCAGGCGGGTCTGTGGCAGCAATGCCTCATTCTTGAAGCAGGCGAAGGCGTTTTTGCATACCGAACGGGGGCCTATCTCGGCCGCTACGCCGATCGTGAAAGCGCCGTCAGGGCAGTGGAAGTGCTCGGTTTGAAGCCCATACCCTCTGACATAGCCGGGTTGAGTCGCATGTGTTCTCTCTTTGCCGCTCATCCCGAAAGTCGCTGGCGCAGACTTCTGCTTTCCTCTCCTGTCGGCTTCGGACGTTATCTCTTTGCCTGCACGCTTCTACGCCGACGCGAGCTTCTGATCCGCACCCTTCGCGAATGCGATCTTGTTTCTGTCGGCCTTGTCGCCGACCTTGTACCGCTTGTGGGCGAGAACCGGCGTATGGTCGCGCTCGGTCTCGGCCCCGATCGCTCCGCCTTTATAAAAGAACTGAAGTTATCCGTTTCAGATGTGGTGCGTCCCGGATTGCTTGCGTTGATGCACGAATCGGGGCTTGATCCGCTTGATCTGAATACAAGAGACCTTAACTTTACGATCAATCCGCTGATCAACGCCGCCGGTCGCCTCGGTCAGACCGAGAAGGCGCTGGATCTGCTGCTCTGCACCGATGCCGCCCAGGCCCGTCTGCTTGCCTCTGATCTGCGTAAGCTGAATAACCTGCGAAAAGAACGAACGGAGCGGAACCATCGTATCGTCGCAAGTCACTTCACGTTTGATGAGAGCCGTCCCGTCGTCTTCTTCTATCATCCGGAGTTAGAGCCCGGCATCTCGGGCGTTATGGCGACACGGCTGCTTGAGGCGACGGGGCGTCCGGTCGTATGGGTGAATCCCGACGGACCGCACGCTCGCGGCTCGGCGCGAAGCCGTCAGGGCTGGAACATGCTTGAGCTGTTGCTGCCGCTTTCGGAATACCTCGTGCAGATCGGCGGGCATGCAGAGGCCTGCGGGTTTACGATCGCCTACGATCGCATCGAAGAGTTCGAGCAGGCGCTGTATCGCCGTGCGCTTGCCTTTGAGATCGAAACCAGAGATCGCCCCCTGATCGTAGAAGAATCTCCGTCGGTGACGCTGCATCCCCGTCGGTTAAACCGAGCCCTGCTTGAAGAGCTGTCGATGCTTGAACCGTTCGGCCCCGGTCATCCGGAGCCCGTAATTCAGCTCCGCGCCGTGCGCATCGTCTCGCCATCTACGATGAAGAAAGGCGTGCATCTGCGCTTTGGCGTTTCGGGAGCGCTTGCAACCCTTGAATTCGTTTACTGGAACTGTCCTGAGGCGTTGCGCGACGAGGTCTTTTCTGCCGTCGACGGTGACAGGGAAAACCCTGTACTGTGGAATCTCACGGGCTCGTTTGAGAAGAATCGCATTCCGCGTATGAAGCCGCTGCGCTTCAGGCTACAGGCCATTGAGCGGGCGTCTGATTCGACGAAGGCCGAAGCGACGGATGGTGAAAGCGGCGCAGAGGCAGGCGGGCAGGGTGGCGATAGAAAAGCGGTCAGAGACGTCGATGCAAAAGTCGATGTCGGTGCGGAGCTCTTTCTCTCAGGGCTTTGATGCCGCGAATGGCGGATCAACGCTCGCAACAGTAGCTGCGGTGACTATGTTCGGCTGCCGATCAGGGCATAAAAAGACCCGCCTCTTTTATCAGGCGGGCCTTTCGGGTTATACAGAGCGAGTCCGGAAACGCAGTCTCAGGATTCGTCGGAACCTCAGTTCAATGCCTTGATGGCCTGATCGAGAATGTCACGGGCACAGACGCGAAGCGCCATGACCTCTTCAGCCCCTTCGAAGATCGAGAAGACGCGGGCATCGACGAAATAGCGCGAAACCGGATACTCTTCGGCATAGCCCATACCGCCGTGGATCTGCATCGCTTCTCGCGTGACCCATTCAGCGATGCGAGAGGCGTAGAATTTCACCATCGTCGCTTCCATGCTGCCTTTATGATCGTCCATCATGCGGGCGACCTCGTAGCCGTACTGACGGCAGGCCTGCGTGATCATCGCCATACGTGCGATCTTCCAGCGCGTGATCTGGTATTCTTTAATCTCTTTGCCGAATACCTTGCGCTCTTTTGCATAACGCACGGCTGCTTCGGTCGCTGCCTGCATAACGCCTGTTGCGCGAGCGGCGGTCTGTACGCGTCCGCCGGCGAATCCGGCCATCTGCAGATAGAAGCCCTGGCCGCGACCGGCCTCGCCGCCGACGAGGTTTTCATCGGGTACGAACCAGTTGTCGAAGTTCACTTCATAGCTGTGCATGCCGCGGTAGCCGATCGTGGCGATGGCCGAACCGGTCATATGACCGCCAGAAGGCTGAGTGAATTCGAACTTGTGGTCTTTAGAGCGAGGCTTCTCGGCGAGAAGAATCGAGAGGCCTTTATGCTTGAGCTCCGGATCTTTCTCGGTACGGGCAAGAACAAGAAGAACGTCGGCATAACCGGCGAAGGTACACCAGGTCTTCACGCCGTTGATCACCCAGCCGCCGTCGACCTTATCGGCCGTAACCTTCATGCCGGCGACGTCTGATCCGTAGTTAGGCTCGGTGACGGCGATGCCGGCCATACGTTCGCCCGATGCCAGTGCGGTCAGCCATTTCTGCTTCTGCTCTTCGGTGCCGCCTTTGATCAGCGCCTTGGAGAGAATCTCGGGACGCGTGATCAGCGAGCCGGCGATGGAAAGTCCGCCGCGCGAAAGCTCTTCGGTAACGATCATCATGCCGACGTTGCCCATCATATCAAGCAGGCCGCCGTACTGTTCGGGAATGGAAAGACCGAAGGCTCCGTTGTTGATTACTTCCTGTAAGATGTCGTCGGGGATGAAATCGTCATGGCGATGCACATGCTCGGCATGCGGCATAACGGTGTTCTCGGCGATCTTGCGATATACGTCGCGGATCTCTTTGAAGTCGTCGGTGGCCAGGTCGCCGTAGTTGCCGTCGAGAACGGCGTTGGCGACGGCATCATAGTTCTTCTTATCAAGAAGGGATGCAACGGCTGCATTGACTTCGGCCTTGAAGAGGGCGGCGATGTCGTCGGAGCTGACGGTGTATTCAGCGGGACGTGAGGATACTTCGCTGCGAAAGTGCTGGAAGGCCTCAGCGTAGAAAATGGCGGCCATCGACTTCTCGACATCGCCTCGTGTTTCGGCGTAGCTCAGAAAGTAGTCGGCGATGTATTTCTCGGCCGTACAGAAGGCCAGATTGTAGTGTACATACTGGTTCTCATCCATCTTTGCAACGGAGACGGATTGGTCTTTTGCCGAGGCCTTCGCCAGTCCCGTCGTCACCTTTGCCAGATGAGTATTGTACAGTTCTTGTAACGTGCTTATAGATTGCTGCATGATGCAGATTTCTTCGGGCGGCTCTCCGGCCAAACAAATCTCAGATTGCAGCGGCAAAAAAAAGCCTGCGCCGGACGAGGCAGTGGAAGTTCTGTCCGGGAATTCTGTGAACCGCGTTCGAGGGATTCGACTTGACCGTGGGATCGTCGGTTGGTGCACTGCAAAAAGGTCGAGCATGAAGGTACTCAAACGATACGCCAATCGCCGGCTCTACGATGCCGGTACGAGCAAGACCGTAACCCTGGACGACGTCGCTCGCTATATCAGGGAGGGCGAAGAGGTGCGCGTCGTTGACAACGCCACCGGCGAAGACATCACCGTGCGTGTTCTCGGGCAGACTTTCTTGCGGATCACCACCGAGGAACGCAGCGCCGAGTTCGGCAGTTTCTTACTCAGCTCCCTGATTCGAGAGGTCTCTCAGAATCTCTCGGGCTTTCTCATGCGCCTGATCCAGGGCGGGATCGGCACAGCATGGCTGACTCCAGAAAAGCTCGAAAAGATCGTCGAAGATCTCGTGCAAAGAGGAGAGCTTGAGATCAGCGAGAAGCCCGATTTTGTGAATCTGCTTCAGGCACAGCTCAGCCAGCACGGCGAGCAGCTGAAGCAGAGGGCAAAGGAGGCCGTATCGCAGCTTTCTGACCTTGAGAATCCGGGCCTTGAGGAGCTATCGGGGCGCCTTGAAGAGGTGGCCCGTCTGATCAAGAAGATCGGCCGCTGACCGCTTTTCTATCGGATGGCGTTTCGTCCGACTGTCCGAGTGCGATATCCCGTTTTTTTCCTCTATCAATTAAAGACTGCACTTTTCATTGACGAAGGGAGTATGAGGGATCTTCTTCTCCGTGAGGCAATTATGAAATCCATGCGATATGGCGCTTTAGCCCTGATGCTCTGTTCTTCGGCCGTTTTTGCTGGTGATGGCGACGATGCGAAGGCCTTTTATGAGGCGGCTCATGAAAAATACGAGCGTTATCTTGAAAACGGAAACGTCCGCGAAAAACTTGAGGCCATCGCCTGGATGGGATCTTTTCGCCGCTACCGGTTTGTGCGACCGCTGTCGGCCGAGCTGCTGCACGGCCTGGACGATAAAAATAAGCGTCGCATGGCAAACTTCGATCCCTACATTAAAAGCCGCATCGCACAGTCCCTCGGTTATATTCGCCGCAAAGAATCGCTGCCGGCGCTGACAAAGGCCGTCGAGTATACGAATGCCATCCTTGAAGAAGAGCGCAAGGCCTATGAGGCGACGGCGCAGAAGGCCGCTCAGGAGAAGTCCTTTGATCTCGCCGTGCCCAACAATAAAACCGGTCCGGCTCTCATGCAGAAAGGGTATCTGTTTCCCGTTTCTCCTGACGGCTACTGGTCGACGGCCGACGAATTCAAGTCCATGGACTTCGACCACAATGACGAGTACATGCGCGTTCGCCGTGAGGGTTACAACTACGTAAACCTGATGCATCACCTGCTTGTGGCGATCGGTGAGATCGGCGATCCGGAATCGCTGAACGTCGTCCTGCCGTTTCTCGATCATCCGTACCGAGACGTGCGACTCGCTGCCGTGCTTTCGGCGGCGCTGCTCGGCGGCGATAAGGCCCGTGACGCCATGATAGCCCGCTATGGCACGGAAACCGACGATGTCGTCAAGTCTCGCCTCTGCTTTGGCATTCTGCATCTTGATACGACACAGGGGCAGTATTACCGCGATCTGATCGGCAAATACCTGAAGCATGACGACGTGCGGGTGCGCCTCGATGCGGCGTCGGGGCTTCGCGAGCTTTCGCTGGGCGAATCACTCTTCCATCTTCACGATGCTTTTTTGCTTGAGACCCATCCCATCGTGAAAAATGTGCTCCTTCAGGCCATCCGCAATGCGAACCTCGATAATATCTTACCGCCCAATCCGCTTTTCGACACCGGACCGACTCGAATCTGGGTTCATGGCGAACCGCTGCAACCAACAGAACAACCGAGACGTTGATCGATCTGAAGCTACGGGCAGGTTGAAGGGCGGCCGTGTCGCCCTTTTTCTGTTTCTGCTTTCTTCGTTTTTTACCATTACGGCGTGTCAGGAAGAGGGTGGCTCGACCGGCCTTTTTGAGGCAAGCGTGCTTTACAGCAAGGTCGAAGCGGCTATCATGCGGACGGATCCGACGACGTATGGCTTTGAGATCGATACGATCCGCAAAGGCGAATCCGTTAAGGTTCTGAAACGGACCGATAAGAAATCCCGCATCGGCCAGACCGAAGATTACTGGTATTTTGTACAGAAAGATAATAATCTGAAAGGCTGGGTGTACGGAGGAACGCTTTCGCGCATCCCGACCGGCGAGGCCGAAGAGGTCGTCGATGCTCCCGACCTTGTCGTCGTTCAGGCGAATCTGCCAGGCATCTGGTGGGAGCTGAATGCCGACGGCTCGACCGGATATCGACGTCTTGAGTTCATCCCTGCCGGTGCAGAAGAAAAGAAGAAAGAAGAAGAGCCGAAAAAAGACGATCTCGCTGTTCCAGGAGTCGAGGAAAACAAAGAGGTTATTCTGGCCGAAAACGGGAAGTTTCAGTATTTCTTTGGAAAGAACCCGGGCGTTATCCTCGAATACAAGATTGATCCGAAAACGCGGCGTGTTACTCTGAATCAGGAATCTCCGGTCGGTCAGCAATTTGAGATCATCGATCTTGGCGAAGAGTTCCGCATGACGTCGGCAAAAGGCGATAAGAAGTTCACGTTCAAAAAGGGCTTTGAAACAGAAGAAGAAAAAGATGTCGAAGAAAAACCGGCATCCGAAGAGCAGGCTAAAGAGAATCCCTGATTCCCCTTAGCACATCCCCGCAAGGGGCTCGCTCTTTCCAGTTACGGCGCTCCTGAAGGCGCAAGCGGGATGTTTTCAAGCGGTTGAAAGGCCGCAGGATCGAATCAAAATAACGCGAAATCCTCGCAGGGCCCATCATGGTAAAACGACAGTCTGAATCCTCCTCGTCCGATCGACGATCTGAAAAAGGTCCATCGGCGCGAACAAGCAAGAAATCATCCCGTCCGGCATCAGGCAGAACAGAAGGCCGTAGCTTCGATCGTAAAGACAGCGGCCGCAGCTTTGATCGTAAAGACAGCGGCCGTAGCTTTGATCGTAAAGAAGGCGGCCGTAGCTTTGATCGTGGTGATAGTGGCCGTAGCTTTGATCGCAAAGACAGCGGCCGCAGCTTCGATCGCAAAGACAGCGGCCGTAGCTTCGATCGTAAAGACGGCGGCCGCAGCTTTGATCGTAAAGACAGCGGCCGTAGCTTTGATCGTAAAGACAGCGGTCGCAGCTTCGATCGTAAAGACAGCGGCCGTAGCTTTGATCGTAAAGAAGGCGGTCGCAGCTTCGATCGTAAAGACAGTGGCCGTAGTTTTGATCGCGGTGATAGCCGACGAAGCTTCGATCGTCCGGAAGGCGGCCGTAGCTTCGATCGCAAAGAAGGCGGTCGTAGTTTTGATCGCGGTGATAGCCGACGAAGCTTCGATCGTCCGGAAGGCGGCCGTAGCTTTGATCGTAAAGAAGGCGGACGCAGTTTTGATCGTGGTGATAGCCGCCGTAGCTTCGATCGTCCGGAAGGCGGCCGTAGCTTTGATCGTAAAGAAGGCGGACGCAGTTTTGATCGTGGTGATAGCCGACGTAGCTTCGATCGTCCGGAAGGCGGGCGGAGCTACGATCGCAAAGAAGGCGGCCGTAGCTTTGATCGTGGTGATAGCCGACGTAGCTCCGATCGTCCGGAAGGCGGGCGTAGCTTTGATCGTAAAGAAGGCGGACGCAGTTTTGATCGTGGTGATAGCCGCCGTAGCTTCGATCGTCCGGAAGGCGGGCGCAGCTTCGATCGTAGAGAAGGCGGCGGCGGCTTTGATCGTGGTGATAGCCGACGTAGCTTCGATCGTCCGGAAGGCGGGCGTAGCTTCGATCGTAAAGATGGCGGGCGCAGCTTCGATCGCAAAGAAGGCGGCCGTAGCTTTGATCGTGGTGATAGCCGCCGTAGCTTCGATCGTCCGGAAGGCGGGCGCAGCTTTGATCGTAAAGAAGGCGGCAGCAGTTTTGATCGTGGTGATAGGGGCCGTGGCTTTGATCGTCCGGAACGAAAAGGACCGGCGCCGAAGGCAACGCGTCTGCGACCGATGTCCGAGGACTGGGAAAGCGGAGCCGCTGCGATCGAAGAAGAGCCTGATTTTGTTCTGCCAACTCCAGACGCAAACAAAGCCGAAGTGGCAAAGCCAGCCGATGCAGCCAAAAACCGCCTGAAAGAACTGGATGCTGCGGTGCGATCGGGCATACAGGAGCACACTGAAACGGAGGCGATGCGTATCAATCGCTACCTCGCCTACTGCGGGCTTGGATCTCGTCGTGAGGTCGAGAAGCTTGTCGAGGATCGTCGCGTTCAGGTGAACGGAAAAACACTCGACGATCTCGGTTATCGCGTGCAGCCCGATGATCTTGTACTTGTCGACGGCAAGACCGTGCGTCCTTCTGAGAGCCGCGTTTATATCGCATTGAATAAGCCTCCGGGCTATGTCGTGTCGCGACGTTCGTTTCCGGGTAACCCTTCGGTCTATGAGTTGCTTCCTGCAGAACATGCGAACCTCGGTTATGCAGGGCGGCTCGATCGCGAATCGAGAGGGCTGGTTATCCTTTCGTCTGATGGAGCCTTTATTCAAAGCATCGCTCATCCGCGTCAGGGCGTGACGAAGAGGTATCTCGTTACCGTTGATGCGTCCATCGACGACGCCGATCTCGGAATCATGACGGGCCGCGGCGTGAAAGATGAAGGCGAAGTCTTACGTGCCATCTCGGCTCGCGTGATCGATCGTAAAGAGAAACGCGTCGAGATAATCCTTGCCGAAGGCCGCAACCGTCAGATCCGTCGCATGTTTGAGGCGCTGGAATATCAGGTCGTCGATCTGCAGAGGGTCTCTGTGGGCCGATTGTCTCTCGAAGATCACTCCGTACCGGAAGGGGAGTTTTTTACATTCTCGCCCGACGAACTGCTTTCCGGAGAAAAGACCGAAGAGAAGGATGTACTGAAGGGATTCCGTCCCTGGAAAGAGTGAGATATGCTATTTGTTACGATACCGTTCTTAGTTTTCTTTCTCATCCTTTTTTCGGTTTACTGGATCCTGCCCGTTCGATGGCGCTTCGGCGGGCTTCTGATCGCCTCACTGGTTTTCTACGGAACATGGAGCATTCCGTTCACCATTCACCTGCTTTTCATCATCGCTCTGAATCACGCCGTCATCGAAGTATGGCGGCTCTGGCCGAAGAAGTGGCTTTTTTATTCTCTACAGATTGTTAACGTTCTCAACATCTCGCTTTTTAAATACTATTATTTCTTTTTTGATATTGTCGGCCGCCTGTTCGGAATCGACGGCCTGACCAGCCCGAATCTGCGACTGGCCGATCGACTCGAAGGCGCAGAGATTCTGCTGCCGCTCGGTATCAGTTTTTACACGTTTCAGATCATGTCGTACGGCATCGACATCTATCGTGGAACCTATACGCAGAGACATCGTTTTGTCGACGTTCTGCTTTATATTCTCTTCTTTCCGCAACTGATTGCCGGTCCGATCATGCGCGGAACGGAGCTTCTGCCGCAACTGCAGAGCATAAAAGAAAAGACCGTTCCCGATCTTGATACATTCCGGCGCGCCGTCTGGCTTCTTGTGGCCGGTATTTTTAAGAAGCTCTTGATCGCCGACCGCCTGGCTCCTGTCGTCGCTCCGTTTATGGGAGGCGATCTTTCGCAGATCTCGGCTCCGATGATCTGGCTGTATTCCTTTATGACGACGGCGATGCTCTATGCGGATTTCTCGGCCTATACCGATCTTGCACGCGGCATGGGATTGCTTCTTGGCTTTGATATACCGATAAACTTTCGCGCTCCTTTCCTGATGGTTTCGATGTCGGATTTCTGGCGACGCTGGCACCTGACGTTCAGCGGCTGGATTCGAGACTATATCTATATACCGCTTGGCGGCTCTCGTGTTCCCGAGATGCGCAACTACATGAACCTGATCATCACGTTCTTTATAGGCGGTCTCTGGCACGGGGCATCGTATAACTTCGTCACCTGGGGATTCCTGATCGGCCTCATCCTATCGCTCGAAGGATTCTCGTTTCGCCGTGGATGGAAAGAATGGCCCGATACATGGCCGGCTCGTATTCCGCGACTTGTGATTTCCTGGTTTCTGCTTCTATCGACGGCCGTTTTCTTCTTCTCGCCGAGCTTCGAGCGTTCTCTCGATCTGCTCTCGCACATGTTCTCGTTTCAGTTCGAGCAGAAGGCTCCTGTAGAAACCGGACTGATCCTGTACGGCCTTGTGGCGGTCTTTTTCTTTCAGGCGATCGAACAGTGGCCTGAGCGATTTAAAGAGCTTCGCAAATACGATCGCTGGCTGCTGCCTCTCTGCGTCGTTCTCGTCTTCGCACTCGTCTTGCAATATTCGGGACAGGGCCGCGATTTCTTCTACTTCCAGTTCTGAGGATACGATATGGAATTCCTGCGACGTCCTTTTCTGTGGTTATCCGTTCTGCTTTTTCCCTTACTCTATGGCCTCGATAAAGTATTCCTGCTGCCCTCCGTGCGCGATCATTTCGTGCAACCGGGCGGCATGATGTATTACAGGCAGCGCACCGAGCAGCTTGATCTGCTAAAAGAGCATCTGCAGCGAATCGGCGATTCTTCGCAGACGGTGATCGTACTCGGCGATTCCCGATCGTTCGGTATCGGTCGCCATGTGGCCATGTTTGCCGGTTATAAGAATCCCGACATCTGGAATTTCGCCGGACCACAGGCCGTTCCTGCCTATCATGATTATCTCATCGAGAAGATCCTCGCGATGCCGAACGCTCCGAAGCACTTCATCATCGGTCTCTCGCCCGACGGCCTTGCCCGCAATGCCGGCATATTCGGATCGCCCGTTCTCGTCTATGCGGTCGACGAACGCTTTATCGAAGAGAATCGAACGATGATACCGCAGCGCGATATGGACATCTATACGCGATCGCGTCGATTCGCTTTGCAGGGCATGCAGTTCTCGTTTGGAACGCTTTTTTCGCGCATCCAGGGATCGCTCACGCAGCCCGATCTTGATAAACAGCTTTCTTCGCTTGGAGTACGCGAAGACCAGTTCAGTCAGGATCAGCTGGTGATGTTGCGTCAGCTGGCGACGGTGCGCCATGAAGACCTCAAATATTATAACTACTATAAGTCGCCGCACCGCACGATTCTGAACGCCACAGGCGGCGCTCAGCTGGCATGGTGGGGACGCATGTCCGATGAAAAGCTGAAAGCCGAAACCGACCAGCTTGTTTCGCTGTATCTGCAGCGTTTCGTCGTCTCGCAGGAGCAGATGTTCTTTCTCGAAAGGGCGATGAAGCGCATCAAGCAGGCCGGAGGAACGGCCGTCGTATTCTGGCCGGCCGTCAATCCGCATCTGCGCAAGGTTTACGAAGAGGAGCCGGCCATCTCGCAGATCTGGACGCGGGCCGTTCAGATAGCCGAAGAGAACGACATCAAGACGATTAACTTTAACGAGCCCGGTCGCATGACCTGTCAGGATTATTACGATGCAAGCCACCTGTCTGTGACCTGCTTCCCTGCCATCACGACGACGCTACTGGAGACGTTGCTCGGGCGCAGGCCCGAGCGTCCGGCAGGGCCGATTCCTTTTCTGTGAGTCCGTAATCAACGGTGCCTGAAGTCGTCCGGGAGGCTTCCGGGACGACTCTCAGTGACGCTTCTCAGTTGATACCGTCCACCTCGCGCACCTGTTTCAGGATGTTCAGGATGTCGTTGTGCAGCAATCCGTTTGAAGCGACAACGTCGCCGGTGCTGACGTCATAGATGCGGCCCTGAAAATCAGACAGGCGCCCGCCCGCCTCACGCAGTATCACGCTCGCTGCGCACGTATCCCAGGGATGCACGTTGCGTTCCCACATGCCGTCAAAGCGACCTTCGGCGATCCAGCAGAGGTCAAGCACGGCCGATCCTGTTTTACGCAGACCGGCGCCGGCCGAGAGAATGGCCGACATATCGCCGATCAGCTCGGTGATGATGCCGCGCCGCTGATAGGGAAGCCCCGATGCCACAAGGGCCGTATCAAGGCTGGCCGTACCCGAGGCCTCGATGGGGTGGTCGTTCTTGAACGATCCGTCGCCGAAGATCGCCCGGTAGGTCTCTTTAAACGTCGGCACATAGACGACGCCGGCGACGGGATGCTCGCGAAAGGTTAACCCAACCGAGATGCAGTAAAGCGGATTTCCGTGAATATAGTTACGGGAGCCGTCGAGAGCGTCGATCCACCAGTGAAAGTCGGAATCCTCTCCCTGATCGCCGGCAAGCTCCGACGAGAAGCGATCGTCGGGAAAGCTGCCCGTCAGCGCATGCAGAATAGGACGCTCCGCATGTTCGTCGACGTTCGCGAGGATCTCTTTAAACGGAAGGGCGTTCCGGTTCGCGACGACCTCCTTCTGATACTCGACGATGTTCTCGCCGATGGCCGGCAGAACGCCGAGCAGAAACTGCATGCGCTTCTGCACTTCATCAAGAGGAAACTCTGCGGGAATCGAATGGATCATCGTGCCGCCTTTGTCGCACAGGCCTCGGCCGCAATCCGCGCACAGAGCAGCTTCCAGATAGGAAGCAGGTCGAGGGCGGTGGCCGCTCCGCCTGTTACGGAATCGGTAACGTTCATAATTGAAGGAAGCACCTGTTGCGTCTTCTCGATAAACGGACGCAGGTTGTTTCGCGTCTGGTCGAGGATCTGGTCGAGGCTCTGGCTCAGCGTCTGCAGGATGCCCTTCGCCGTTTCAAGCGACTCGCCCTGAGCGAACTGTCCGAAGCGTTTCTCGGCCTCGCTTCCCGTCGACGCAAGAAGGGAAGACATCCAGTTTCCCGACGCCTGCGCAAGGTTATCCGTAAAGGGCAGGGCGACCTCGACGGCGGCGAAGTAGATCAGCGCCTCCTGTCCGGCCTTTGTCGAAAGGAAGGATTTCACGCGATCGACCGGCGATCCGTCATAGAGCGAGGCGATGATATACGCAAGAGCCAGCGCCTTCACGCCTGCATCGGCGGCCTGCTGCGGATCGGCCTCGAACGTACGCTCCCGATCCTTATTCTTGATGGCATCGACGGAATTCTTGATGCCGGTGTAGATACCGAGCCCGCCGTCGACGCGATCGAGGGCTATGCCGGTCTTTACGACCTTCAAGACGCCGTCGTCTCGTTCGGCGATCTGCTCGGCGCGGCGAAGCAGCTCTTCGTCGGCGTCGGGATTCATACGACGCACCGCTCCGTCTATGTCGCGATACGAATCGAAGTTCGGAGCAAAGGGCAGGTTATTCAGGATGGTGCGGCAGACGCGCACCGACAGATCTTCGTCGGCATATTCCACAAGCACGTCGTTGACCGGATTCTTGCTCACTCCCATCTCTTTGCGGATTTTCGTGCGCATCGTCGAATGATCGACGGCTTCTTTCTCTTCGCCCGCTTCGAGGCGCAGCAGGAACTCCTTGCGAATCAGAACCGCATGAATGATAGAAACGATCCACAGGCCCAGGAGGCCGAACATCGCACCGTCAAACCAATCCGGCCGACTTTCCTGATCTGGGTATTTATCGACGAGAATAAACAGCCCGACGATGCCTGCCAGGTAGACGACCGAGGCAAGCAGATGCGTGATCTTCTTCACGCGAAGAAACGTATACAGGAATGCCAGGAATGACGTGAACCCAAATGGAACAAGCGTCAGCAGAATGTACCAGCTCTGAAGAAGCTCCCAGCCCGTGCCCTTGCGCGTAATACTCATGAGCGGCTCTCCCGATTGCGCTCAGAAACAAGCTCATTCAAATGCCAGAAATCCCAGAGAACGCCAAGAAAAAGAAGGCCGAAAGTACACATATAGAGGATGCCTGTACCGATTCTTCCCAGGTAAAGGCGATGAATTCCGAAAGTGCCCAGATAGGTCAGAAGAAGCCAGGAGATAGTGTAGTTGTAAGGTCCTGGTTCATAGCGGCGCTCTGCCTCTTTTTCCATAGAAGGGATCAGAAAGAGATCGATAATCCAGCCGATACCGAAGAGGCCCAGGGTGAAGAAGTAGATGGTGCCTGAAACCGGCTTGCCATAGTAGAAGCGGTGGGCGCCGAGAAATCCGAAGATCCAGACAAGGTAGCCAATAGACTTGCTGTGTGTGTCCTGCATGGGCCCAGGATGCACGGCACAGTGTCATCCGACAAGCATTTTAGGGGGTTAAGGGGCGATTGGGCAGGAATACGTGCGAGGCAAAGGAATCGGCGAATGTCGGGCGGTGGGAGCGGAGCAGATGTTGTCAGCAGCGTCAACGGGAAGATCGGAGTGGTACGATGGGGCGTAAACGGGAGAAGAAGATGCCGGTGTCGGGCTGACGGGAAACGAATCTGCCAGTGTTGGACGGGAGTATTTGTCTGGCAGTGGGGCGGACGGGAATACTGGTCTGCCAGCGTCGGGCGTCGGTGTACTGATATGCTAACGTCGGGCGCAATGTGACATAACGCGCGCGGGGAGGCCGAGGCTTTGTTGTATTGAAACGGTCAGTAGAGTGCGAACTTCCATGCTCAGTCGTTTTAACATTGAGTCTTCAGGTTTTTATCGGAACAGAAACGGGCTTGCCGAGCTGATTGAGCTTGTTCAACAACCGGCTTCTCAAGAGAACTTCGGCTTGCTGGTTTGGGAAATTACGAGCGGCCATCCTTTCTCCGAATACTGTTTTGTAACGAAAGAAAGTCATTTCTACGAGTGATCGCTTATGATAGTCGCTTTCCTCCTTCCATGCTGCTCGGGTCTTCTCTCTCACAGCCCTGATAGTATCATCCCTCTGCCAGGATATCTTGAACCTTTCCGCATTTGAATACTTTTCATCGAGCGTCACTGCATGTTCGCGGGGTGGAACGATCACATTGATTCCGTTGATGCGGGCGGTATTGTAAACAGCATGAGTATCATAGGCTCCGTCGCCCCTGAACGACTTTATTTTCACGCCTGACGAAATCAAATCTCGCATCGCCTTTACCGCTTCTTTGCTGTCGCCGCTATCCTCATTATTGCTTGTTAACTCGGCATAAACTATCTCGCCGGAATTAACGTCGATTCCGATATGCAGTTTTCGCCACGTACGACGTTTTGAGGGACCATGCTTTCTGGTCATCCATTCACCGTCGCCATAGACTTTCAGCCCCGTCGAATCCATAACCAGATCCACGCCTTTTTTCATAGCCTTTGAGGCATTGATCGGCTTCATCTTGATCCCCGCCTGTCTTCTGCAAACCTGTGAATAATCGGGCACTTGCAGATCCAGCTTTAGCATCGTGAATAGCGACCTTACAAAACCGGTGGTCTGGCGAAGAGGGAATTTGAACAGGCCCCGGAGAGTCAGCATGAACTCAATTGCCTGGTCCGAATAAACAGGCTGATGGCCGCGTCCTCTATGACGGTATTCCGCTGCCCAGGTCGTGCTGATATCATCTGAGATCCATACGGTCAGGCTTCCCCGGTTCACGAGGGCCTGGTTATATTCCCGCCAGTTCTTTACACGATAACGTGTTTTCTCTTTTGCTTCGGTCTGTGTTTCAGCTTTTTTCCGGGCCATGCGTTCAGTTTATACGACTCATTGCAGGGTACAAGCATTTTCAGTACAACAAAGCCAAGGCCGATTCGCGTTAGTCGAAAGCTCAGACCTCCGGCGTCCACCCCTCCCGTTAAGAATCAGACACTCGCTTCCAAGCGCAGCGTAGCGAGGAGGCCGAAGCGAAGCGGAGCTCGAAGCAGCCCGATCGCCCCGATGCCTGTATAACCACTACTGGCCTTTGCTATGGGCGATGCGCCCCAATCCCGTCACACCCGCACCCACCTGAGAGCGGAGCGTGCCGGGCCAGGTGCTCTCCCGTCTAACCAAAGCCGGCTGCATCGTTCCCTCCCGACAGCGGAGCAGGACGCGGAGCGCCCCGCTTGGCGTATGGAGTGCGCCACGCGGGGAAGAGGGAGGGAACGATGCGGCCTTAGAGCCCAGGCGTCTCTGAAACCACACCCGCCTCGATCAGCAGATTGAGGTTGCTGTAGCTGAAGGTCAGTATGGCGCCGAGTACGAGCACGACGACAAGCACGAGGGCGGTTAAATACAGGAAGTTGCGCATCATGCGAAACGAGAGAAAGGCCAGGGCCGTGCCCCACGATCCGTCTTCGCCGCGAAGCAGGGCGACTTTATGATACGAGTTCACGTAATAGATGGCGAGCAGCACGAGGCCTGGAATTAAAACGAAGGCGAAGTATTCGGCGAAGTGAATCTGAAGCTGAAAGAACGGAAGCAATACGACGTTGGTGATAAGGGCGCCGACGGCGGCGATAAAAAAGAGATCGGTGGCAGCGGGAGCGACACGATCGCGTATGGCGCGACGCACGTTAAGCGGATCACGTCGCAGATACGTAAGAAAGTCTTTCTCGTCGACTTTCAGCGTCGATGCCATCCATCCGGCGGTGCACAGAAAGAGCAGGGCGCTTTTGATGACAAACGGCCCGAAGAATAAAAGCTGCTGCACGGCGCTTGTCATGCCGAGCGGAGGCTCTTTCGGCGAGAGCAGCAGCGACAGAAGCAGAAAGAACGATACGGGCAGGAAGACCATGCGCTTCATGCGCGAATAGAACCAGCGCTTTGTGATACCGGCGACGGCGGTGAGAAGCGTGAATACAAGAAGAAAGCCGAAGGCGGCGGCGAGTACGAGATTCTGCGTGAAGTCGCGGTGTACGTGATCGAAAAGACGTTCGGGACGGGAGTCGCTTTCGACGAGAGAGTCCTGCAGCTCATCGAGAAAGGTGCCCTCCGTTCTGAGGATCTCAAAGAAGCCGGGCTCGAAGTCGATGCGCAGAGGCTGTTCTTCAAGGCCGGTGCGCTGTACGCCCCAGAAGCCGGTCCATCCGCTGAGCAGGTAGGCGAAGATAAGGGAGAACAGAACGAGGTCAAACCGTCTCATTTCAAACCCGTATGTCAGACGTCGATCTGAGGGCAACCGTTATTCAAGAAACCCTGTTGACCGCAGAGTCGCATCTGTGAAGCTCGGCCGGGTGATACCGTCCGGATACCTGCTGGAATTATTTATTGCCGCCCGCTATCTGCGCGGGCAGAGTCGCCTTGCTCTGTTCAGCCTGGGCACGCGTCTCTCCTTCATCTTCATGGCGCTGATGGTTCTCATCATGGTCGTCGTGCTCTCGGTGTTCACGGGCTTTCAGACCGAGGTGCGTTCGTCTCTCTGGAATTCAGGCTATCATATTACGCTCACTCGATCGATGACGGGCGCCACCTTCAACGACTACAACGAGATCACGAACATATTGAAAGAAGATCCGGCGCTGAAAGGGGACATACGCTCGGTCTTCCCGAGCATCACGGCGAACGGTCTGCTTGAGAATCAGGGACGCTTTGACGGTAAGGGGCTGCGCGCCATCCCCGTGAAAAGCGAGCAGCTGCAGAGCGGCCAGCTCGACGACTTTCCTCCGCTTGTGCATTACGATCAGCGCCTGCTCGATCATATGAACGACGGCAACATGGTTATCGTCGGTCGCGAGATGGCCCGCTACTACGGATGGAACGTCGGCGATACGATTACGGTCTTTCTTCCGGCCGGCGGCGTGCTTACGCGCGGATTGCAGATCAAGCGCGCCGATCTGACGATCGCCGGTTACTTTCGCACGGGATTCTACGAATTCGATCAGAATCTCATGTTCGTTTCGTTAGTCACCGCACAGCGCATGCTTGATATGAACGGACGCACCTCCGAGATCATTATTCAGCTCAAGGATCTCTCGCGTCTCGACTCCACGAAAAGCATGATCCGCGATAGTATTCCGGGCAACCGCTTCGACTACAGCATGCGCACGATTAAAGACGAGAAGGGCACGTTTCTGGCCGCCCTGCAACTCGAGAAGACGATGATGATGATCATCCTCGGCCTGCTCATCGTCGCCGGAATCGCCGGCATCTGGGTAACGTCGTATCTGCTTGTAAAATCCAAAAGCCGCTCGATCGGTATGCTGCGTGCGATGGGCATGTCGATGCGCTCGGTGCTTATCATCTTCACCGGCCATTCGATGCTCATCGGCTTTTTAAGCGCCTCGATCGGCGGAGCGCTGGGCATCTTTCTATCAAAGCATCTGGAGCGCACGATTCAGCTTGTCGAAGACCTTGCCGATCAACTGTGCCATCTTTATTCCAATCAGTGCGCCCCGGTGCATCTGATTCCGCGGCAGATCTACTATTTCGATCATCTTCCCGTCAACACCGACATCAGCTTCATCTTCGGCATCGCCATGGTAACGCTGATCCTGTCGGGCTTCGCCGGATACTTCCCGGCGCGACAGGCGGCGAAGCTTGATCCGGTGCAGACGATCCGCAACGACTGAGGCATATATGAACGTGAATACGGTACCCGGTAACACCGCCGCCGATCAGGCGGAAGAAGAAGAGATCGTCATCCGCGTGCGCGATCTTTCGCGTCACTACGCCTCTGAAGGGGAGCGCGTCGACGTTCTGCGCGATCTGAATATGGATGTGGCTCGCGGCGCCATCCTCTCCGTTGAAGGAGCAAGCGGCGCCGGTAAGAGTACCTTCCTGCATCTGCTCGGCGCCATCGATCATCCGAGCTCGGGCTCGCTTGAGGTTTTCGGCCATGATCTGACCGAACTGTCCGAGGCCGACATCGAGCGCTTTCGCTCGACGACCGTCGGCTTCATCTTTCAGCACCATTATCTTCTGCCCGACTTCACCGTGCTTGAAAACGTGATGATGCCTCTGTGGATTCTGCGCGGCTCCGTTCCCGATATGCGAGCAAAGGCCATCGCCATGCTTGAGCGCGTCGGACTCGGTCATCGCCTGAATCATTATCCGTCGCAGATCTCGGGCGGCGAGATGGCGCGAGCCGGCGTCGCCCGGGCCCTTGTCGGCGATAAGCCTCTGATTCTCGCCGATGAGCCGACGGGTAACCTCGATCGCACGAACTCCGAGAAGTTAGCCGATCTGCTCTGGGAGTTACAGTCCGAGATCGGTTTCAATCTCATCATCGTCACGCATGACATGGAGCTGGCGCGCCGCGTTCCGCATCGCCATGCGCTCCGAAACGGAAAGCTGGAACGTATCGCATAGTATGCGCTGCGGTCATTGCGGCCAGGTTCTGAGAGTCTTCCGGCTGAATCCCGAGAAGGCGAGGGTGGAGCCCTACTGCGAGCACTGTCGCATCTACTTCGAAACGGCGCCTGATCCGCTTGCGCTTCGCTGCTCGGGTTGCGGGCTGGATTTTGCGACGATTCGCTTCTCGGAGCGTCTTGGCTGTTCCCGCTGCTACGATACCTTTCGCGATTCGCTTTTAGAGATGATCACAAAAGAGCGAGGACGCAAGCCCCCCTTATTTGAACGCCCTGCACCGTCGCGGGCGGCGATGGCCCGGCATCGACTGCTGCATGATGTGTTAACGACAGCATCCGAGCGCGCAGAGCTGAATCCTTCTTCAACGGTTGATAACGGCGACAGGAGCGAGCCACAGCCTGCATCGCCGGGCGCAGGCGAGCCTGCCTCTTGTGAACCCGAGGCGGGGGAGCTGGTGGTGCGCATCCGTGTAGCCCGCAATCTGCCCGATGTTCCGTATCTCAGCCGACTGCCTGATCCTGAGCGGCGGCTTTTACAGGAGTTTCTTCTGGCCGACGGCAGTTCGGTCGTCCGCTTTTTTGAGGAGCGTTCGCCGGCGTATGCAACCGTGCGTCAGGGGGCGAGGCGAATCTCAGCGGACGGCAGCTTTGAGATCCGGGCCGACGACGAGGACCATCTGCGCCTGGCCTTTTTTCTGCGCCTGCCCGTTGCTGAGGCCAACGCAAATCCTGCATCGGAATCACAACAGGGCGAGCCGGCACTGCGAGAGGAGCAGATTCTCAAGCAGATCGGACGGTTCGAAGAGCAGGTGCTTGCGACGCTCGCCGCCCTTGACGAGCATCTGTGGTTTCAGGCGCATCCGCTTTTCGGATTTCTGACGGCCTGTCCGTCCAATGCGGGTAACGGGATGCGGATGAGTCTGCGTTTCCGCCGTCAGTCTGATCCGGCGATCTGGCTGGCCGAGCTGGCCGCACTGCGTCGTGGCGGCCTCTCTGTTCGTGGTTCGGCGGGCGAGGGCTCTGCCATCGAGAGCAGCGCCACCGTCCTTCTGCCCGTCCGGGATTCGGGTGCTCTGCGCCGGATCGTTCGACTGTTCCTGCGCACGCTCTGATGGCGCATATCGATTTCGACGCTTTTCTCTTTGAAATGGGAGCAGGCGGCCGATAGTGAAAAAGGAATGACAGGGAGAGGAATCCCTCTTTCTTATCAGTAGAGGTCTTTCATGTTTGATTTTACGAAAAGAGCCAAACGGGTCATAAACGAATACGCACAGCAAGAGGCGAAGCGCCTCGGCCACGACATGATCGGCCCCGAGCATATCCTTCTCGGCCTTCTTCGCGAAGAGGATTCGGTTGCCATCAAGATCCTCAAGAATCTGAGCATCGATCTGAAGCAGCTGAAGAAAGAGGTGGAGCGTCGGTCGCGTCAGGGCGGCAGTGCCATGCTGCTCGAGCTGTCGCCGAATCCCGATAAATACCAGAAGATCATCGATTACTCGAAAGAAGAGGCGCGCCGTCTCAAGCATAACTACGTCGGCACCGAGCACATCCTGCTCGCCCTTTTACGAGACAACAACAACATCGCCGGGGCGACCCTTGCCTCCTTTCAGGTGAACTATTCGGTCATCAAAGGCGAGATCCTGCGCATCCTCGGCGTGGCCTCTGCCGGTCCGGCACCGGCGACGCGTCCGGCGACGACGGAGAAGTCGCGCACGCCGACTCTCGACGAGTTTGCCCGCGACCTGACCGCCCTTGCCACCGATAAGAAACTTGATCCCGTTATCGGCCGCGATATGGAGATCCTTCGTCTGACGCAGGTGCTCTGCCGCAAGACGAAGAATAACCCCGTCTTGATCGGCGAGGCAGGCGTCGGTAAGACGGCCATCGTCGAAGGCCTGGCCTCGCGCATCGTCTCGATGGAAGTGCCCGATCTGCTTTTTGATAAGAGGGTAATCGCCCTTGATCTGGCCTCCCTTGTTGCCGGTACGAAATACCGCGGCGAGTTTGAAGATCGTTTGAAGAAGATCATTCGCGAGATTCAGAACTCGAAGAACGTCATCATCTTCATCGACGAGCTGCATACGCTGATCGGCGCCGGTGCTGCCGAAGGAGCGATCGATGCGGCGAATATGCTGAAGCCGGCCCTTGCCCGCGGCGAGATCCAGTGCATCGGCGCTACGACGCTTACCGAATACCGCAAGTATATCGAGAAAGACTCGGCGCTTGAGCGTCGCTTCCAGCCCATTCACGTTAAAGAGCCGTCGATCGACGACACGATCCTCATTCTCAAAGGTCTCAAGAAGACCTTCGAAGAGCATCACCGTGTTGTTTACACCGAGGATTCGATCGAGCTTGCCGTGAAGCTGTCGGAGCGTTATATCACCGAGCGCTTCCTGCCCGATAAGGCCATCGACATCATCGACGAGGCCGGCTCGCGCGCCCGACTGCAGAATTCTTCGCGACCCGAAGAGATCCTTGCCCTCGAAGAAGAGGTGAAGCTGTTAACGCGCAAGAAAGACGATCTTGTGAAGGCGCAGGAATACGAGAAGGCCGCACAGGTTCGCGACGAGATCAATCTGAAAAAGCAGGAGCTTGAAGATATCAATCGCGAATGGCAGGAGAAGCTGTCGAGCTCGGCCATCGAGATCATCTCTGAAGATATCTACTCCGTCGTCAGCATGTGGACGGGCATCCCTCTTGAAAAGATCGAAGAGAGCGAGGCCTCGAAGCTTCTGCGTATGGAAGAAGAGCTGCAAAAACGCGTCGTCGGTCAGTCCGATGCGCTTCATCTCGTCAGCCGCGCCGTGCGTCGTTCGCGTACCGGCTTCAAGGATCAGCGCAAGCCGTCGGGCTCGTTTGTTCTTCTCGGGCCGACGGGCGTCGGTAAGACCGAGCTCGCCCGCACGCTGGCCGAGTTTCTCTTCGGTACCGAAGACGCTCTCTTCCGTCTTGATATGTCGGAGTACATGGAGCCTCATTCCGTATCGAAGTTGATTGGTTCGCCTCCGGGCTATGTCGGTTATGACGATGCCGGGCAGCTCACCGAGTATGTGCGCCGTCGTCCGTACTCCGTCGTGCTTTTCGACGAGATCGAGAAGGCGCATCCCGACATCTTCAACATCCTGCTTCAAATCCTCGAAGAAGGAACGCTGACCGATACACATGGTCGCAAGGTAGACTTCCGCGACACCATCATCATCATGACGTCGAATCTCGGCGCCCGTGAGATGCAAAAAGGCGGCAAGATGGGATTCTCCGAAGACGCCGCTCAGGTCGAGATCGGACGTCGCGAGAAGGCGATGGAGGCGCTGAAAAAACATTTCAGCCCCGAATTCCTGAACCGAATCGACGAGATCATCTTCTTTCATCCGCTTAACAAAGAGCAGATCAAAGAAATCGTCGGAATCATGCTGCGTCGGTTGAACGAGCAGCTCTTTGACCGCAAGATCCTTGTCGAGATCGACGATTCGGGTCGCGATTACTTTGCCGAGATCGGCTTCGACGAGAAGTTCGGCGCCCGTCCGCTGCGTCGCGCTTTGCAGCGCGAGGTTGAGGACTATATGGCGAACCGCTTCCTCGAAGGGGCCTTTCGTGAGCCTACAAAGATCCTGATCCGGTCCGAGGCAGACGAAAAGGGCAAACGCTCTTTGAAGTACGACGAACAGGAATGGGCGGAGTACGAGGCGCTGTATGCCGAGAAGCTGGCCGAGCGTGCCCGTAAAGAGGCGCAGAAGAAAGAGAAGGAAGCGGCTCAGCTCAAGCTGCGCGGCGTTTCCGTTCGCAACTCGCCGTCGGTTCGCCCGGCAAACTCAGGTCAGCTGACCTGAGAGCTTTCGTATCGCGAGATCGCATCGAAGAAGGTAACAGAGTATGGAAGGATGGCAATCCGCACTTTCGTCCGCTCTGACGGCCACGCCCGGCATCGCTGCCTGGGTGTTCGCCCTCATCGGCGTCGGATTGGCCATCCTGCTCGGCCTGCGATTCTATAACTGGCGCCTGAAGCGCAGCTTTCAGGCCGTGGCCGGCATTCGATCGATTCGCGTTCCGGCCGATGCCGACGAGCTTGAGCTCGAATATGAATTCCGCCATCGCGGGCATGAGTACTCGGGCAAGGGCCGCCTCAGTCCGGCGCAGCTGCTTGATGGCAGAGGAGCGGAGCCCGTTCTGCGTCACAACGCCGAGATCGACCTGCCTGTGCTGTACTGGAACGAACAGACCTACGTCGGCGACGAGGCGATCGAACATGCCCTGCTTGCAAAACGACCTGTTCTGCGCATTCGATTTCTTTCTGCCGATCCTTCACGCAACTTTCCCGTTCCTTCGATTCTGCCCGTCGCCGCCGAAGAGCGTCGTGACCGTCAGCTCTGACGTTTTTCGAAAATTGATTGGCCCGCTGATCCGTGCCGATAATCCGGTTGAGTCGCTATGAAAAACCGCATCTCTTCTTTATCCTTCTCCTGCCTGGCTATTGCGATCGTTTTTGCTTCGGCTGCAGGCTCGGCTCTGTTTGCCGCTCCACCCGAATACGCCGAGGCCGTAAAGCTCTACAGGGCCGGGCAGTACGAGCAATCTCTTGAGTTGATCCGTTCGGTCTTTGATGCGAATAAAGGATCGCTTGAGCTGCGTATGCTGGCGGCGGCGAACTACCATCGTCAGGGCAACATTGATTCGGCGATGGCGCATATGCTCTATGCGATGAAGGAGCATCCCGATCAGCCGGGTCCGGCCCTTTATATGGCGACGCTGCAGCGCGAGAAAGGAGCGACGGCAAAGGCGCTTGAGATGATGCGTCGTACGGCGGGCAAGTTTCCCGACGAGCACTGGGTTCGCTATGAGCTGGCCGCCACCTTTCTCGAACAGAAGAAATATGCCGATGCCCGTCGTCAGGTAGAGGCCATCATCGCTAAGAATCCGAACTTCTTTCCTGCCATCTATCTCGACGGTCTTATCTACATGCTTGAAGGCAGCTATGAGACGGCTGACTTCAGGTTCAAGAACGCCCTGCGTATTAAGATGACCGATAAAGAGTGGACGAAGCGTCTGTATAACAACCTCGGCATCGTAAACGAGCGACTGGCAGAGGCCAATCCGACGCAGAAAGAAGAGAAGCTGAACCTGGCGCGACAGTATTATCGTAAGGCGCTGGAGCTTGATGGAGAGTACGCCGTTGCAAAAAGCAACCTCGACCGAATCGACTGAACTCAGCGTAGGCATTCACACTCTCGGATGCCGTCTGAATCAGTATGAATCCGACGGCATACTGAACCGATTCGGCCGGCACAGCTATCGCATCGTGCCGTTAACCGACGGGCCCGACATCGCCATCATCAATACGTGCACCGTCACCGAATCGGCCGACGCGCGAAATCGAAATATCATCCGACAGGTGCTGCGACGCAATCCGCAGGCCCGCATCTTTGTGACGGGCTGCTATGCGCAGACCGACCCAGAAAAGATCCTCGGCATCCCTGGCGTGCGCGCCGTCGTCGGCAACGATCGTAAATCGAATATCTTCGAGATCATCGAAGGCATGCTTGAAGAGGAACGCCGTTCCGACGCCGACCCTGTTTCGCAATCAGTGCATTCGTTGCGCACGACACAATCGCCTCCATCCGCGCAGGTCTCGCTCTCTGGCGGCGCCATCGCCGATCCGGGACGCGGTAAAAGGGCGGTGTTAACCGATCCCTTTGCCTATGGCGACGTGTTTCCCGTCGATCACAGCCGGGCGTATCTGAAAATACAGGACGGATGCGACCGCAAGTGCAGCTACTGCAAGATTCCCCAGGCAAGAGGAGGCGGCATCTCGCGCGATGCGGCCGAGATCATGGCGCATCTACGGCGTATGGACGAGGCGGGAATTCCCGAGATCGTTCTCACTGGGGTCAATCTGGGATGGTTTCGCGAGAATAACATGCGCTTTGCCGATCTGCTGGAACGCATGCTTGAAACGGTGAAGCATGCGCGCATTCGCCTCTCAAGCATCGAGCCGTCCGACGTAAACGAGCGCCTTGCCGAACTCAGCCTGCATCCGAGATTCTGTAACTATCTGCACGTGCCCGTGCAGAGCGGCTCGGCGAATATTCTGCGGCAGATGAAACGCAGTTATACGCCCGAAACCTTCCGCATGCGAATCGAAAAGGTACGATCGATCAACCCCGACGTCTTTCTCGGCACCGATCTCATGGTCGGCTTTCCGGGCGAAACCGACGCCGATTTCGAAGATTCACTGAAGCTTCTCGTCGATCTTGATATTGCCGGCGTACACGCCTTTCCTTTTTCGCCTCGCGAGGGAACGATTGCCGCCGTCATGCCCGGACGTGTGCACGGAACCACCGTCAAAGAACGCATGCAGCGCGTGGCGGCACATAAAGAAGCCGCTATGGAATCGTTCTATCGCCGCATGGACGGAAGTATCGTCGAAGGCGTTCTTGAAGGAGAGGCAAAGGCAGAAGCAAAAGAGGTCGGCAGTTCTCTCTTTATGGAAGCGTTAACCGGCGAATTTCTTCGTCTCAATGTTCCCATCAGCGACACAACGACTCTGCGCCGCGGCCAGCTTGTAAAACTCAAGCTCCAGGCAGAGGGCAGGGTGGGCTGGCCGGTGGATTGAAGAGACAGAGAGCTAACAGATAGCGATGAGATCAGGCCGTTCTTACGAAATCGCTTCTATGTTATGGTCTTTTCGGTTCGCACTGGTTTGTAGAGGCTTTCAGAAGCGCCTGAGCAACTCTACATGATGCCTGCTCCACGCCGGCAGGAAACGCAGTTCGAGCTACCTTTTCGACCGGTGGTACTGAAAAGTCACGGCGCACGTTGCCGAGAAAGTCAGAAGAGGCACGAAAGGTCCTGGTTGTACCGCCGGCATATGTTTCCATATCAAGGGAAAGCCGTAAGCTCCACCCCAGCACAGGCCAGAAGAAACTGTCAAATTCCAATACAACATCCATTTTCGTTAGTCGCAATAGCATAGAATCTATGGAACAGCGAGGATAGATTTCAGTTTGGAATTGAGCACTTAGAGAGTGGCGCAATTCATCTATAATGGCTTGTTGCGCATGGAGCGTGTAGCTGCGATCTTTATAGAGTGTCGTACGGTCTGAAACAGCGATACAGATCTTCTCACAGTTTCTGCATTCTGTTGCTGTACGATGGTGTGCAGTAAGCGGAATGTGTCTTTCCGTACCTGCACAGCCACCAAGCAACAATAGAACAAGACAGTAGACTTTCTTCATACCTGTAGAACTCTAAACCTTCCCCTCTTCCTTATTCCCTTCTCCGTAAAGCCTGCTGGTCCCCCTGCCGTTTTGCGAGCTGAAGTATAGTGTCTCTGCCCGGCACCCCAGGGCCGCTCTGACCTCCGTGTCACGCTTTCGGGCGGGAGCGCTGCAGCCGGGACAGGCTTAGACCAGAAGTCCCATTGCCCCGGTGCCAGCCTGCCCGCTCCCCCTGCGTAGCGGACCATGGATGGGAAAGCGACGGCGCCTGGCGCAGGATCGCGCCACGCGCCGGACGCAGGGGGTGCGGGCGGGCCTTAATTTTCAACGGCGTCCTGGAAGTGCCGCTCTTCGAAAAGCTCCGGATCTTTTTCGATGACAAGGCCATAGAGATACGGATTAATCTTCCATTCTTTCATGATACGGCATCCGGCTTCGTTGATGCAGAATTTCATGCGGTCGAGCGACATCTTCTGCACGAGAGCAGGGCCCGATGGCGCTTCGACGCGTTCCCAGTCGACGATCAGGATCTTGCCGGCCGGTTTCATGGCACGTCCCACGCTTTTAATGGGCAATGTCGGATCGGCAAACGTAGAGAGCACGATCGAGCAGAAGATGATATCCATCATGGGGATCCAATCGGGCAGCAGCGGATGCTCCGTCCGCTCCACATAAAAGGGCGTGAAGCGCTCGATGTCTTCTTTTACCTTTTTTCGTAGAATGTAGTCGATGAGCAGCTCCTGAGATTCGGCACCCCACACATGTCCGTTCGGAGCGGTGCGCCGTAGCAATCCGCTGAGAAAATAGCCGTTGCCCATGCCGAAATCGAGCACGTTTTCGTTGCCGCGCCACTCGATGGCATCGAGGATGGGGTCGACGGGAAAGAGGTCGCGCCGCGCCGGCGAGAGCAGGTAGCGGTGGTAGTCGGATTCTTCGTAGTAGGGCAGTCCGCGCATTCTGGAAAAAAACTCTTTTTTTGATGGTTGAATTCGGCTCTCAGGCAGTCCGATATTCAAGGAGAACGTCATGATTGCGAAATCGGGAAAATCGGCAAAAGCCTTTTTGGCTATCCGGAATCTTTTTTTGCTCTGCGCGCTGCTTGTGCCCGTTTTGCTTGCGGGGGCCGACAGGGCGAAGAACATTCCGGGCATCGATCCGCTGCCTCTGGCAACGGGAGACGGCAGCCCGAGCTCGACAAAACCCGATTCTCAAACCGCTCCAAACGCGAACAACACGACCAATCCGCAAATGAATCCGGCTGATCCGGGGTATCCTAAAGTGCGTAACCTGACCGTCGTGCCCGAGCCCAGCGAGCCCTTTACGGCGAAGATCTCGTGGGATCTGTATCCTGACGCCTCAACGCCCATCTATGTCGTTCGCTACAGTAAGCCGATTGCCAATCGTGCCATCCTTCTTGAGGCCTATAACCTGACGTCGCCGCCTCTTGCAGCGGGAACGCAGGTTTTCTTGAACCGGGATATGCCCGAAGGCGTGTACTATTATGCCGTCGTAACGGCATTCGAGCTTTCGCGTGACGGACGGCTGGAACTGAAGCCCGGTCAGAACTATACGGTCGTGCCTTTTATGGTGTACAGGCAGGATAAATCGAAGCCTGCCGATCCACAGAAGCCCGAGGCCACACAGTCCGATCGCGATCCGAACCTGAAGCCTGAGGACTTTTATATCAAAAGTCTGACCGCCCTTGACACCGAAAAGGGAGTCGTCTTGAACTGGCCGGGCCTGCCCATTCGCGGCATTGAATACGAGATTTTTCGCAGCGCCGAGCCCATCGATTCGGCCGAGCGAATCGATCGTGCCGTTAACCTGGGCAAGGTGCGAGAGGGCACTCCGTTCTTCACAGATGAAGGAGCCGTCGAAGGGAAGCGTATGTATTACGGCATCGCCGTGCGTGACGCCATTACCGGCAAGGTTTACAGAGATCTGAAGTATCAGGCCTCCTATATCGAACACACGCACAGACGGCCCAAGCTTGAGGTGCGGTATGATACGTTTCTGCCCGAGTCGCTGACGGCCTTTCTTGCAAGCGGCGATACGATTCAGCTGATCTGGATTGATCCCGGCCCGACGGTTAAAGAGTATCGCGTCTTTCGTAATACGATGCCGATTACGTCTGCCGAGATCCTTGCGAATTCAAAGGAGCTGGGAACGGCATCTCCCGGCAGCGGCGGCTTTCGCGACAGCGGACTTGGTGCGGGCACGTACTATTATGCTCTGCTTCCGATTACGACGTCGGGCGAGCTGTTAAGCGTATTCCAGGCCGGTCGTACCTTTACGATGTTCGGCGTGAGCTTGCGGGCTCCGCGAACGGATACGGCTGACACCGCTACCGATACGAAGCCCGATGATACCAAACCCGACGACACCAAGCCCGATGATGCTCTGAAGTCGGCTATCTCGGGATTCGAGATCATTCCCGAGGGTGAAAACGTCCGATTGAACTGGAAGGTCGTTCCGGGATCTGCGGCGACGCGCATACAGGCCTTTCGCGCAAAAGAACCTCTTAACGATCCTGCCGCTCTGCAATCAAAGGCCGTTTTGCTCGGTGACTTTGCCGTTTCGGACGGAGCGGCCGTCGATCGTAACCCCGGAGCGGGCGATCACTACTACAGTCTGGCCGAATATGATCCGGCGACGAAGACGTATATTGCCGTATACTTCTCGAGACATCCGCTGACGATAGAAGAGTCGAGGCCGACAGAAGATGCGGCTGCGCGACTTGAGAAGATCCTCTCCGGGGCCTTTACGGGGGCGCGTTATACAGAGGCCGAAGAGCAGCTCGACGCCTATCTTGCCGGTACGGATCTTACTGAAGAGCTGCGGTCAAAGGCGCTTTTCTATCTCGGTATTGTGAAGTTTCGTTTGCAGAAGTATGAAGAGGCTCGCGAGATCTTCAAAGATCCTGTCGCCCAGGCACATGATCGCGAGCGAGCCCTCTTCTGGTATCGTATCAGTCTTGAAAGGATGAAAAGATGAATACCCGACAGATCTATTACCTGACAGGCGGATTGCTTCTCTTTGCAGCCGGCGTTCTTGTCGTCGGCCTCGATTATGGCCGCATGCGCGCCGATTTCACCGGGCAGAGAATCACAGATGGAGCTCTTGCCGACGATCGCGGCGAGGGACGGCGACCGAAGCCGTATTCCGAAGAAGAGCTGCGAAGCGACATGCTGCGCGCCGAAGAGTATCTGCGTCAGAATTCGAAGGATTCTGCGACAAAGGCGATGGAGCTATATACGAACATCCTTTCTTATGATACCGATCGCAAAGTCAATCAGGTGGCCCGATTCGGGTTGGCCTCGGCGCTTTACAGACTGGGCGACGACCGGCGAGCGCTCGAACATCTGCGCACCCTGAAACGAGAGGATATCGGCGATCGATCTCTTTCAGATAACGTCGATTTTCTGCTGGGACGCATCCTTCTGCTGGCCGGTCATGAAGATGAAGGCCGCTCTATTCTGCAGTCTCTTCTTTCGCGCACGACGGATCGAATTATTCAATCTCGGGTGCATTCGGCGTTCGGTGATTATTACGTGAAGAAGGGAGATCGTACGAAGGCGAAGAAGAGCTATCGCATCGCCGTTGAGTATTATCCCGACAACTTTCATGCGGCTTTTTCGGGGGAGTCGGCCCGTCGCTTCGCCGATATGACGGAATCCGATCCCGATCTGTTTGACGTACACCTTGCCGACGACATCTTCAGGAAAGAAGAGCCGAAGAAGAGCGACACGAAGAAAGATAGGAAAGACAGGAAGAAGCCGGCCGGCACGGATAAACCGAAGAAGGCTTCTCCGGGGGCGCGAACAGAGCCGGCCGATTATCTGCGAGCCGAAGAGCTGTATGCAAAGGGACTCAACCTCACGCGGCAGAACAATCATCGTGAAGCGCTCAAGCTTTTCATGGAAGCGGCGGATCTTCTGAACGGCCTCTCGCCCGAGCAGCTGAAAGACGTGAAGCTGCGCAATAAGATCTACCGACAGCTCGAACATGTATTTTTCAGAGCAGGCGAGGCCTATGCATCGCTTGAGGATCGCGACGAATCGCATGCTCAGTTCGATCGCGTCCTTTCCAATCCCGACGCCTCTCTTGATCAGGCCGCTCTTGTTCGCAAGGGAATCCTGCTCTTCGACGTGCAGCAGTACGAGGCCGCTTATATGATCTTCAATAGAGCCGTGCAGGAATTCCCCGACGGGAATTATACGCGTCGCGCCGAACAGTGGATGCGGGAGACCGAGAACTTCTTGAAGAAGCAGACGCCGTAACGACGTTAACCGGCCCGGGGGCGCTGCGGTAGAATGAGCGGGGGCAGGGCGAAGCCGTAAATCTCGTATAGCCGCCGGGGGATGTCGTAGAGATATTGCATATCGCCGGCTAAATCCTTCATGAGCCTGCCGTATACCAGAAGCGGCACGCGGTGATGCGTATGCGTCTTCGTCGATAGGTCCTCGAGGTTCCCGTGGTCCGACGAAATGATGAGCGTATCGTCGGGCCCCATCGCCTCACAGATACCCTTAATAAAGGTCTCGAGGCTTTCAATAACGAATTGCGCGGCGTCGAAATCCTGACTGTGCCCGGCCTTATCTGACAGGAAGTACTCGAAGATCACAAGCTCATAATCCTGTGCGATGCGCACAAGGTCGGCGCCTCGTGTGTGAGCATCAACGATGGGAAAACGCTCTTTCGTTTCAGGATAGTACTGATGCATGATCTGATGCGTGATATCCATATACAGAGCACGACCGGCCTCAAGATCGGCGAGCGTGAAAAGCGGCTGGCCCGAGGCCTTCTGCGTATGCGTCGAGGCGCTTGCAAAGCGCGGCATGCTTTCGAGCTTCTTTAAAAACTTTTCGCTGTAAGCATTGAGAAGAGTCGCTGCGAAGCCTTCGTTTTTGAATTTTTTTAAGATCGAATGCTCTTCAATGGCCGCACGCAGCGTCGGTCCGGGAAAGCCGGTCAGGTGGTGGCCGAGCAGCTGCGGAGCGTTCACGCCCGTCCAGAGGCTTGTCTGCCCTGTTGCGGATTGAGGCAGGCCATCGATGCCCATGGCAGCATCAAGCGGGAGCAGCAGGAAGTCGCGGCTGAGCGCATCTGCACGGGACGATGCCGAACAGACCGAGAGAACCGAGGTGGCATACCGCGAGAAAGGGTTGGTCGCCTGGTCGTCTGGCCCGATGCCGATCCCGTCAATGAAGAAGTAGATAACGCTCACGTCAGTTCCATTTAAATAGAACGGCCCGACAAGGGTAAAGTTTTTTTCGTTGCCGCGTCGCTTATGAATAGAAAGCTTTTCCATAATCTCTATGGCCGATGAATTAGACCAATGGCAGGATCCGGCGTTCTGGAAGGCCCTGCATCTGCGTGAAAGGATGCGGAGCCTTCCAGAAAAGGCCGGGGCCGAAAGGCATCCACCGATTCGCAACAGGGTGTTCACCGACGAACTGAAGGAGCTTGCCCGTTCGATTCAGCGCCACGGAACGCAGAGTCCTGAAACGACGATTCGTTTCGAGGAGCTCGGCCCTCCGCTGACCGGTCTTGCCGGCTCCGTTGCCCGTCTCTATGTAGAAAAAGAAGGTGAGCTACCGGAGTCGCTGCTCGGCGATTGGAACCGACGTTTTTCGGCTCTTGGATCGGCGGTGCTTCTCTTTTCCAGGGAGGAGGGGGTATTTCGTCTGTTGTTGAGTGCCGGCCTGGACGATGCGCAGCGTCAGAACCTCTGGGTATCGGCGCGCGACCCCTTTTTCACAAGAGACTCCGTTCAGTCATTCGTCATCGATCGTTCGTTGAAAGAGAATCCCTTTTTTGCGAAGAGGTTTACGGTAGAATTCCTGGCCTCTCTGGGCGGCGTCGTTTCGATTCCGCGGGAGGATCGATCGGCCCCGGCCTTGCTCGTCTTTTTCTTTGACGAGGAGCCTCCGTTGTTACCGGTCGAGGAGCTGCGTTCGGCCCTTGATTGGATCCATCCGCTGCTTGTTCGGTATCTCGAAAAAGAGAAGCGCTCCCATCTCAGGCGTAACATCTATGAGGCGGCGGCCCGCGAGGTGCGTTCCTTCCTGAACCTTGCTGACGGTGCGCGTCTTGTTCAGTTTCACTTCGGCTCACTTGTCGACGGACAGGTTTGCCACCGCTTCTTGAAAGAACTGCGCCGGGTCCTCTCTCATCAGCGCCTCGTTCTGATTCTGCGCCTGCGTCATGATGGCCTGAAAATATTGCTGACCCCCGATTCGCCTGCTGAGCCTTTATTGCAGACGGTCGGCGAGCTTGCCGCCGGCTTTGGCATCGAGGTGAGCTCCTTTCAGATGCCGGTCAGCGCCGACCTTGTCAGCTCGGCGGTGCTATGAGGCGCCTCTGCGTTTCGGTCGCCGTATGCCTGCTCTTTTTTTCCGGAGGGCTCCGGGCCGAATCAGAGGCCGCCGAAGCCCTCCTCAAGAAGGGGCAGTTCGACGCGGCCTGCCCGGTTTTCGAATCAGCGCTCCGCCAGGAACCGACCAGCGATCGGTTGAAGATGGGCCTGGTGCGCTGTCTGCTCATGCGGCGAGAATCGGCCGACTATGTCGTCGATCTGAGGCGGGCCCTGCGTATGCTTGAAGAGTCCATCCGCATCTACGAAGGGATTCCGGGGCAGGAGAAGGCTCTCGCCTGGCGCCACTTCTATGCTGGCATGGCGCTATGGTATCTGAATCAATCCGAACTGGCGCTTGCCGCCTTTGATCGGGCTTTGCGACTCGATCCGACCTTTCACCAGGCTCTCTATAATTCGATCACCATCCTTGATGAACTGGGGCGGTATGAAGAGGCACGTCTGAGAAAGCAGACTTACATCCGAATTGCCACAATCGATCCTTTTTGAGACAATAATGAGTTGACACCCGAGCCCCGATATCCTATTTTTTACCTGATGATTAGCAGTCGCATCTGTCGATTGCTAATGCCGTCCTGGCAGTCGGTTGAGGTGGTTGCTTCCCGGCCAGAACTCTTTCCCGTGTCGGAAGGAGCCCGGGCTCGATGCCCAGGGCGGTGGTCGGTGAGCTGAAATCGTAATGATTTTTAGTTTTTGAGTTATGGAAGAAAGATCCGGTTATATGATGATCCCGGCCGATCCGGGCAGTTCTGTGGTCGAGAACTTTCACCTCACAGCAAGGGAGGAGGAGATCCTGTGCCTTGTCATTGAGGCCTTCATCATGAACGGCGTGCCGATCAGCAGCCTTCAGCTTGTGCAGTCCTTTGATCTGAACCTGAGTTCGGCCACCATCCGCTCGATTCTTGCCGAGCTGAGCCGAAAAGGCATGCTCTTTGCTCCTCATCGCTCTGCGGGTCGCATCCCGACCGAGCGCGGATATCGCTTTTTTATTACGAGAATGCCCGCTCGTCTTCCGCCCTTTGATCCGGCCCAAGAAGAGCAGATGGCCATCCAGAAAGAGTATCTGCGTCGCAATTTTCAGATGGAAGACGTGCTTGAGGCGACAAGCAAGATCCTGAGCATGCTGACGAATCATGCCGGGCTTGTCGTGGCGCCATCGGCCGAACGAACGATTCTCAAACATATCGAGCTCATCGACGTCGGGCCCGACGAGATCCTCATGGTCATTCTTACCCGATCGGGCACCGTTTATACGAAAAACATCACCATCGAGGATCGGATTCCCCGCGGCTATCTGCAGCAGATATCGCGTTATCTGAACGAGCAGTTTCAGGGCCTCGATCTCCAGGACGTGGAACGCCAGTTAGGCGAGCGTCCGGTGGGCCTTGAAGGAGAGCTGCATCAGTATGCAAGCCTTCTTCTCAAGACGCTATCTGTGCATTTTGCTTCGATGGGACAGAGGAACGACGTCTTTATTACGGGCCTTGACCGCGTCGTTGAAGAGCTTGGTTCTCCCGAGCTCAACGTCTCCCGTATCTATGAAATGAAAGACATCTTTCGCGGCATATTACGCAGGGCCGTCGATCTTGACGACATCGCAGTCACGATCGAAGGGGATCGGAATCCGACGCTGTCGGGCCTGACGATTCTTGCCGGTAGCTATCGCATGGGCGAAAAAAACATCGGAGCGATGGGCGTCGTCGGCCCGAATCGCATGAACTATCGCAGGGTGGTTCGTGTGCTTGAATATTTGAGGATTATTATCTCGGGAATGATGACCCGCATGAATAAGTGAATAACCCTGGAAAAAGAGGGAGATTGAGAGAGGTTATACGATGCATCCAGAGCAGGAAAAGGAACAGGGAATTGAAGAGACGCTTGAAGGAATCGAGCAGGCTCAGGGAAGACCTGAAGACGATGCAGCCGAAGAGCAGGGAGCGGCAGAAGCCGAAGGATCGAACGAGGCGCCTCTTGATCCGATCGAGGCCCTGAAGGCCGAGCTTGAAGAGACGAAGCAGAACTGGGCGCGCGAACGAGCCGATTTCTCGAACTATCGCAAACGTATGATAGAAGAGATGGGAAAGGCGCGAACGTCGGCCGTTTCAAACTTCGTGCGCTCGTTGATTCCGGTCGTGGATAACCTTGACCTGGTGCTCGCCGCGCCGACCGAAGATCCGGCCGTTAAGAATTTCGTAATCGGCGTCGACATGATTCGCGGCGAATTCCTGAACATTCTCGGTCGCGAAGGCATCAGGCCCGAGGTCGATGCGGGTAACGACTTTGATCCGTATCTGATGGAGGCCGTCGAGCTGGAAGAGCGCGAAGGCTTCGAGGGCGAGAAGGTGGAGCATGTGTATAAAAAGGCCTATGTACAGATTTCAGATGGTGGAGAACGTCAGGTTCTGCGTCCGGCGACCGTAAAGGTGATTCGCGGAAAGCGAAAGGATGCGGAACAGGAAGCGAAAAACGAAGAAGGAAATGCAAACTAAAAGAAGCCGGCAATCAGGCTTCGATATGTAGAGGATACAGACTATGTCAAAAGAAAAGATTATTGGAATCGACCTTGGAACAACGAACTCCTGCGTTTCTGTGATGGAAGGCGGTGATCCGATCGTCATAGCAAACGCCGAAGGCACGCGCACCACGCCGTCCATCGTGGCGCTGACCGACGCCGAAACGCGTCTTGTGGGCCAGATTGCGAAGAACCAGGCCATTACGAATCCGGCGAATACGATCCGCTCCGTGAAGCGTTTCATGGGACGTCGCTATTCTGAGATCAACGAAGAACTCAAGTATGTTTCGTATAAGGTCGTGAAGTCGGGTAACGACGGTGTGAAGATCGAAACCGATCATGGATCCTACACTCCGCAAGAAGTTTCGGCCATGATTCTTCAGAAGATGAAGGCGACGGCTGAGGCGTATCTCGGTCATCCGGTCACAAAGGCCGTCGTTACCGTGCCCGCATATTTTAACGACGAACAGCGTCAGGCCACCAAAGATGCCGGCCGTATCGCTGGTCTTGAAGTGGAGCGTATTATTAACGAACCCACGGCGGCCGCTCTCGCTTATGGCCTTGATAAGAAAGGAAAGAACTCTCGTATCGCCGTATATGACCTCGGCGGCGGAACGTTCGACGTTTCCATCCTTGAACTGGCCGACGGCCTCTATGAAGTCAAGTCGACGAACGGCGATACGCACCTTGGCGGCGACGATTTCGACCAGACGATCATGGAATGGATGATCGAGGAATTCAAGAAAGAGTCGGGCATCGATCTCGGCAAAGACAAGATGGCTCTGCAGCGTCTGAAAGAGGCGGCTGAAAAGGCGAAGATTGAGCTTTCGGGCACGATGCAGGCGCAGATCAACATTCCTTTTATTACGGCCGACCAGACCGGTCCGAAGCACATGAATCTCAGCCTGAGCCGTGCGAAGTTCGATCAGATCACGCAGAGCCTCGTCGAGCGTACCCGCATTCCGTGCGAGAACGCCCTGCGCGATGCGGGTATGACCGCGGCCGATATCGACGAGGTTATCCTTGTCGGCGGATCGACGCGTATTCCGGCCGTGCAGAATCTTGTAAAAGATCTTTTCAAGAAAGAGCCGAACCGCTCTGTTAACCCTGACGAAGTAGTAGCCGTCGGCGCCGCCATTCAGGGCGGGGTCCTTGCAGGCGAGGTATCGGACGTTCTTCTGCTCGACGTGACTCCGCTTTCGCTGGGTATTGAAACCCTGGGCGGCGTTTTCACACGTCTGATTCAGCGTAACACGACGATTCCGACTCGCAAAAGTCAGACCTTCTCGACGGCGGCGGATAACCAGACGGCCGTATCGGTTCACGTCATGCAGGGCGAGCGCGAGATGGCCCGCGACAACCGCACGCTGGCTCGCTTTGATCTCGTGGGTATTCCTCCGGCGCCGCGCGGCATGCCACAGATCGAGGTCACGTTCGATATCGACGCAAACGGTATCGTTCACGTTTCTGCGAAGGATCTGGGCACCGGCAAAGAGCAGAAGATTCGCGTCGAGAGCTCGAGCGGTCTTACGGAAGAAGAGATCAACAAGATGGTCCGCGACGCCGAGGCGAACGCCGAGAAAGACAGGCAGGCCAAAGAGACGATCGAAGCCCGTAACGAACTCGATTCGCTGATCTATGCCGTTGAGAAAGCGGTTTCTGAGGCTGGCGAAGCGTTGCCGGCCGACGAGAAGGCGAAGGCCGAAGACGCCGTACGACGCGCAAGAACGGCGCTTGATTCACAGGACCTTGTCTCGCTGAATCAGGCGAAGGACGAACTCGGCAAACTGATCGGCGAGATCGCCGGTCGAGCGCAGAGCGCCGGTCCGCAGCCTGGCGCCGCTGCGCAGGGCGAGCCTGATGCCGCTCCTTCTGGAGAAAAGGTTGTCGATGCGGATTATACCGTTGTCGATGATGAGAAGTGATGTTTGCGGCGGGGTAAGCCCCGCCCGATTGTTGAGGAATGCAGGGCGCCTGGCGTCCTGACTAACCCGGATGCGGAGAACCGCTGAACGCAGAGGAACGATGGCAGATCGCGATTATTACGAAATACTCGGCGTCGAACGAGGCGCATCGGTGGACGATATTAAGTCGGCGTACAGGAAGCTGGCGCTGAAGTATCACCCCGACCGCAACAAAAACGACAAAACGGCCGAGGAGAAGTTCAAAGAGGCGACGGAAGCCTACGAGGTGTTATCCGATCCTGAAAAGCGTCAGGCCTATGATCGATACGGCAAGGCCGGCGTCGATGGAATGGGAGGACAGGGCTTCGGCTACCGCGCCTACACCGACTTCTCTGATATTTTTGGCGATATTGGCGACATCTTCTCGGAATTCTTCGGCGGCGGGGCCGGCTATCGTTCGCAGGGAGGCGTGCGCCGCGGATCGGATCTTCGCTACAACGTCGAGATCTCTCTGGAAGAGGCCGCCGAAGGAAAGGAGATCAAGGTCGAGATACCGCGCAACGAGGCCTGTGAGGATTGCGGAGGCTCCGGCGCTGCGAAAGGAAGCCGTCCGCAGATCTGTCCTCTCTGTCAGGGCAGCGGTCAGGTGCGCACGACACAGGGATTCTTCTCGGTGACGACGACCTGTCCGCAGTGCCGCGGAAACGGAAAGATCATCAAAGATCCGTGCCGTTCGTGTAACGGACAGGGCGTGAAAGAGAAGAGGCGTACGCTGAACATCCGCATTCCGCCCGGCGTCGAAACGGGCAGCCGCCTGAAAGTGTCGGGCGAAGGCGAGACCGGTCCGAACGGCGGTCCTCCTGGAGACCTTTACGTCGTCACGCATATCAAGAGGCATGCTACGTTTGAACGGCAGGGGAATGATCTTGTCGTTATCGCCAATATCGCCGTTACGACGGCGCTTGCCGGCGGCGAGATCGATGTGCCTCTGATTGACGGCAAGAAGGCTAAGCTGAAGATACCTGCCGGAACGCAGAGCAATCAGATCTTCAGACTGAAAGGCAAGGGCATGCCGATGATGGGCGGCCGCGGTAGAGGAGATCAACACGTGATCATTCATGTATTGATTCCGAAGTCGCTGAACGGTCGAGCGAAGGATCTGATTAAAGAGCTTGATTCTGAGCTTGAAAAGATGGGCGAGAAGGTGGAGAATTTCTCAAGGCCGTAACGTCTCTGTTGAGATAGCTTGTTGTAAAAAAGCAACGCTTTTGCGTTGCTTTTTTGTTTCTCATCGCTTCGCAAAGCCAATGTTAAAGGATTGTAACGATGCTCACCGGGAAAAAAAAGGACCGGTATGAGCAAACTGAAGGTCGGTGTAATCGGTACAGGCCACATGGGCCAGTATCATGTGAACGTTATCGTAAATATTGCCCAGGCAGAGGTGACCGGTTGTTTTGATGCCGATCCGAACCGTCTGGCCGAGATCAGCAAACGCTTCGATATTCCTGGATTCAGGGATATCGACGAGCTGATCGAGAAATCCGACGCATTGATCATCGCCGTTCCGACGGTGTATCATTATGAGATCGCAAAGAAGTGTCTCGAGCGCGGCAAGCATGTGCTTGTAGAGAAGCCGATGACCGAAACCGTCGAGCAGGCACGTGAGCTTGTGGAGCTTGCCGAGAAGAAGAATCTCGTTCTTCAAGTGGGTCACGTCGAGCGTTTTAACGGCGCCGTAATGGAGCTGAAGAAGGTCGTCGAGCGACCTTTCCTGATCGAGGCCCGTCGCCTTTCACCGTTCAATCCGCGCATCGCCGACGTCGGCGTCGTTCTCGACCTGATGATCCATGACCTCGATATCGTGACTAACCTGATCGGCGACGAGATTCGATCTGTTTCTGCAGCGGGAACGTCGGCCTTTACCCGTCACGAAGACGTGGCCGCCGCCGTTTTACAGTTCGAGTCGGGATGTGTGGCCAACATCAGCGCCAGCCGGGCGACGCAGAATAAGATCCGCACGCTGACCATCACACAGGAGAAGGCCTACATCATCCTCGATTTCGCTACACAGGATATCGACATTCACCGCATGGCGTCGCAGGCCTACCTGATGACGCGCGAAGAACTGAAGTATCGCCAGGAATCGTTCGTCGAGAAGATCTTCGTGCATAAGGATAACCCTCTGCGTCAGGAACATCTGCACTTCCTTGCCTGTATTACAGGAGAGCAGGAGCCGATCGTGCCGGGTTACAAAGACGTGCGCACGCTCGAGATCGCCCATTCGATTCTGAAGCAGATTCACGGGTAAGCTCGAGATGGCTTGAGAGTTTAAAAAAGCCGGAGCATGCTCCGGCTTTTTTATTGGAGGCCGTTTGTGAGATGGTCTGCAGGATAGTCAGTGCGAAAGGTTATGTGACTCACATATACTGCTTCACAAGCTTCGAATCTTTCAGATGAGAGGGCAGAAGCACGGTGAACGTGCGACCCGAGCGATCACGATCTCGCCTGAGCTTCTTTGACGTATCGACATAGGTCTCGTATTCGTCGGCTCTTCGCAGCATGATCTTTTCCCAGAACATAAAATGGGAGTCGACGGCTTCCTGACGGATGTCTTTCGCCTTCCGCGTCAGCGGGCATTTAATCTTGCCCGTGTCGGGATCTTTCTCGGTGAACTCCTGTAAGAACGTGAGGCCGACAAAGACGCCGCGGCGGTCGATGTAGGGCTCAAGAGGAAAGGTTCGGCAGGAGATGCTGCGCTCGTCGCGCACACAATGAGCGACGCCCTTGCATTCACAGAAGATCTGATCCTTGCCCTCTGACTTCTTCAGCTCTTTATCGTCGGCCGTGACAGGCTTCCATTCATGCCACAGATCACCGAGCGATTTCAGGTAGGTAAACTCGGCCTTATAAAGGAGCGGCACTGCATGCTCGGAGCTACAGCAGTAGGGGACTCCATTGTACTGATCCTTGCAGAGCGTGCCGCAATCGTAAGAGGTGAGCGGCTCGTCGAGGAACTTGAAGAGGTAGGCGATTTCTTCGGTATTGAGGGATTTATCGATGCGGGGGCGGGATGCCATACAATCTGGCAGGAAAATAGGGTTTCCCCGGAGGACAAATGGTTTTTTTCTGACTCCTGTGAAGCAGCCATCCCTTCAGCCCGACATCCTGAGCGGTATTCTAAGCGATGAGAGCGAAAAGCGCCATCAGCTCGACCGCAACATCTTTGTCGAAACCTACGGATGCCAGATGAACGAATACGATTCGGGCATCGTGCGCTCGCTTTTCAAAGATCGGGGCTACAGCGCCGTACGCAGCGAAGAAGAGGCTGGCGTCATTCTGCTCAATACCTGCGCCGTGCGCGAGAAGGCGCATGAGCGCGTCTACGGTCGGCTGCAATCGCTCTCTTATCTGAAAAAGCGTAATCCCCGGCTTGTAATCGGCATCCTCGGCTGTATGGCGCAGAACCTCGGCGAAGATCTTTTTGCTATGGGTCTGCCCGTCGATCTGATCCTCGGGCCGGATAACTATCGCAATCTTCCCGAGCTCATCGACCGCATGCGCGACGAACCCGGCCGTTCCTATCAACTGACGCGCATCTCATCGACAGAGACATACGAAGAGCTCGAACCTGAGGTCGTCAGCGGTCCGCTGGCCTTCGTTACGATCATGCGCGGATGCAACAACTTCTGTACCTTCTGCGTCGTGCCTTATACGAGAGGCCGGGAACGCAGCCGCGAACCCGGAAGCATCGTCAGAGAGGTGCAGAACCTCATCGATCGACGTGGCGTGCGCGAGATCACTCTGCTCGGGCAGAACGTGAATTCGTATCGACATGAATCAGGAGGAGACTTTACCGATCTGGTTAAGCGGCTGCTTGATGAAACGTCCATCCGACGCATTCGCTTTACGTCGCCGCATCCGCATGATTTTCCCGAAAGGCTGCTCCGGTTGATGGCCGAGACCGATCGCTTCTGCTCAAGCATCCATATGCCCGTGCAATCCGGCTCCACTGAGGTGCTGCGTCGCATGCGCCGGGATTATACGGCAGAAGAGTATATGGATCTTGTTTCGTTGATCCGCGATATCGTGCCCGACGTCGAGCTGACGACGGACGTCATCGTAGGGTTTCCGGGCGAGACCGAAGAAGACTTTCAGAAGACGCTTGATCTCGTAGAAAAGGTCGGCTATGAGAAGGCCTATATGTTTCATTACTCGGAGCGCGAACATACGGCGGCGAAGAAACAATACGCCGACGACGTACCCGAAGAGGTGAAGCTGGAGCGGTTGACGCGGCTGATCGCCCTTCAGACGCGCATCTCGGGCGAACGCAATCGCGCCGATCATGGCCGCGAGTATGACATCCTTCTTGAAGGGCCAAGCCGTCGCTCAGATAAGGAGTGGATGGGCCGCACCGAATCGGGAAAGGTCGTCGTCATGCCGGTGCCGGCTGAGTTGCAGCTGGATTTTCTTCAGGCTCAGGGCAGGCTGGCGCGCATCGTTGTGGAAAGCTCAAGCCAGGCGACGCTTCGCGGACGCTTCGTTTCGTTCGTGCAATGAAACGAGCCCATTCGTTCAGCAAAGAACACTTCTCAGAACCACTCGATGGTTTTCGGGTTATGCGACCGGCTGTGACTCAATTAAAGAAGCGTTCTACGTTGATCTGAAACCCGCTGAGCAGTTCGCTCTGCAGAACGTTTCCCGTTTTATGCTTCCATTCGCTACCTTGCGATACAAGGAGCTGGATACTTCGTCGCAACGGGTCGACGATCCAGTATTCGACGACGCGGTTCTTTAAATAGCGCCGCGCCTTTTCGCCGAGATCGCGTTCGGCAGTCGATTCTGACAGGATTTCGCAGACGAGATCGGGCGTTCCGTGGATCTGGTTGAGCAGAATATGCAGACGCTCCGCTGCGACGAAGCTGATGTCGGGGCGCAGAACATCGCCGCCGTCTGGCAGAAGAACATCGACCTCTATCATACAGCGTCCGACCGGGTGGGCGTCGAGATAGTTATTCAACAGCTGCACAAAGCGGGATTGCCGCCATCCATGCTCCGGTGTCGCAGAAGGGGACCTGTGAAGGACTCCATCGATCATGTCGTACTTGTGACCGTCGTCAGGCAGGCCGAGATACTGCTCCCGGCTAACCCGGAGGCCTTCATAGTGCTGCAAGCCGGTGGAGCGGGACGCTGCCATGAATCGAGGAAAGCGGTGAAACGAACGCTTTGCAATCCTTTTTTACCCGCATCGGTCGCACAGGGACGTGTGGCAGGGCATCGATTATGTCGCAAAAATCCCCGGGCGGGCCGGGAAAATTCGGTTTGAATCGCTCGTCCCGGCCGATATTGTAATCGGTATGGGCGCGCGCCGATTCTTGCATTTCATTCTTATGCTGCTGGCAGGATTCCTGCCGACTTTGCTTATGGCAGAGGTCGATACCGATGCGCGAGGCGATCGTAACGTAAACGACGTCAATCGCAACATCAAGGTGAACCTGTGGCTCGAAAAGACGGTCTTTAAAGAAGACGAGCCCATCGCCATCCTTTTTCGCATTACGAATGCCGGTCACCGCACGGTCAGATTGTATCCCTTTACGCCCGAAGAGCGTAGCTTTCAATTTGAGGTGCTCGACCGAAACGGCCGCGAGCTGGGGGATGATCCGGCCCGGCGTTTCGATCCCGATGATGATGTGCTTGAGAATCATCCGGTTGACCTTGCAGGCGATCGGACGCGAGAGATACAGCTTCAGCCCGGCGAAACGTTTGAGAGAAGGCTGTATCTCGATCGGCATTATGATCTGAAGCCGGGGGAGTATCGCGTATCGGGCCTCTTTCTGCCCGATGCCCGTCATGATATCATGCTTCGCACGGTGAATCGATTGAAGCTGCGCATTGAAAAGCGTACGTCGCCCTTCGTATATGATGAGGCCGAAAATACGGCCGTAGAAGCAGGTCCGGACGCCGAAGAGACCGTTTATCTTTTCCTCTCCGCCGAGATGGCCGGTAAAACGGAGAAATATCTGAAATACGTCGATCTTCGTAAGTTCATCCTATCTTACGATATGTTTGCCCGCCAGTATCTGCGTTCGTCGAAGCAGCAGCAGGAAGTGGTGTTGCAGAGGTTTGCCGAGTATCTGAAATCGGGCCCCACCGATCCGCTGCGCCGCTTTCGCATTCTTCGCGGCGTGCAGGAGACGCCGGATCGCATGCGCGTCGACGTGCTGGCGCTTCGTTCGAGCGGATCGTATCGCGTCGAATATATGTACAACTACTATCTTGATCGTGCTCCGGGATCTCAGTGGAAAATCACTTCGGTCGTCGCAGCCGTTCAGAACAAATGATTTGACATTCCGTATATGAATACGATCTTGAAAGAAGGCGCAAAGGCATGACCGATATCCTCACACAGGATGAGATAGATTCGCTACTGGCGGCCATTCAATCGGGCGATCAGGCGACTGAAGAATTTTCTTCGACTCGCGCCGATACGCGAACGGTCAAGATCTACGACTTCCGCCGTCCCGATAAATTTTCGAAAGACCAGATCCGCACCATCCAGATGATGCACGAGACGTTTGCGCGTCTCACGACGACGGCGCTTTCGGCTCAGCTGCGCGCCCTGGTCGGCGTTCACGTCGGTTCCGTCGATCAGATGACCTACGAAGAGTTCACGCGATCGATTCCGAACCCGACAACGCTTGCCATCATCAACATGGATCCACTGCGCGGCTCGGCCATCCTTGAGATCGATCCGGGCATCTCGTTTACGATCATCGACCGACTGTTCGGCGGCAAAGGCGATCCGGCGAAGATCTCACGCGAACTCACCGACATCGAACGTTCGGTAATGGAATCCATCATCGTGCGCATTCTCGGTAACTTACGTGAGGCGTGGTCCACGGTCCTCGATCTGCGACCGCGTCTCGGTAACATCGAGACGAATCCGCAGTTCGCGCAGATCGTTCACCCCAACGACATGGTCGTTCTCATCTCATTTGAAACGAAGGTGGGCGAGGTGGACGGCATGACGAACCTCTGTATTCCCTACATTACGATCGAGCCGATCATCTCGAAGCTTTCGGCGCAGCACTGGTATTCTTCGATTCGTAAAGGCGATTCCGACGAGAACCGAGCCGTCATCCAGCAGCGTCTTGACCTGGTCGAGATTCCGCTTCGTTGCGAGGTGGGCGAGGTTGATCTGAGCATGCAGGATGTGCTGCAGCTTCAGATGGGCGACGTTGTGAAACTCACGAACACAAGCATCAGCTCTGATTTCACGGTGAAAGTGGGCGACCGTAAGAAGTTCCGCGCCATTCCCGGACGCGTGGGCAACCGCCTGGCGATTCAGGTAGGCGAGGGCATCGACGATATTCCTGATGAGTTGCTTTCTTCGACGCGGGACGACGACGATACCTGAGGTTAACCTCTGTTCTTCTTGCTTCAAAAACGGCGCCTGTGAAACTGTACCCGTGACTCTGATCATCGTCAATACCGGCATGACGGCCTCGGTCGTTTTCTTCGCACTCGGATATATCTTTCGAAAGAGACTGAAGCTGCATCGTCCTTTCATGATCATGGGCATATTCGCCAATCTACTGTCGGCGCTGGCCCTGCTTTTCTCTGTTTACGTACTGTATCTGGGCGATCGTGAGGCGGCGGGCTTTATCGCGACGGTTTCTCCATTCTGGATTTTCGTGCATCGCTTTGTCGCAAGTACGGCCTTTCTGTTGATGTTTGTCATGGCCTGGACGGGGCTGCGACATGACAGGAAGCGGCATGTACGGCTACATCTCATCTTCATCGTTCTCTATCTCTTTACGTATATCACAGGCCTGCTTTTCTTCACGACCGAAGCATCGTAGCCCGGGATCTTCTGCGAGCAGCGGGCATGTGGAGGGGGGACGTGTTCAAAGAGCAGATCATGACCGGGCGCCTCTTGCAAAGGGATTCAAAAGGCCGGCGAAGTATCTGGCCGTTTTACATCGCTTACATCGTCTGCATGGCGCTATTTCTGAGGCTGCTACCTGGCGTCTCTTCCAATGTGTTTATCCTGTGCCTGTCGATTCTCGTCTGGCTTGATCTTTTTTTCCTGCGTCGAAGAGCCGCCATTGTTCTGCTGCATCCACATGCACGAACCCTCAGACTGCTCGGTTTCGCTCTTTTTATTCTGTGGATGCTTCTTCCGCTGACTTACTATTCAGATGATTGGATCAGGCATGTTTACGACGGCCTGCAGCTTGTGCAGGGAAGACCGGTGTATCGATTACCGCCAGTCGATCTTCCGCCGCCTGCCGGATTTGATCTGCTTCCCAATCATGCGCACAGGCAGACGATCTATCTTCCTTTTACTCAGTTGCAGGCCTGGCTTGCCGGTAGCCTGTTTTACTGGCTGGGGGGCGTGGTTCCGGCACGTGTGATCTTTGCGGCGGTCTGGAGCGCAGTAACCGTAGCGTTATTTTTGCTGGCATGGCGACGTCTCTCTCGGCGTCATCGCGCATCGCTGCTTTCTGTAATGGGAACGTCCCCATTCTTAGTCTTCAGCGCATCTCTGCATGCAGACGTGCAGGGCATGTTCGGTGCCCTGGCTCTTCTTTCGGGGAGCTCAGGCATGCTTGCCGTAATTCTGCCGCTGATCAAGCCCGAAGGCATCTTTATAACGCTTCAGGCATGGCTTGATAGAACTCATAAAAGCCGAAAGACCTACTATATAACGGCATGCATAACGCTGTTTTTCATGGCCATATTCTCGTTTATGATTCTGTGGCCGACGAAAGAGGATGCGCTCGGCTTTTTCAAACAGACGCAGTTCTTCTCAAACTGGTGGACGGCCTATCATCCGGCGGTCTATGTGCTGGAGAGACTGGGTTATTCGGTCTATGACGGGCAGGCCCTTTACCGGCTGTTCCTCCTTCCGGTTTTTGTCCTGGCTCTGACATTCTTCGGATTCCTTCATCCGGGAATGCGCATGCCTGTGCGAAAACCTGGAGAGATGTGGCCGCTCGGGATGATATTCCTTGCGCTATACTTCCTATGGAGGATTACACTTCATCCCTGGTATTTCCTGTGGTTCGTGCCGTTCATGATTTTGCGCGGTGCACACAGGATTCTTGCCTTTTTTCCGATGCTTTTGCTCTGGTATGCGGTAATTCCCGACTACAGAGCAGGGCAGGGGTGGCACGAAGGGACGTTTTTTCTCGTAGCCGGAGCGCATGTCGCAGCTCTGCTTTTTATTGACAGAATGAGGCGTATTGGTTTAATTTAATCTTGATGAAGGGTGAAGGCGTCGACTCGAAAGAGATCGGGTATCTTCTGGACTTCTATAACGAAGTCGAAGATGATTCCATACGATCTCAGATCATGGATCGATTGCTCGATTCTATTCCCTTCGGGCATCATCCGCAGCCGCTCATCGAAACCATCGAAGACCCGCATCGCCGCTGCCAGCTCCGTCTCCATTCAATGGAAGACTTGAATGAGCAGAAGCGCATTCATGATCTAAAAACGTTTGTGGCCACAGAGAGCCTGCGAAACGACATTGAAGCGGCCGTGTTCGTCATTTCCAGGCTTTCCGACTCCCAGACGATCACGCCTGAAGGATTTGCACACGATCTCGACCGCCTTGCCGAGCCGCTTACCGAACGATTGCATAGAGTGGCAAGGGGCAGGCCCGAAGAGAAACTCGATACGCTGATCGACTATCTGTTCTTCGAAAAAGGCTACCGCGGCAACACCGAAAACTATTACGATCCTGAAAACAGCTATCTTACTTCTGTCCTGAAAACCGGTCTTGGCATTCCCGTCAGTCTTTCTATTCTCACTCTTCTTGTCGGCCGTCGAGCGGGTCTCTCAATCGAGGGTATCAATCTTCCGGGGCATTTCATCGTTCGTTTTGTGGACGGGAACTACAGTACATACTTTGATCCCTTTAATGAAGGCTCTCTGCTCACTGAAGAGGATTGTGTCCGCTTCATGCTGCGACAGGGGATTACGCCGGCGCCTGACTACTTCGTTCCGGCCGATGCGCTCACTATAATGAAGCGAATGTATCGCAATCTCATGAATCACTATTCCTCCTGCGGCGACACAAAAAAAGAAGAGACACTGAACCGGCACTTTGCAATTCTGCAAAATCATTCTTTAAGCCGGTGAAAACGTTCCTCGATAAAACAGGCCGCGCCGCCATCATCAAGAAAATCGATCGTCGTTTGGGCGCTATTATTGGCGACGATCTACCCGTATTCACAGATGCGCGAAAGTTCGTCGTCAAAAGCGGCGGCAAGCGTATCAGACCTCTTACGCATTACTACTTCTGTCAGTTGCTCGGCTACAGTGGAGACGAGTGGCTTGATGTCGGCGCCATCGGGGAACTGATCCATGCCGCCTCGCTTCTACATGACGACGTCATCGACTTATCAGATTCCCGTCGCGGACTGCCTGCCTTCCATGTTACCGAAGGCAACAAACGAACGATCCTGACGGGCGACTTCTTGCTGGCCTGCGGTCTTGATCATCTGCAATCTCTTCCTCATGGTTTTCAGCTTCTTGGCGTCTTCACTCGAGTGATCAAGAATCTCTCTGTCGGCGAGATTTTACAGATGGAGCATGAGACGAAGTTCGAGACCGATGCTACGATCTATGAACGCATCGTGCTCGGTAAAACGGCCTCGCTTTTCGGCGCCATGACTGAAGGGGCGGGCATCCTTGCCGGTGTGGATGCGGCGCAGCGAACACGCCTTCGAGATTTCGGCCTGCGAATGGGCCGGCTCTTTCAGGTGCGCGATGATTATCTTGATTACTTCGCCGCCAGGGAAAAGCTCGGTAAAGAGCCCTTTGCCGATTTTCAGCGCGGACTCGTAACGCATCCGCTGATTCGCCTTCGCGAAGAGCTGAAAGCGAAGGACCGCAAGCGCCTGCAGTCACTCTGGAAGAATCGCGATGCGAACGAAGCCGTCGAAGAAGTGTCTGACCTTTTTACAAGGGCCGGATTAAAACGTCGTCTTGCCATCGAAATCGAAGAAGAGATCCATGCGCTGATGAACTACGTTCGGGCATTCCCCGTATCGGGCGTGCGCGATGAAATCCTCTCCACGCTTTCTACGTTGCTTGTGCCCGTAACTCAGGATTGAGATGAATCGTAAACTGCTTCTGTGGCTGATGGTTCCTTTCGTCGGTCTGCTACTCAGCGAACCTCTTCTGCGTCTGGCCGATCCTCCGGGGCTGCAGTACTATCGACGCTCAAAGATGGTGCATGCCTATCATCCCGACTATACGATCTCTCTTCGACCCTCTACAAGCGAATACCTCGATCATCCGTCGGGCCTCTGGGAAGGGCAGTTTACGGTTAACTCGTACGGTATGCGTGACCTTGAAGAGCCGCAACCCGGTCGCTCTAAGACGCTCTGTCTGGGCGATTCGCTGGCAATGGGCCACGGCGTCGGCGATGGCCTGAATTTCTGCCATCTTTTAAAGAACAGGGCCGGATCTCTTCAGGTGCTCAACGCATCGGTCGACGGATTCGGAACCTATGCCTACGCCCTGCGCACCGAAGAGGTCGTTTCACAGATCGATTCGGTGAAGACCGTGCTTCTCTTTCCCTCGCCGACAGACTGGTGGATCCCGAAGCGCTTTCGTGAACGTGGAATTCTGCCCGACGACGAAAAGGATCTGATGCGCAAGGATGATGCCGCCTACAAGAATCTCTTTCGTGCACAGTTCAAGGCCACGGAATGGTTTTATTCACTACAGGCCTTGAAGCTCTCACAGGAACAGCTGCAATTGCGTAAGACGATCTTTGCGAACGATTTGCTTACTTTTGTAGAGAGTCTGGGAAAACGATCACCTTCTGAAGCCTTGCGCGCCTCCACGGCTCATCTTAACGATGCGCTTATACGAAAGCCGTCACGATGTAGTGAACAGAAGACTATCCCTTCAATGACCTGTCCGGAGCCGCTGCCTGAAGGCCTGCTTTGTAGCGATTCCGAACCGGACTATGAGCCGCTACCCGAATTCACGCAGCAGAACCTGAATCGACTTATCCATTTCACAAGGGCAAAGGGAATACGTCTTGTCGTCGTTCTTCTGCCGATGCAGGAAGAAGAAATCCGATGCGCCGCTCATGGCAAGTTTCATGAGAATGGACTCTATGCCGTTCAGGCCCGACGCTTCTTTAAAGAAAAAGGCATCGATGTAATTGAGCTCATGCCTTACACAAAGTCGATGTGCCGGACTGAGGTTCCTGAAAAGGAGCAGCGTATCGGCGATTTCTTTTTGCGCGAAGACGGGCACCTGACCGAGTTAGGTAATCGCTGGGCCGCCGACGCTTTAATGTCAGAGCTTTCAAAACGTGGTCTCTATCCGGAGGCTCGCTGATGCTATTCAATTCCGTCCATTTCTATATCTTTGCTCCGATCGTTATCCTCGTCTTCTTTCAGCTGCCGCTTCGGGCCCAGCGCCTCTGGCTCTTTTTGACCAGCCTCTATTTCTATGCCGTCTTTGAGTTTACATTTATCTTTCTGCTTCTCTATTCGATCGGCATCACCTATCTTGCTATCCGTCGTATTGTCGCTTCGTCTGTTGAGTGGAAGCGTCGAGCGTGGTTGAGCGTTGCCGTATTCGGAAACCTTGCCCTTCTGCTTGTTTTTAAGTATCTGCATCTTGTATACGATGCGATAAACTTCGTGCTCGGTGCTGGCGTATGCGACCCGAATCGTTTTCAGGGACCGCTCTTTCTTTTGCCGATGGGCATATCGTTCTTCGGGCTGCAGGCTATTTCAGCTGCCGTCGACGTCTATCGCGGGACGACACAGCCGCCGGCCTCTCTACTCAGATTCGGTTTATTTCTGAGCTTCTTTCCACAACTCGTGGCCGGACCGATTCTGCGAACAAAGGATCTTCTGGACCAGTTTGATACGGTGAAGAAGTTCAACGAGCAGAACTTTCGGTCGGGCCTTGGTAAGCTTGCCGTCGGGTTTTTTAAGAAAACGATTATTGCAGACGCTCTCTCGCCTCTTGTCGATGAGGTTTTCAAGAATCCCGGACAGTATAACTCTCTGTCTCTCTGGATGGCCGTCTTTGTTTTCTCGTTTCAGATCTACTGCGACTTTTCTGGCTACTCCGATATCGCAATCGGTATAGCGCGTATGCTTGGCTACAGCTTTCCCGAAAACTTCGAGCGTCCGTTCTTCTCGACAACGGTGGGAGAGTTCTGGCGTCGCTGGCATATATCGTTCTCGAGCTGGCTGCGTGACTATGTGTATATCCCCATGGGCGGCTCACGTGTGAGTATCAGTCGCGCTTATTTCAATCTCTTCTTTACGATGGTTGTGAGCGGACTCTGGCATGGGGCCGACTGGAACTTCCTGATCTGGGGCGCCATTCATGGTGCCTTTGTGGCGATGGAGCGCCTTGTGCTTTCCATTCCGGCATTCAAGAGCCGCTATGAGAGCCTACCGCCTGTCCTGGGCATGTTCTATGTTTACACGGTCTTCTCGCTCGCCTTTTTCTACTTTCGATGCAAGCCCATTGCTCTTGATCCACAGCATTACCCCGAAGTTATTGCTTCGCCGATTCAGGTCGCGTGGTTCATGACAGAGCGCGCCTTTACTTTCGCCCCGGGTCAGCAGGCGATTCTATCATGGAATGCGGTAGCCCTGGTGGCTTTGCTGATGGGCCTTGAGTGGATGCAGGAGCGTAAGAAAAGTGTGTCCTTGCTTGAGCGCCCCGTATATGTCTATGCGGGTTCAACGGCCGTGCTCATCGTCTGCCTTTATGTATACAGTGTAACGGTCAGTCAGCCTTTCGTGTATTTCCAGTTCTGAAAAGGACAGTATCATACATCCAGCCCGGGAAACCTGGGAGCAGGGCAAGAATGAGCGCTCGGGATGAGCAGGGCTTGAAACGAGAATCCCTGAATAATTCGGATGTTAATGGTTCAGTAATCAATAGTTAATCCATTAATTATTCTGGGATTAATTGCCGCGGGCTTAATTATTCCATGCCAAATAATTCCAGGCCAAATAATTCATATATTAAATATTCAATGGTTAATGATTCACAGGATGGTCTGAGATCAGATGGTCCGCCTCAGACTGGCATGGGCATGACTATTCCGTTTTCGGGGATTCCGACGTGAGCTTATCGGTGTCGTTTCAAATACTGATAGGCCGTTTCCGCAAAAAGCCGGGCTGCAATATCGTTCGGATGCCCGTCGAGCTTGATATAAGGGGATTGTCCGCTCTGCTGTAAACGCACAAAGTCTTCGCGTAAATCGATGACGTCGAATACGGGGTGTCCATTCGTTACGATTCGATTCTCCGTTAAGAATTCGACAAGCTTTGCCGTCGTCGGATCTTCTACACCCGGACCTCCCGTTCCAGGATTCATACCCGGGTATACAAGTATGGTTAACGAGAGGCCTCTGGCCGCCACCTCCCCGGAAAGAGATTTGAGATTTGCGAATGTAGGATGATCATCAGGCGGCGCCGCATCGAATCCTGGCGGAAGTTGATTCATATCAGCCGGCTTTGAACGAATCAAGAGATACAGAGCAGATTTTCGCGATAACTCGTAGTGAAGCCTGAAGGCAAGGCGGTACAGAGGGTTTGATTCGAAGCGCAGATCTTTCACGTCGTCCACAAAATCCGACGTGTTGTAGATCCAGAAGATATGCTGCGGAACCGGCTGATGTTCCTGCTCGTTTGCTTTCAGGGCCTGATGCAGTCGAAAGGCGATGCCTTTTGTTCCAAGAGAGTCCGAGCCGAGATTGCGCACGTTGTAGCCGGCTGCGGCAAAAGCAAAGGGAGCCGTATTCTCGTCATCAAGCAAATACCCCATGCTGATCGAATCGCCAATCCACCAGATCTCGGGCTGACCCGGCTTCGACTCCGGCACGATGCGTTCCCCGCGATCATCAATGGTCATGGTCCAGAAAGAGCCGTCCGGCCTCACAAACGTTCCCTGAACCGAAGGGCAGAGAAGAAGATACGATTGCTCGAAGCAGTGAGCCGATCGGTACTGGCGCTCGATGGCAAGGTCGGGCCGGCTGCGACGAACGATAAACTCAACAATGAGGAGAGCAACTACGGTCAATCCTATAAGAGCGGCAATGAGAACGGAGTATCTTTTCATTTCTTTTCAGCAGGCAGGGCCACGCATCCGCCGACGATCATGCGCTTCATCTGATCTGGAAAATCACGGAAGCCACGTGGCTCGATGTTGTACTGCACGCCGGCCTTGACGTCGCAATAGGCGGCGCCTCGCACCTTGCTGAACTGATCCATATATTCGATCATATACGTGCCCGGAGTAAGCTGCAGGCGATCGACAGGAGGGTTCAGGTCTCCCTGAAGACGGAACTTATGTCCGCGCTGAGCGAAGACGGCGATCTCTTCTTCTGCGCGAAAGCCGCTGTAATTCTGCCTTACAGTCAGCTCCTGACAACTTAAGAGCAGGGTAAAGGGCAGCCAGAGAATCAGGGCAGCCTTTTTACAATCCTGTCTGATAGCATATCCGATTGACGAGGTCACGGTTGAGCCCCCGCTTCACGCTGGAATACAAGAGGGGGAAGCTCGGCATCTCCCTGCTTCGAAAGAAGGATGAGGTCGGTGTCGAGAAACTCGATCAACAGGGTTTCGCCCGACGGCGCTGTTTCGGGTTCGCCTTTTGTCTCTTCGACAACGGTGAGCACAAGCCGCTCTCCCTGTCTCTCTTTAATCTCGAAAGTGCCGCGTCCCTTCTTTTCTTTCCCTTCTACGCGGTAGAGCAGAGCCCATTGACCCTTATCGGTGAACTCGAATTCTCCGTAGAATTTCTGCTTCAGATGAATCTCGGCGTTGCGGACGCGATCGGCATCAAGCGGACCGCCCCTGGATTTCAGAATGGATTCCGCAGACCGAAGGTAGTGAATGGTCCATTTCCCGGAAAGGCGACGCTCAGAGCTGCCGGGTCCGGTCATCACCGGAAGTAGCTGGCAGGAGGCCAGAATGAACAGCAGGATTACGCCGGTGAGCGACTTCGCAGCCTTCAGGGGCAGATATCGAACGATTTTCTTCGAAAACCGGTCAGAGGATGAGTTTTTTTCTGTACAGAGAACCACGAACGTACAGTTTCTCCCGGGGAAATTATCATCAATCCTTTTTCAAAAACGGCCGATACGAAGAATGGAATGTTAGGCGGATTTCAAAACCTCAAATTGCTCGAAATGAGCCTCGATGCCTCGGTCAAACGCCGGGATGTCATCGCGAATAATATTGCCAATGTCGATGTTCCGGGCTTCAAGCGCTCCGAAGTCGCCTTTGAGGCGGAGTTGAAGAGGGCCATTGAGTCACAGCGTTCCGTAAAAGAGGACGAGCCCCTTCAGACGACGCAGCCGGGTCACATCGCTCGCCGGCAGCCCCGTCGCATCGATGACGTGCGGCCTGTCGTGCATACGGATTACAATTCCACGATGCGCAACGACGGCAACAACGTCGATATCGAAGACGAGGTCATGAAGATGGTGCGCAATCAGCTGCATTTCAGCCTGATCGCCGACCGCATCTCGGGAAAATTTTCGGAGTGGAACGGCTTCATCCGCATGGCCTGACGCTGAGAGGTAGAGTATGGGAATGTTTTCAACGATGAATATTGCGGCCAGCGGCCTGTCGGCCCAGCGCCTGAAGCTCGACGTTATCTCGAATAACATCGCCAATATCAACACGACGCGGAATGCTCACGGCGACGGTCCTTTCCGTCGCGATCGCGTCGTCATGACACCGATCAATCTGCGCAACGTCTGGCGCTCGCCCGTCTATCCCAACGGTCTTGAAACGGGCATGGGGCGGGGCGTGAAGGTCGAGAAGATTGAAAAGGACATGCGGCCCTTAAGGCTTGTCTTTGATCCCGGGCATCCGGACGCCATCAAGATCGGCCCGAAGCAGGGCTACGTCGAGATGCCGAACGTCAACATCGTCGAAGAGATGACCGATATGATCGCCGCCTCGCGATCCTACGAGGCCAACTCTCAGGTTATCCAGGGAGCCCGACAGATGTTCATGAAGACGCTTGAGATCGGCCGCATGGCATAACGGGCGCTATAAAGATAACAGCACCAATCAATAACATAGAAAAAAGAGAAAATAGGAGTTAACGACATGAACGTATTCACGACAACAGGTGTAGGATTTTCTTCGGGCATGCCGAAGCCGCTCGGATCGACGACGGCCAACCCGCTCAAGCTGAGCACGCTTGATGAGCGTCATATGCAGATCGGCAGCGCTCCGAAAGATCCCGAGCACATGACGACGACCTTCGCGCAGGCCCTGAACGAGGCGCTGGGCAACGTCGAAGGCCTTTCGAAGAAGTCAGAGGATCTGACGACGAAGGCCATCTATGATCCCGATTCCGTCGAAGCGCATGAGGTCATCATCGCAAGCCAGAAGGCCCGATTCGCTCTGAACCTCACGAAAACGATCGCAGACGGCGCCGTGCGCACCTTCCGCGAGTTAACAAATCCGAGATAACGCCTGAGTCGCTGTACAGCCGTTAAGTCCTGACGCTAAAAAAACAGAAAAAAGCGGATGAAGTGCAGAAAAAATTCTGTACTTCTCCGAAGCGACATAATAATAGCGATGTCGCCTTAGAACCCGTTCCAGAAACGGGTTCATCAACACAGGAAGCGGAAGGCGGGAAACAGTGGCGGAAGCCGGGAGGAACGTATGCCAGAGGCATTGAGCAATCTTCTGAGTAAGATAACGGATTTCTGGGGTGGGCTGGATAATACAAAGAAGATCATCGTCGGTGCTCTGCTTGGCGTCGTGATCGTGGCCTTTGCCCTGATGGCCGGCTATTCTAAGAAGCCGGCACAGGAACTCCTTTACGGAGACCTGACTGCATCGGATTATTCTGCGATCACGAAGTTCCTGGATGCAGGCGGTTATGAATACTCGGGCAGCGGAACGTCAGCCATCTACGTGAACGGGCTGCAACGCCAGGAGATCGTAACCCGTCTTGCCCAGGATAACCTGATTCCGGCCGGAGTCGAAGGCTGGCAGCTTTTTAATATGTCGAGATGGGATGAGACGACCTTCGACAAGGACGTGAAGCTGCATCGCGCCATCAAAGGCTCGCTCGAACAGATGCTTATGAGCCTTGACTATGTAAAGAAGGCGCAGGTGGAGCTCGCCATCCCCCAGCGGAATAACTTCCTGACCGATGAAGAGCCCGTAAAGGCGTCTGTTGTGCTCACGCTGAAGCCCGGAGTGGAGAAGGTAACGCGCAAGCAGGTGATGGGCATCAAGAACCTCATCTATCGTTCTGTTCCGAATCTGAAGCGCGAAGACATCTCGATCACCGACAACTACGGCAACGAATTCGTCGAACCCGACGAGATCGACGAGGCGCAGCGACGTCTCGATCTTGTCGACCGCAAGAAAGAGTTCGAAGAGAAAGAGCGTCGCAAATGGGCCGGTGAGATCAAGAGCTCGCTGCATGATTTTTACAGCGAGGATCGCATTTCAATCCTGAGAGTCGCCCTTAAAGTGAACTGGGATGAAGTCACCGAGAAGCAGCATCTTGTAACTCCCGTAGAGGCAACTCCGGAGAACCCCGAAACGCCTTATCCAGATCGCGAGCTGATGCCAAACGGAACACTTGTCGTTTCGGAGAACAACCGCCAGGAGCGCTTTCGCGGCAACGGCTTCACGCCCGGCGGGCCGACGGGGACGGAGCAACAGCTTCCGCCTGGATATCAGGATCTCGACTATCAACGTTCGGAATACGGAAACAACGACCGTATCGTAAACCATGACTACAACCGTATCGACAAAGACATCATCCGTCAGCCCTGGGAAGAGCAGGCACGCTCCGTCGCCATCATGGTCGACGGCATCTGGATCCGTAAAGGACCGAAAGAAGACGGATCGGGATGGGAGCGCGAGTATAAGGCTCCGAGTGAAGAAGAGCTGAAGAAACTCGAGAAGCTTCTCAAGGCATCGATGCTCTATAAGGGATCACGGGGAGACCAGATCGCCGTCGAGCACATGCAGAAGGATCGTACGGCGCAGTTCGAGGCCGAAGATGCCGATCTGCGCCAGAAGCTGATGATCCAGCGTCTGCTTGTCGTCTCAGCGGCCGCCCTTGTCGGCTTCCTGCTGCTGTACTTCCTGTATAGAGCGATCAAGAACGAGATCGCACGACGTCGCCGACTGCGTGAAGAAGAACTGGCCGCTCAACAGCAGCTGATGCGTGAGGCAGCTCTGCGTGTAGCCGATGAAGGCGCCGCCGAGGTCGAGCTCTCTGTGGACGAAAAAGCCCGTCGTGAGATGCTTGAGAATGCCATCACACTGGCGCGCGAGAAGCCCGATGAAGTGGCGAAACTGCTACGCACCTGGCTGAACGAAGAATAAGCCTCCAGTAATATAGAGGCGAAATCAAAAAGGCGAAAGCTAAAAATGCAAAGGCAATTCGCGAGAGAAAGGGGCTACGGCCTCTTTCTTGTTTTTCGACATGTTCTATGGAGGTGTGGCCGGCGGTTTTGCTCCGTCCGTCGTTGCTACACCGATCTGCTTGGCGAACGTCTTCTCGTAATAGCGCCCCCAGTGCGGCCATTCACCATCGGCGTCCGTGATATCAAAGACGTCAGATAACGTCCATGACGCCCAGGCCCGGCCTGTGTAAGGACTCCAGTCGGGCTCGGCGGCCAGTGCGGCGATTGCGCGACCGACGAAAAGAGGCGTCTCAGAGGCGATGAAATGCGGTTCTTTTTTCACACCATCCCTCCAGTTCGTCTCGGTTACGCCGAAATTGTCAAGCATCCACTCTGATCGCAAGAAGCCTGGCGTGACCGGCAATGCGCGAATACCTTTTTCCATGAGCGCCGCATCCAGGGCGAAGGCCATGTGGATGATCGTCGTCTTGATCATGCTGTAGTAGACGTTGCCGCGATAGCTGTAATCGGTGCCGTCGGTGATTTCGATGATGCGTCCGTGTCCCTGCCGCACCATCATCGGCGTAAAGGCGCGCGAAGTAATGAGATGCGTATCGATGGAGCGATGCATGGCGCTCAGGCCTCTATCGACATCAGATTCATAGAAGGGAATACTCCAGTCGATGAGATCGTCTCCGCCCCAGATGTCGTTTACCAGAAGGTTGATGCGACCGGATTGTGCCTCTACGGTGCGTGCAAGATCCTCCACCTCGGCCCGAACGCTGTGATCGACGCGAAGGGCGATGCCATGCCCCCCGGCTGCCGTCACCAACGCAGCCGTTTCTTCGATCGTTTCGGGCCTGTTCATATCTGACCGCGCTTTTCCCGATGAGCGACCGGTGCAATAAACGGTCGCCCCCAGCTCGCCAAGGGCCCGGGCAATGCCGCGGCCTGCGCCGCGAGTCGCTCCGGCAACGACGGCAACCTTGCCGCTCAGGCTGCCCGGCTTTTTTCGCACTGCCTTCGGCTCGTCATGTCGCTCAGCCGGATCGGCCTGGGTTTTTTCTTGCTTGTTCATGAGCCTATTGTAGCGCCTCTGTATGACAGGAGCTGTCCTATTTCAGCGTACGAAGAGTATCCGGCCAAAAAAAAACGCCCGGGCGGGCGCTTGAGGGGTTGCGAGACTCTTGAAAGTAATAGAGGTGACAGGTTGCTCTCAACTGAGGCGTTGAGAGCAGGCCGTTACTTATGACTTTTCAGGATCATGATCGTCATGCGGATGTTGATCATGAGGAATCTGAAAAGCTGCCACGGAAAGAATCGTCTTAGAAAAACGACCTTCTCTGATGGGATGGTCGTGAACGATCCCTGTGTGTAGGCGTTCACGATGTCTTTCTCGGACTTCGGGATAAACTCTGTAGGTTCTGACATGATACTGCTCCTTGATCGGTTGCGACGCCGCAGAGACGCAGCGTCGACGGTTATGAATCTTAAAAGACGTGCAACGGACTCAGGCTCGCTGCACTGACTCTCCTGAATACTCCGGGTCGATTATTCCGGAATCGTCCACCAGAAGGGCTTCACCTTCGCCTTGTAGATGAACATCGTATGCAACAGATGCTTGATCCAGTGCCCGGCCAGTCCGACCTCGCCCGTCGTATGCGTCAGCGATCGGCCGAATTTCTTGTACTTGCGATAGTCGGGCACGATCGGATACATCGTCATGGCGACGGCGCTTCCGCTGAAGAAGTTCTTACCGGCCGAGGCCACACAGGCCGCTCCAAGCTCTGCCATTGAAGCCGTATGCTTCGGAACGTCGTTGCCCTTGCGCAGCATCTCGGCGATGCTGCGAGCGACGGCCTTGCCCATGATGGCCGACGGCATACCCGTACGCGGAGGAGTGGGATTGATCGGCGTTCCGTTCGGGCTGCTCATCGGTTTTGAAATCGGATGAGGAGGCGCGAAGGCGATGCCGATGGCGAAGATGTTCTTGAAATGCGGCGACTGGTATGTCTTCGGCCAGTCTTCAGGCGACCATTCTTCGTACGGGCGAGCCGTATAATCCGCATCGACGCGCATCATGCCGTTCGGCGCGAACATCGTTCCCGTAATATCGGCTCCCGTTTTGTCGAAGGCCTTGAGGCCGACGCCGGCAAAGGGCGGAATGAGCATCGTGAAATCGCTTTTGATAAACTTCTGCTCGCCGCTTAACGTTTCATAGTAGATGCGATCCTTCTCGACCTTGTTCACATGGGCTCGAGTGATCCACTGAATGCCTTTCTCGGTATAGAAAGACTCGGCGAAGATCTTTCCGGAAGTGACGTATCCGCCGCGACGGATGGACATACCGCCGACGCCGAAGTCGCCGAGCTCGTATTCGTTCGAGATCCAGACCAGATTGGCCTTATCACGCACGCCATAACGACGCAGCTCGAATTCAATGTTAAAGATATATTCGAAGGCAGCGCCCTGGCAGGTACACATTCCGTGACCGGTGCCGATGACGAAGTTCAGCTGTTCGCCTTTTTTCATGCGTTCGATGGCCTGCTTGAAATGCTCGGCGGCCTCGGCGGCGTGGCTGAACGTGCAGATAGAAAGGCTGTTTCCCTGATCGGGGCCCAGTCCCGGAGTGGCGCCGAAGTTCAGTTTCGGTCCTGTGGCGTTCACAAGAAAATCGTAAGTAAGTCGCTCGCTCTGACCTGCGCTTTCCGGAGCCGTCGATTCGATCGTGATGAAGGGCTGCGTTTCCTGTGCGTCGCCCTCCGGATGAACGCTGACGGCCTTTGCCTGTTTGTAGACGATACCGGCCTTCTTGTAGACGGGGGCCAGTTCAAAGGTCACGTCTTCGGGCTTCATCACACCCACGCCGACCCATACGTTTGAAGGAATCCAGTTCCACTTTGAGTTGGGCGTAACGACGACGACTTCGTGTTTCTTCCCCACATAGCGTTTCAGAAGAGTCGCTGCCGTATGGCCCGAAACCCCTCCGCCCATGATTACGATTCTTGCCATGACAATCTCCTCCCTGGCGATAAAAAACTTATACCGGGTATGTGTATCTGGTATGTGCTGTAATAGTAAAGAATCTTGAATATATGGTCAAGCAAAATTCACAGTCGAGGCAGTTGTTATCGAGTCTAAGGACTGAATCAGTTGAGACTGAAAATATATCTCAGGCAGCGCCGCTCGCTTCAGGAGGCAAAGCAGGTGTCAGAGGAAAAAAAAAGACCGCCGAAGCGGTCTCATCTGGAGAATCATTCGCCCTGGGCGAGGGTAAAGCCAAGAGCTCCATCGTAGGTATAGAGGTTTTCCACCTTGATTACGTCAAAGCCTGCATCTGCTAAGCGCTTCTGAAGCGCCATGATGCTTTCGTAATTGACGGGCACAAGTTTCAGGCCGTCGTCTTTGCTTTCGGCCTTTTTATCGATAAAGCGCACACGCCAGTGATCCGAGCAGAAGGTCTCAGGGTATCCGCCCGGATACACCTTCACGCCTCTGTTCGTGATGACGTTGAGCTGGAATTCAGGACCGGCCAGCGCTTCGAGCTTCTTACCGATCTCTTCAGCCGTATGTGCCGTGTCGTCGACGTAGAGATCGACGCCTACCATCTCTTTCTTGTAAGTGCGACGCTTGTAGGCCGGGATATTGATCTTCGCATTCTCACCATAGGCGACGGGTTCGAAGTGCTCGGGAGTGCGTCCGAGATGCTCGATGACTGCCTTCGTGAAATCGGCCGTTCCGACCTTCTGCTTGCTGAGGCCCTCTTTATAGATGTCGTCTGTATGAATGCCGTCTTCAAGCGTGGCCAGCCATCCGTTGCGGATCTTCGCCGCAATCTTCGGCTGACCGATATGAACGAGCATCATGACGGCTGCATTGAGCAATCCGGACGGGTTGGCGATGCCTTTGCCGGCGATATCGGGAGCCGATCCATGAATGGCCTCGAACATGGCGGCGTTCATACCGACGTTAGCCGATCCGAAAAGACCGACCGATCCGGCGATCTGCGCTACAATGTCAGATATAATATCGCCGTAGAGGTTCAGCGTGACGACGACCTCGTAGTTCTCGGGGCGGTCGGCAAGAAGAGCGGAGCCGATGTCGATGATCTGCGACTTCTTCTGGATGTCGGGATATTCGGCGCCGATTTCCTGAAAGACAGAATGAAAGAGACCGTCGGTCATCTTCATGATGTTGTCTTTCACCATGCAGGTGACTTCTTTCTTGCCGTAGGCACGAGCATACTCGAAGGCATAGCGTACGATGCGCTCTGAACCGGGGCGTGAGATTACTTTAAGGCATTCGTAGGCCTCGCCCGTCTGCCTGTATTCGATGCCTGCATAGAGGTCTTCTTCGTTTTCGCGAATGATAACAAGGTCGATATTCGGATGCCTGGTGTTTACGTAGGGATGCAGCGCCTTGCAGGGACGCACGTTGGCGAAAAGACCGAGAGTCTTGCGCACCGATACGTTCAGCGATTTGTATCCGCCGCCCTGCGGCGTCGTGATCGGAGCTTTGAGAAAGACGCCCGTCTCGCGAAGCGTGTTCCAGGCCTCGGGTTTGATGCCCGATGTGAAGCCGCTTTTATAAACGCTTTCGCCGATGTCGATTCTGTGCGGAGCGATCTCTGCGCCGGCAGCCGTTAAGATCTGCAGCGTCGATTCCATGATTTCGGGGCCGATGCCGTCCCCGTGTGCTACGGTAATGGGTGTTTTTCCTGACATTGCCTGTTCCTGTGAGTAGGTTATTTCGGAGCGGCCATGTCGTCAAATTCTAATATAAATTCATATTATAAAAAAACTAAAATATTCGCGCCGCTCGCTACTCAGCATGACCCATAAACTCGGGAAAGGCAAGCAGAATGAAAAGAGCGATGAGCTGCAGAGCGATAAAGGGGACCACGCCTCTGTAGATATGCTCCGTGCGGATCTCGGGAGGAGCGATGCCTTTCAGATAAAAGATCGAGAATCCAAACGGCGGGCTCAGAAACGACGTCTGCAGGTTCATGCCGATCAAAACGCCGAACCAGACCGGATCAATGCCCAGTCGCACAGCGGCGGGCGCCAGGATGGGCACAACGATGAATACGATCTCGAAGAAGTCGATAAAGAAGCCCAGGACGAAGATCACAAGCATCGAGACGGTAAGAAGCCCCCATTTGCCGCCGGGAATATTGAGCAGCCAGTCGTCGATCCAGATGTCGCCGCCCACACCGCGAAAGACAAGGGCAAAGACGGTTGAACCGATCAGAAGAAAGACGACCATGATCGTCAGCTTCGCCGTGCCCTCCATCGTATCAAACAGGGCCTTTTTCGTCAGCTTGCGGCGAACGGCGGCCAGCGTCAGAGCGCCCATAGCGCCAAGAGCGCCGGCCTCGGTAGGCGTGGCCACACCGGCGAAGATACTGCCGAGTACAAGCAGAATCAAAAACAGAGGCGGAAGCAGGGCGAGGGCAACATCGGCAAGAAGCGCTTTGAGATTTGCAGGGCGCTCTTCAGCAGGCAGAGCAGGGGCGAGCTCGGGCTTGACCATGGCGATAACGATTACATAGACGAGAAAGAGACCGGCTACGATCAGACCCGGGACCAGGGCCCCTACAAAGAGCTCGCCCACAGAAACGCCCATCTGATCGCCAAGAATCACAAGAACGACGCTGGGCGGGATGATCTGACCGAGCGTGCCCGAAGCGATGATGACGCCGGTGGCAAGCTCTTTAGAGTATCCGTAGCGCAGCATGACGGGCAGAGAGATCATGCCCATCGCAACGACCGAGGCGCCGACGACACCGGTGGCGGCGGCAAGCAGCGTTCCTACAAGAACGACGGCGACGGCCAGACCGCCACGCAGCGGGCCGAACAGTTTGCCGATGCCGGTCAGCAGCTCTTCGGCGATCTTCGTCTTCTCAAGCATCGTGCCCATAAAGATGAAGAAGGGAACGGCCAGAAGAATCGTATTGGCCATGATGCCGAACATACGCTCGGGCAGGGCATAAAAGAGCGCCGGCTCGAAGACTCCGACGGCCATACCGATTATCGAGAATAGAAGCCCGACGCCGGCAAGAGAAAAGGCAACTGGATAACCGCTGAATAAGAAAACAAGCAGGCCGAGAAACATGAGCGGGCCGAGATACGAAGCAGTCATCGAGTACTCCTGAAAGGGTTAGGTGATTTATCAGATAGTTTTTTCTACGGCCGGCTCTTCTTCGCGCAGATGGTATTCGCCGCGCAGGCGGGCGATGTTCTCAATCAGAAAAGAGACACCCTGAAGCAGAAGAAGCAGGAAGGAAATCGGCAGAAGCGTTTTAATAGGAAAGCGCGGCAGCCCACCCGGATCGGGCGACATCTCAAGCACCGACCAGGAGTTCGCAATCGTCGGAATCGAAAGGATCGTCATGAAGATGCAGAACGGGATCAAGAAGGCGACGGTGCCGACGATGTAGATCCAGGCCTGCGTCCGTTCCGAGAAGCGGTTAAACAGAACGTCGACCTGAACATGCGCCCGATGCCGGAGTCCGTAGCCGGCACCGAGCAGAAAAACGGCGCTGAACGCATACCACTGCAATTCCATCAGAGCGTTAGACGTAAGATCGATACCCGTGAAGCGGCTTGTATAACGCATCAGAGCATTGAAGCTTGCGATAACGACCATGAACAGACAGAGCCACATCAAAAAACGACCGATGCGATCGTTGATACGGTCCACCTTTCTTGCGAAGTGCAGCAGTTTTTTCACGTTACGGCCCTCAGCTTTGCGGCGAAACGAAGCTCAGATACGCCAGTTCAGACGTGGCGAACCACTTCTGCTGCTCGTCGCGGAACTTCTTCCAGGATTCATAGACCTTTTTATAGGCCGGATTCTTCGCCGACTCTTCGTTCATGTACTCTTCCGTCGCCTTGCGTCCGGCGGCAAGAATTTCATCGCTGAAGCGGCGCAGTTTTACGCCTTTATCGAGCATGCGTTTGAGAGCGGGCGGATTCTTCGCGTCGAACTGCGTCGTCATCCACAGATTCGCCGCCGCCATTCCCGCTTCGAGGATGGCCTGATAGTTCGCCGGCAGCTTCGCCCATTCGTCCTTATTCACGAAGAAGTTCATCTCAGAGCCCGGTTCCCAGAAGCCGGGATAATAGTAGTTCTTCGCCACGCGAAAGAAGCCGAGCTTCTCGTCGTCATAGGGCCCGACCCATTCCGTGGCGTCGATGGCGCCTCGCTCCAGAGCCGGATAAATATCGCCGCCTGCAAGCAGCTGCACCGAAACGCCAAGTCGGCTCATCACCTGACCGCCGACGCCGGGAATGCGCATCTTCAGGCCTTTCAGGTCGTTTACCGTTTTGATCTCGTTGCGGAACCATCCGCCCATCTGCACGCCCGTATTGCCGCCCGGAAAGCTGCGTATATTGAAGTCAGACAGCACCTCGTTTATCAGCTCGAGACCGCCGCCGGCACTCAGCCAGGCATTCTGCTGGCGGGCCGTCAGACCGAACGGAACGCTCGTATCGAAGGCCAGGGCCGAGTTCTTTCCCGTATAATAATACGAGGCCGTATGACCCATGGCGACGGTGCCGTTCTGCACCGCATCAAGCACCTGCAGGGCAGGCACGATCTCACCGCCCGGATACACGCGGATCTGGAATTTGTTGCCCGTCATGGCGGCGACGTATTTGCTCATCGTCTCGGCGGCGCCGTAGATGATGTCCAGGCTGCGTGGAAAACTGGAAGCAAGCCTCCAGTGGATTTCAGGGCCTTCTGCATTGGCTGCGGGGCTGGACTCTTTGTTTGAGCATCCAACGGTGGAGCCGATCACAGCGGCCGGTATGACTTTCGTCAGGAACTCTCTTCTGTTCATGAGGCAGTACGATGCTGAGTCTCAGTATTATGACAAGACTATTTTTTGTGCGCCGGCTCGAATCAGAAAAATAGTTACAGGAATTTATGATTCGCGAAGATGCAATCCGGCTAACAGAACGACCGCTTGCATGGGACGCATTTCCTTTCTTATTGAGAGGAGGCGCCGTCGTCGCTTTGAGCTCCGGGTATGCTCTCGGGCATTTTTTCCGGAAGCTCGTTCGGATTAAACGGCAGATCGTCGCCGAAGGGATCGCCGCCAAACCAGCCGATCGCCCAGTCGAAAAGCTCCCCCACATTGAAGCCAAGCTTGATACCGAAGTACAACCCCGCCGACACCTCGATACCCGTCTGGTGATGCGCCGGAGCAAAGCGATTCTTCGTTTTAGATTCTTTGAAAACCGGCTGAGCTTTTTGCAGCGGAACCGTCGTCCCGAACGGGCTGCGCGCCTGCACGTCCTTGCGACGCAGCTTCAGCGTCGTCGGCAGCTGATCGCGCAGGCTCTCTTTTGTCGGATTGGCCTTTTCGCGCTTCTGATCAAAAAGAAGGTCGCTGCCAAGCAGAAAGAGCGAGAAGTCCTGATCGTCAAACTCGCCGAACTCGCCTCCGCGCAGACCCAGCGAACGTCCGTCGCGGGACTTATGATTCAGACCGAGCTTCACCGGCCCGGTACGCACCGCCGCTCCGTAGGATTGCGTCTGGAATTCGAGCGTGAAGATATCGGCGCTATCTTTTGCGCGCTGATGCCAGTACAGCGAGCTGCACTGCGCAAGAAGTAACGGCAAAAGAATCGAAATAACTATCAGATGTTTCTTCATGGATCATACCGGTTTATAGCGGGCTGTTCAATCATAAGACGTCCCCTCGTATGCCTGCGGATAACACTTCTTACATCCGCGTATGCTCAGCCGGTTTTTGTCCTCTACGGGGTTTGAGAAGGCTACGGCCGATTCGCTCAACGACAGCTTCTTTTTGCATACGGGGCAGAGACGCTTTCCCTTACCGCCAAGGCAGAACGGACATCCTTTGATGAACGAGCGCAGCTCTGTCTTGCCGATCTGCAATTGGTTCGAGCGCATCTGCTCGCCCTTACGAAGATCATGGCCGCAGATCGGGCAGTAGCCGCGAATCGGCTCTTTCTCGCGGGCCGATGATCCGACCTTAACGGAAAAGAGCATCCAGATCAGGAAGGCAAAGGCGCCGCCCATCAGAGCAAGCAGGATGAGTATCTCATCGGTCACAGGCGATCGTTTGCCGACGCCTGTGACATGCAAGCATTTCTAAACGGCCTTCAGATGAGATAGAGCGGATGAGCACTCCCGCTTACTGCCAGATGCGTCGCAGGAAAGGTCCGCGGCCCGAGCCTTCGCGGTAGCGGTTGTAATGGTCGGGATTCTTCTTGTAGTAATCCTGATGATACTCTTCGGCTCTATAAAACGGACCGGCGGGCTCGATCGCAACGACGATGGGAGCAGAGAAGCGTTTGCTCTTTTCGAGTTTCTCACGTGAGGCAAGAATGGCCGCCTTCTCTTTCTCGTTTGCATAAAAGAGCACGGGGCGATACTGCCTGCCGCGATCGGCGAACTGTCCGCCTTTATCGGTCGGATCAATCTGCATCCAGTAGGTATCAAGAAGCTGCTCGAATGTAACCTTCTTCGCATCGTAGAAGATACGCACAGCCTCGACGTGTCCGGTAATGCCGGCCGATACTTCTTCATAAGAGGGATTCACCTCTTTGCCGCCCGTATAACCCGATTCGACGGCATAGACTCCGTCCAGTTTCTCGAAGGGCCCTTCCATACACCAGAAACATCCGCCGGCAAAGATGGCGATAGAGGCACCGGCAGGCACCGTTTCTCCTGCGGGTTTACCCGTCGTCTCGGAGGAAGGTCCGCAGCTGATAAGGATGAGTAGAGCGGAAAAAAGATAACGCAGCTTCATGTGTATTGTTCGCAGAGGAAGAGGGGAGGTTACGGGAAATTTGAATTGCTTTCAGCATGAGCCTGATGAATATGATGGACATGAGGATGCTCGCTCTGAACCTTTTCGCGCTTATAGCATTGTCCACCTGTGTTTCGGAGAGACAGGATTGCCTCGGTGAATTAGCCAGAGATGGAGATGAAACTGCCTGCTGGCTTGTCGGTGAGTCTGCGAACAAAAAGTCCTATTACGAATCTATCGGCGATACCGTAAAGGCGGACTCAGCCCAGAGAGATGTGGAAGGTTTTACGTTGCTCTGTTTGAAATACCTGATAGATGTACAGGATTGCAGGGAACGATCGTCTGCGGTCCCGGTTCCCACTCTGTAAAAAGACGGAATCTGGCGTTTCACAAGCATGCCGGTGGCGGCGTATCTTTCAGAATAATCGGTGAAACTGTAACCGACTCTCGTTCCTGGAGGCTCCCATCTACCAGGACCGGGCCTGACAGGAGTATTGGGATGCCAGGGTGGGGCGGAGCGGGAGTCTTGGGATGTCACGTCGGGGTTTGACGGGAGTATTATGATGGCACGGTCGGGCGAAACGGGAGGCTGAGATGCCACGGTCGGTGCAAAAGGATGATTGGGATGCCGCTGTGGGGCGGGGAGTATTATGGTGCTACGCTGGGTTAGATAGGAGTATTAAGATGCCACAGTCGGGCGTGATGTGACATAATAAGGAAGCCGGGCACGGGAGGGTTAGGCGCAATTCGGCCGGGCCAGTACACTCTGTTGGATTGGTCCCCGTATTCTATTTTTGATTCTTCTCTTTGATTGATACATATAGATCTATTGAAGGCTTTCGTGCTACACTACGTTCATCATGGTACTCAAAATCGCCTATGGTGGTGTTGTCGGAATCATATTTCGAATCAGGGAGCCATTGTGTGTAAATATATCGTTTCGTCAGTCCAATAGCCAGACCCCACAGAAAGCCGAATCGGGGACGTATTGTGAAAACGGCATAGGTCTTTGCCGGTATCTCAAAGGAGACTAACCCTTTGGAAATACCGTCGTCAAAGGACGTGACGACGTCTCCCATTAAGTATTCCCAGCGACTGTTGTTATCGCTGAAATCTTTGCTAATGGCAACGAAGGCCCAGGGAATGCTTTTGTTTCGAATTAGATTCTTTGCTTTTTGATATTCTTCGCCTAACCTCATGGTATCTTTATAGATAGTCTTCAGACTCGTTTTCGTAGAAACGCCGATCATTCTTATCGGTTCTTCTAATCTGACTATTCGTGGCTCTGATCTGTCTATTAGATTGAGAAACATCGTCGTGCCTCCTGTGCCGGGATCAACGGTGTGCTTACTTTATCGCCTGGCCGGGATAGGACATTTCGAGAATCACCACATCTCCATCAGCAATGAACGGGCCGTGGATCTCGCCCGGTGGTCGACTTGCATAGAAACCGGGTTCGAGCCACATGTCAAAGGCCTTATCGTAAAGTCGGCCAGAGACTACAAATATTTCCTCAGGGTAATCATGGCTTTTTGCCCCGAATGCGTCGGTAGAGTATCCGCTTTTGAATTTTGTCAGTCTTGTATAGTCGCCGGTTTGCGGATCTTCTGCGATGGTAAGCTGAAGCAGGTTGCCATCCGATCCGTCTATGACTTCCCATTGATCACTGTTCTGTTCTGCCAGTGGATTCCAGTATGTCCTCGTTGATTTCATGTGTTATCCTTGGGAATCCGTTTCTCGCGTTCCTTGCTGAACTGACAACCTTAATTCTCACGGACCGGCGTTGTCCGGTTTCGGGATGGGCGTCATGGGAGTATTGAGATGCCGCGGTGGGGTGTTACAGGCGTATCAGGATGCGACGGTCGGGCGCAACGGGAGTATTATTCTGCAACGGTCGGGCGCGACAGCCGATTGTCGAAGCCGCTGATCCGCCTATAAAAATGCGCTCATCTTCTTTCTCAGGATCGTTATCAATTCCGGATCCATATACTCGAATTCATCGGGAATATTCAGAACAACGATCTTTTTGTTCGATATGATTCTGGGGAATCGCTGCTTCAGTATCGCTTTATGGCGGTTTTCCATTACAAAAATTGCGTCAGCCCATAGGATCTCTTCTTCAGAAACGATCGTTTCTGCGTCTCGATCGACTCCCGCTGATTGGGTTTCGATCTTGTTCTTAATCGAGAATATATTCTCAGCGGTTGGGCTTCGTAGCCTGTTCTGACTGCAGATGAAGAGGTAGTGCTTCATGGGATTGAATTGATTCGGATAGGCGATGGTGAGTGATCTTCGGTGGGGTAGGTGATGATCGCGTATCTATATGCGTCCAGCGTAAGAACGGTAAGCGAGGCCGCAGCCGTAACTCGGAAGCTGAGCGATCTCGCCGGGGGCGATGCTCAGGATACTCTGATCTCACCATTATCATCCTTGCGAGGCCCGGAAAGCCCGTAGTACGGGAATACTTTGAACCAGATGAAAGCCCCTCCTGCAAGGCAGGCACCGTTCAGTAGCAGCAACCCGTTCAGCAGCCAGTCGTCGGCCTGTAAATCGTTGAAGCCCGGAAACAAAGACCAGAGCCGAATTAAAGAAAGCTGAGTCATGAAAGGATAAGAATTACCATGGAAATGAAAAGCGCCAAACAAAAAAACCAGCTGAATGAGCAGGGCAAGCCCGTTGAAGAGTCTGTCAATGATCCCCAGATCGTTAAAGGTCAAAATCACGAAGAACCAGCCAGAGAGGTTCGTTATCAGGAAGAGCCCGGCGACGGCGAGGTTAACATGTCGGTATTTTTGCCGATCTGATTCGGTCGGGAGCATCGCTATAATACGTGCCAGCTTTGCGGTGTTAGGGTAAAAAGGCTTCAGAGCGGCGAGTATGGATTTCTTAGATTCGCCCTGACGGATGCGCTCCTTGATATGATCAAGCAGCGCATTGATGCCTTTGATTGGATGTTGAAGAGGTTCTTCGTTGTTCATAAATACTCCCGTGTCGTATGGCCAGTGTCGCATAACGGAGAGGATAACCCAGGGAGGCTCGACAGAAAAACGCCGCGGTTATCCGGAAGTTATGCGAAACCGCCAGAGGAGGAACTACTCCAGGACATTCTTAATGTCGGCTCTGTACGCCCACAGACAGTGGTTGAGATTAGAAGCCATCTCAAATATAAACTACTGACAAGTACTTTTTGCTTGTACTGCCGAGGGGTTCGTACAAGGATAGCTCCTATAGGAGCTCTATCATGGATATCACAGATGCCCAATGGAAGATCATAAAGCCGCTTATCAAAGAACCAAAGCCACGAGAAGACGGGAGGGGGCGGGAGAGAATTGATCCCCGAAGTATTTTAAATGGAATCTTGTGGATTCTGAAAACTGGAGCCCGCTGGCAGGATCTACCGGATAGGTATCCTTCTTACCAGAGTTGTCATCGTCGCTTTCAGGAGTGGACTCGTAACGGCACAATTGAAAAGATTCTCCTGGCTCTGGCGAGAGACCTTGAAGAACGTGGTGGAATTGACATTGAAGAGAGCTTCATAGACGGAACATTCGTTTCGGCTAAAAAAGGGGGCTCAAAATCGGGAAAACAAAGCGTGGCAAAGGGACCAAGATCATGGCAATGGCAGACGCTTCCGGTCTTCCTATCGCCTGCTGGATTGAAAGCGCTTCGCCACATGAAGTCACTCTCGTAGAGAAGACTATTGATCATAAGTTCACAAGAAAAACTCCTCGAAGGATTATCGGTGACCGAGCTTATGATTCCGATAAATTGGATAAACAACTTCGAAAGAGAAAAATCAAGATGATAGCCCCGCATAGACGGGGCCGGAAAAAGGAGAGCACACAGGATGGGCGGGAGCTGCGTCGATATAAACGCAGATGGAAGGTCGAAAGACTCTTTGCCTGGCTCCAGAATTTTCGCAGAATACTCAATCGATTCGAGAGGTACTGGGAGAACTACCTTTCGTTTGTCCGGTTAGGCTGTATCGTTATCCTCCTCAGGCATTTTTGAGATGGCTTGTAATCATACTCATGGATTCACTTATCGATGTTACGTCGATTGTGCGAATGAAGGGGGACCATCTTTGATCGGGAGAAAGAGACGAGTCCCCGTATGTCTCTCGGTTAAGACCCGGGCATAGCTGAATGACGGAACCGGCTTCGACGACTCGCGTAAGCTTCGCCTCAAGCTCCGTGAATCCGGGAGCGGTAAACCGGAACTCATGCCTTCCGGGTGCGATGATAATGAAGTCATTGTTGATTCCGTCAAATTGGTGGTCATCGATCGACAGTATTTGCACCTGCCGCGCCTGTCCACGCGGGATGCGTACGACATCGGCGTCAGCCGATGATTCAGGGACCTTAAGGTATAGCGTAGGAAAACAACCGGCAAGGGGGAAGCATATTAGAAGAACGAGCTGTCGATATCTGAAGGTCATGGGTTAAGTCTCCCGTCGGGGCGAATTCTGTCAATCATTATGAGCGCGGGAGCCGGAAAGCGCAATATTCGTAGCTGCATCGCATTGGAATTCGCCTAACGTTCTGGATTACCCGAAATTGGCCGGCCGGATGGCCGGACAATTTGTCTACCGCGCGTTCCGGTGTGCGCCATTTGAATCTTCCAAATTGGCGCACATCCGGCCCCCCACAAAGAGGGGAGCGCAAAGACCGGAGCGAAGGCGCCCGCGGCGACCTGAGCGGAGCGGGTAATCTTTGAGGTAGCCGAAGTGGCATATGTATTGAAACTTTCTCTGAATGATTAATGATATAGGGCTTTGAACTTTTCAATGCCGTTGTCGATTGTCACATTTTCTTCTTTATAGGTTTCTTTTACAGAGATTGATTGCTTGTCGTCAAAAAGCCAGTCTTTCTTTGTCCGGATGTAGAAAAGAGGCATGGAGAAGGGAATGTTTCCAGTCGGGCCTATCGCAGAAGTATATTCTGCTACAATAATAATATCAGTTAAACCGTCGCCGTTTATGTCCCGGAAAGCTACGGCCTTTAGATTTTCGAACCTTTGGCCAATATTTGGACGGGGAAGCTCGATGAGATTTTCATTTTCTTTAATGTAGATATGCAAGCCCGTATAATCGTTCCCTTGAGTCGGTATGAATTTAATATTTCCCAGGACAGTATCGTTGAAGTTGAAAGTATGTTTAGATAGAATGACCCCATCTATATTTCCGGGGTCACCGGATTTATTTGTCTGGAGGCCTGTGGTATTGGCCACATCTTTTTCGATTTTACATTGAGTAAACAATGCAAAAAGAAAGATCGAGATAACGTTGAAGTGATAAAGCCCAAATTTAGTAAACGTATCCATAAATTATTTCACATCTCCTATTCATGCCATTTTGGCTAACGTAAAAGATTTCACGACGTGCGACGACAGGAGCATGTGTCTGAGCGAGCAGCGACGAATGGAGCGACCGCCGAGCGAAGACCAAGGCGCCACGCCAGTGGAGCCGCCGCGTGAAATCGGCTGTTAAGTGAAGTCGCCCTCTTTGCTTTTGCTATCATATAATTCTACTTCTTCTTGTGACAATGAATGTATGGTCCAAATGGTTAATTCCAGTTCTGTATCTTCGTTCGGCAATCCCAGATATTATAGCGACCCAGAGTAGGGAGTACCACAAATCCTTTCTTGAAACCTTTCTTTTCCATTCTTCTCTTACTCTGATTTTTTCTTTCTTTCTTCATCACCGGGGCGATTTCACTTAACGAATACTTTTTCGCGAAGGCCAGCTCCGCTGGCTTTGTCCGAAGCCGGGCGACCGAATGGGAGCATACCCGGCGAGGACCAAGGACGACCGAACGGGAGGACGTAGCGCGAAAAAAACAGTTATGCGTCGTTTTCTTTTTTCTTGGAACGCATTTGACTTATAATTTGAACCAAATCAATTGCATTCTGAATAATCTTTTCTACCTCTGAATTAATAGTCTTTAGATGAATTGATCTTTTTGAGGTCGGTGGATTTTTTTTGTGAATTATCTTGTATACAATTTTCACCAACTCATCTTTTTTATTTCCCAATTCAGCAATTGAATTCACATTTCGAATGTTTAGTCCTAATTTTTCACTCTGTGTAATAATTCTTTTTTCAATCTTTGCATACTTATCTTGGATTTCGAAAGGCTCTGTAAAAAGCAATCCTGATAAGGACAAGCTATTTATAACCTGCTTAAGATAAATTAATTGTGATTGAAAATTTTCTTCTCGGTCTTCTGAACTAAAAAATGATTTTGTTAATGCTTCTTTAAGAGGTTTGGGTGTTGTACTCAAATCAGCATTGATTTTTAATGTTGTTGGATCTATATATATAATATAGTAATTTGCATCTAATTTTCTTTTTAGCTTTCCCTTCAGGAAGGGATATTTTTTCAATATTTCAACATTGAATTCTGATTGAAGTTCTCGCGCTTTTTTTATAACTTTCTCCTTGATAAATTTTTCAGGGGTCCACCCCCTAGCTTCGTTAGAAAAATTCTCAGGGAATATTATATACCAGAAAAAATCTTTTCCGAGTTGCTTTATCTCTTTTTTGAATGAGTAAAGTGCCTTGCTAAAAGGTTGTCTTCCTAAAATCGTATCAATATCGGTAAGAATTCGTTCCGATTCTTCCGTAATGAATTTTTCATGGTCTGATATTTCTTCTTCAGAAGCATTTCTTTGAATTTTATTTTTTTTTCTTAGATGTGTTTCTACTTCAGCTTTCCATTTTGTTTTGGTGGCAGAGTACTTTTCGTCGTATTTAAATAGAGCTGGTATCTTTTCCTCTAGTTTGGAAATATTTAACAGATTTAAATTGGTATAGGCGTTATCAATTGCCTTGCTTAGAAGTATTTCTGCTTTTTTCCTTTTCTCGTTATCTTCTAATAGTTTTTTAACTTTTGCACTGCTCAACTCAAAATAATTAAAAAGTGAATCTTCACCATCAGAGTCAGAGACAGAGTCAAAATCAAATGGAGCACATAATAAACTGTTTTCTTCAAACAGGGAAATTAGCTTTCCAAACCGAACAAGCTCTGGATTGTCCCTTAATGTGCCTAAGTCAATATGGTCAATTTTGAATTTTGGGAAATTATTTTGGAAAAAAGAAGTTATAATACGGTATTTAATGAATATAAGTTCTGCGGTAGAAATTTTTGTTTTTAGCTGTAAATAATCAATATAAGATGAAATAAACTGATATTCAATACTTTGAATATTCATTGTTCGACTAAATTCGGAAAGGCAAGCTGATAGGGTTAATTCCTCACATTTTGTAAAGATCGTGGGATCAATTTCAGGGTAATGCTTTTCAATAATTAGCTCAATCGGTTTTATAAGTGACTCTGATTCCGTCTTGAAGTATTCTATGACTTTTCTTCTGTCTATTCTTTGCAATACGTGTTGATATGAAGCAAATACTAGACTTCCAAGTGTTCCCCATGCTGAAAGATGAGCAAAAAGATTCTCATTATTTGATGAATGGTAAAGCCCTAGTAATAGAAATGAAAATAACAAGAAAATTAGAAAATCAATACCATAGACCAGTCTAGATGTATATATTTGATTTTGTATTGTTTGTAATTTATTCATCTCTTATCTCATATTTTAGAAAATGACGCATAACGTTCTGGATTACCCGAAGTTGCCCGCAGGGCAATTTGTCTGCGGCGCGTTCCGGTGTGCGCCATTTGAATCTTCCAAATTGGCGCACATCCGGACCCCACGGAGTGGGGAGCGCAAAGACCGGAGCGAAGGCGCCTTTGGCGACCTGAGCGGAGCGGGTAATCTTTGAGTTATGTGCCGCTATCATGGGTTTCTATAATGCGGTCGATATACCTCTTGCTTCGAGCCCCGACGAGGAGGGAATCGAATTTCTCCACTTCGGGCAGTTCAATACTCATTGAGAGGCAGTCTTTGACGGAATTTATTAAACCAGCTTTAAATTCGATTAATAGAAGATCGGACCATACATCTCTTGGGCTCGTGGCCTTTAATTCAAATGTGGCATCTGAAGTTGTTCTGGCGATAATTAATATTCCCGTATAGTCGATAAAAGTTCCCAGATTTTTGCATGTAATGCTTCGGTCTTCATTCTCAACAATATACTGTTTATGGTTTTTTCCATGGGTCTGTTTGATTTTACTCCGAAGATAATCGAGATAGGTTGCTGATATGTTCAGATTGGACAGCGTTAGTCGACCATCAAGTATTGCATATTCGGCCAAGTATCCTTTTACATTCGCAGAACTATGAGAGACTGGTGAGAATGGAAATGCAGCTTCCGGTGCAGAGAGCAATGGGACGCTTCTCGACAAATGGTATAGGTGGGATTCGTACTGAATGCTATCGCTAAATTGAATAGTCATAACAATCTCTTTGATAATTGCACATAACTTGTTCTATACGCATTCGTTTAATCTCGTGTTATCCGCATGCATATAATCCGCCCATCCGGTCTGTTACCCGCATGCATATAATCCGCCCATCCCCGTCCGTTTCCCGCATGCATAAAATCCGCCCCTGCCGCCCGTTACCCGCATGCGTATAATCCTGGAAGCCCCCGAACCTCCAACAGCCGGCAAAATTCTTCGTAGAATTCATGCATTCCTCTTCTCCCTGTGGCAGCTCACGGCTCGTTCATCTGATCGAGTGGGCTTATGATTTTATGGATATGCTGCTTCGTTACATGCGTATAGATCTGTGTCGTTTGCAGACTGGAATGACCGAGCAGCTTTTGAATCACGCGTATATCCGTGCCGTTTTCAAGCAGGTGCGTGGCAAAGGCATGTCGTAAACCGTGAATGGAAATGTTTCGGTGAATCTTCGCCTTTTCAAGTGCATTCTTGAATACCTGTTGCGCGCTCCGGATCGACAGATGTCGCCCGTTTTTCTGGCCCGGGAAAATCCAGAAATCTCCTTCAAGCGATGGAAATACCCGCTTCAGATCATCCAGAACGATTCTCGAAAGCAGAACATAGCGGTCCTTTCTTCCTTTTGCCCGGCGAATATGGATCAGATTGCGATCCATCTGTATATCGATGGAACGTAGCGACACGGCTTCACTTACGCGAAGTCCGGCCGAATAGACAAGCATCAAGAGAAGTCGGTGCTTTGGATTCCGGCATTCCTTCAGGATTCGCAGCACCTCTTGCTTTGACATGATTGTGGGGAGGATCCTGTCCTTTTTCAATCCCGGAATATCAGGAAAGGCGGTGCGCAGCGCTCTATTATACAGGAACCGCAGAGCGGCGCGGATCAACAGCACGGTATTGACGCGGCTCGACTTTCCCTTAATCGCAAGGTAATCGTGGATTGCCTCTGCATCGTCCGATCCGGGCGGACGGTTTAGAAAATACAGGAAATCCTGAATCCAGAACATGTAGGCGCGGCGCGAGTTTCTACCCATTGCCTGTAGCGTCATCTCCTGATCCAGTCGAGCAGCGATCTGCCCGGAGAGGTAGTAGGGCGTTGCCCGAAAAAGATGCAGGATCTCCCTCAGCCGCTCCGGGGAACAGGGAATCATCCAGCATCTTTGCTCTGCATCCCACCGGCGTCCGGGGATGGATCGGATTTTTGCGACCGTTTCAGGACCGAAACGACGCGTGTAAATCTTGAGATGGGAGCTTTCGTTGAGGATAGACAGAACCTCGCCATCGGGCGTGCTGATCAGGTATTCAAAATAGGCATTCACGGAAAGACAGGGTCGGTTTTCAGCGGAATGACTGCTTTTTTTCTTCGTTTTTATTGCGGTAGAGGCTGCGATTTTAGGACGTTTTGAGGACCAGGCTCGTACCAAGCGACCTGAATAGACTGGAAAATCTGGTCGCACTGTAGCCATTCAAATCGGATCTACAGTCCAGGCCGGATTCTGTCAAATGTTATTTCTGGATGAACGGAACGTTCCTTGACGCCCGGTTGCCCCTGCCGTGAGCGAGCAGGGACCTTGCTCTACGTTTTGTCTCGGGTCAGCGCATCTGCAAAAGAATCCTGTCGAGTTCTCTGTAGCAGGCTTCCATGCCTTCGTCGGCGCCCGATTCGAACACCATCTTGCGGATCTCGGGCGAGGCAAATCGGTAATGATGCGTCATGAGCGTTTTCTTGCCTGCCTCGGTGAAGACCCGCGACTCGACCGTCGCAGCAGGATCCTCTGGAGCATCGGGATCAAAGGTCGACATATCCATGGCGAAGTTCTCGGTATTGGCCACGATCTCAGGAGCGCGAACTTCGGTGAATGTTCCGTAAACGCCCATCCGACTTCCTTGAGAATCGGCGTAGACATAGAGGTATTTACCGCCGGCGGTCAGGTCTAACTCGCAGGAATCAAGGGACCAGCCTTCCGGACCGATCAGCCACCGTCGCATCAGGTCGGGCTTCGTAAAACAATCAAAGACAAGCGGTCGCGGAGCGTTAAAATAGCGGGTGATCACCGCTTCGGTTTCGCCTCGGAGTTCGATCTTTACTTCTTTTTCGTCGGTTCTCATGGTGTCTCCTTGTAGTTGCGGCGGCGACCGTTCTTCGGTCACGGTACGCCGGGGGCTTCAACGGCCGTATCGATATTATGCAGATTTGCTTATATAACTAAATGGTTATGTGTGGCGGCCGTCAATCATTTTCAATGGGTTCTGCAGAGGGACGGTAGATTTTTCCCGATTGTTTCGGGGGCGAGGTTCAGCGAATCTCTCTCAAAAAAGCACCTGTATTCTGAGAAATCCCCAGGCGACATGCCACAGCAGATAGTAGCCAACTCGGAAGGAGTAGGCAACGAGAAATCCGAACCGGTTCAACAGAATGACCAGAACGAGGTTGATGGCCAGCACGTGAAATCCGACCCAGATATCACGCAGGGAGAGGTCGGCGTTCTCGGGAGCTGCAATGACCACCTGAAAGGCCGGCTCGATCATAGCGGCCAGCAGTAAAGCAGGCCAGATCCATCGGCCGTCGCCCGACATCCTACCCAACAGAAGGAGCAGGACGACAAGCGGCACAAGATGGAAGACCGTCTCGGCCAGGAATGCCATAGCGGGATAATAAAACAGAGAAACAGGAAAGGCAACGTTCATCTCTTCTGGAAAGGGAGTGATAACGTCGACGGCGATAGCCATCGCGGCGAACAGAACGGCTAATCCGACCAGTACGCCGATCAACCGGGCCGGTACCGGTCTTATCACCACAAGCCATCCTCTCTTGAGAAAGAACCCGTAACAGAAAAAAGCAAGGAACGATGCGGCCAGGAATGCCAGAAGTGGATGCAGCGACCCGAGAAATCGTTCGAAGGACTCAGGATCGATAAGAAGCACGATGGTCGAGCAGAATAGTGCGAAGGCCGATATGGCCGCCAGCGTTATACGGTCGTTGCAGAGCTGGCCTCTGTTCATATCCACACAGAGCCCTCACGCAGGCGCCTAATTTGAGTACGGGCCGTTCAATCGGAATCGTATCTGCATGCGACGGTGCACGATCAACGACACGAAAAGAATGATAAATCCGTAACCCGTGAGCGACTGCAGAGCAACAAGCGCCTTTGCCAGATTCCCCTGCGGGATGATATCGCCGATACCGACGGTGGTCTGTGTAACGACGCTGAAATAGAGCGCATGCAAAAACGTCGTCGACCCGCGCCCGCTCTGGCTGAAGATAAGGGCCTCTTCGCCGGTCACAGCCGGTAGAAGGGCATTATAGGCGATCGCAAAAAGAACGATTAAAGTGAAGTAGACAATCACCGCCCTGATAAGAGAGCCATAGCCTGGAAGGAGTCGGTGAACACGAGTCTCCTGCTTCACGTCGGGCAGCATCCGATCAGGCTTCGGTCAGGCAGCAGACCTGCAAGTAAAAAAGCAATGGCCCCTCCGCTCTCGTCCTCACCCGACGATGGCGTCCTCCTACGCCAGGTCGGGCCGCTCAGCCATCCGTGGCACGCTTTCGGACGAGAGCGGAGGGGCTGGAGTTCGGGCAAATGGAATACCGGTGCTGCGAGTGGACTTTTCGTCTAACCAGTCTGTCAAACGTGCACACACCCGAACCCCGCCGTTGCGCACTCCTGCTTCGCTGCACAGGGGGAGCGAGCGGGCTGGAAGGGGAGTAACTGGGATATCAGTGAGGCGAGGGATCGTCCCATCGTCGGGGGCGACGACGCTGATGGGCGATCGAGATAACGAGGATTTCGTCGCTCAGGACAGAATAGAACAGGTTATATGGAAAACTCTCCGTTGATGCGCAGCGGATCCGCTGACTGACAGCTGCATATAGTTCTTTCCTGGCACCTGCAAGCAATCGAACAGGCTTCATTTCTTATAGCGAGCGAGCACTTCGTCGATAGAGTATGCATCCTGCCGGCCCGCCAGGAATTCATCAAGTCGCCTTTCACTTTCGGCAGTCCATGCGGCGAGTACGTCTGGGTGTGTTTCTTTCGTCCGGGCAAGATCAGCCGACAGGATCTCCTGTTCTTCAGGAGTCAGCTCTTTTATCGCGTTTCTTACTTCGTCCAGTGTCAGTTTGCCCATGGCTATCCCTCTTCATAAACTTGTATCTTCTCTCTCATCCGTCCAGTCCTTTTCGGCCCGCTCGCACCCTCTGTGGCCCGCTGCGCCACACCTTCGCCCACCGAGTCTGTCGAAAAACCTGAATCAATTCTGAATTCCCCTGGAAATTACCGGCCGGGTAGATTATCGGGGAGCATGGCACGCTACAAACAGCCTGACTCTGATCAGAGCCAGATCGTTATCTTGAATTTCTCGGAGTTGTTTCCGGAGGATCATCCCATCTCCCGCCTGCTTGAGACGGTCCGGCGGCTAGATCTCAGCCGCTTTGATGCGAGTTACAGGAATGATTCGAAGCAGGGAGGTCGCCCGGCCATGCCGCCCGACCGAGTTCTGGCTATCATCATCTATTCATTGTTGTATGGAAACCTTTCCATGCGAGCCCTTGAGCGAGATCTCGGACAGCGTGCAGATTTGATGTATCTGTCCGGTGGGATGGAGATGGATCATTCAACCCTCGGAAAGTTCCGGCTGAGGCATGCGGCAGCAATTCAGGAATTGTTCACGCAGACAGTGTTCCTCGGTATCGAATCGGGATTCATCGATCTGGATACCGTCAGCATTGACAGCACAAAGATCAAGGCCAGTGCAAACAGACGGGATATAGGCACTCGCGAGGAACTTGAAAGGCGTTACGAGCATCTTGAATCTGTCTGTAAGAAACGCTACGATGAATGGGAGGCATCACAGAACGATGCAGAACAGGAATTACTGGCAAAGAAAATCCAACAACTGGAGGTCCAGAAAGAGAAGCTGTCTCTGGGGCTGGAGTTCTTGAAATCCAGACCTGACCGAAAGCGAGTTCATCTTACAGATCCAGATGCAGACTGGCACAAAGACGGATCCAACAGCTTCATCGTGGGTTATTCGGCCCAGAATGCAGTGGATTTCCAGAGTGGCATGATTGTTTATCAGGAAATTGTTACGGGACAGAGCGACAGTACATTCACCAGTTCGCTTGTGAACAGAGTTGAGGGCGTAAAGGCGGAGTTCCTTCCCAAAAAACAGACGAAATCAAATACGTTCTCGATTGTGGATATGCGAGCGAGAATATTCTCAAAGAGCTTACAGGGCATGACCTCTATATGCCAGACCGGGAACTGGCACACAAGAAGACCGGCGGTAAGATCAAGCCGGAGGAAAGAAATGAGGCTGCCGCTGAACCGCCTCTGATTGAGAGCAGCCATGCCTTGTTGCAATTCCACTACGACCGAGACAACGATTGCTTTCAGTGTCCGGCCGGCGAAATCCTCACCTTCCAGCGCGAGAGAAATCTACAGGGAGTCCTCTACCGGCACTATCGACGTTATGGCTGTTCCCGGTGCTCTATGAAAGAGCAATGTATTGGCCCGGAAGGCAAGCGCAAAGAGCTCTGGATTCAGACCAAACATATTCCCGATTTACAAGTCCGTAGTTTACCTCCCCATCATGGAAGCAAAAAAAAGAAAACGGGGATGCGGTCTATTTCCAATCCCCTTACCCTTCTCATGAGAGAGAAGCTGGCAACTCCAGATGGGAAGAAAACCTATGCTCGCCGATTTCCATCTGTCGAGGGCGTCTTTGGTGTGATGAAAAGTGCTCGTAATGGCTGGCAGTTCTTGCGGCGAACAAGAGAAAGGGTTCAAGTTGAATGGTCTGAGCGGTGCATTGCCCATAACCTTGCCCGAATGATCGGGTTTGTCCGGGTAAATCCGATTGCGGCTGACAATATCTGAGCAAGAGCCCGGTCGGGCGACCGGGAGCTCACGCGCTTAACGAGATAGGTTTTTCGACAGACTCCACCCGAACCCCGCCTGGTGCTCAAATAGACAAAAAAACCACCTGCGTGATGCAGGTGGTTTTTCGGGAATGGGAGTGATGCGCCCTTATTTGGGGGGAGTAATCGTCTTGAGAAGCTTCAGATCGGATCGATTGAAGACCTGAATGGTCGTCGGTCGTCCGTCTTTATCCTGACCCGTTACGTAGATCTTGTCTTTGAAGAATGTGATCTCGGAATGTGGGCTCATGCCTTCTGAAGAGCGGGCATCGAGCGTCAGGTCAGGATTGAAGCGAGAGAGGAAATACTGTCCGTTGAAGCTTTCGACGGCGTAGATCTTTCCGTCACGCAGGATCATCGGAGTATTCCAGAACACCGATTCGTTGCTCTGCTTTTTGAACTCGAGGTTTTCGGGGTCGAGCAGCACGAGGAAGTGGTCGCTCTGCTCATGGCTGTCGCCTGCATAACCGGCGACCATCACACCCTGATCGGGAACGGCGACGAAGTCACGGCTGCAGATCTTGGTGAACGGGCTTCTGAAGAGCGTATCGTCTTTGTTTGTGTCTACGTACCACAGTTCGTTCGAGTAATGGCCTTTCTCAATAGACTGAACTCGCATGAAGAGAATCTTTTCGAGCACGACGTTCTCACTCAGCTCTTCTTTCTTCTCGATCTCTTTTTGCAGCTCTTCTTTCTCTTTCTGCAGATTCGCTATCGTTTCGTCTTTCTTTACTTCTTCTTTCTTCTGTTCTTCAGTCTTTGTGGTGTCGGTGGTTGAAGTGGATTGATCCTTCTTCTCTTCCTGACGCGAGGGAGTATCGGTTTTCTGTTCCTGAACCTCTTTCTTCTCCTGCGTTACGGTCTGCTCTTGCTTCTTGACCTCTTCCTGTTGCTTCTTGACTTCTTCTTGCTTCTTCGCGAGATCTTGCTGCTTCTGCTCTTCTTTCTTGATCTCTACGGCGTTTTTGACCGGATCTTTACGCAGTTCTTCGAGCTTCTTGCCTGTGTCGACGAGATCCTTTTTGAATTCCTGTTCTTCCTTTTCGAGATCTTTCTTCTGCTGGTCGATCTGCTCTTGCTTTATATCAAGCTCGCTTTTCTTCTGATCGAGTTTCGTCTGATCGTCTTTCGTACGCTCGGCGTCGACCTTATCAAGGGCGTCTTTCTCGTCTTTTTTTACGTCTTTGTTGTCTTCGGTTTCTTTCTTGATCTCTTCGCGATCGATGTCGGCCTTATCGGGGCGCACCACGTTCTTGCGCAGCGGAATCAGAATCATCGTCTTGCCGGGCCAGTTCTTATACGAACGATCGATACCGGCCTTCTTCGCATCAAGCTTTGCGATGACGGCATCTGAGAAGCTCTTCTCGATCAGCTCGGGACGCGAGCGGATCTCGGCATTGTAGTAGATGATGAAAAGAGACATCGTTTCGGCCTGCTCGGGCTTGAACTCGAAGGCTCGTTCGAGATAGCCGGCGATGACGCGCTGGATTGCCAGGATATGACCGAAATCGGTTTTTGGACCGAGCACGATGACGTCGGCGCCGTACTTCTCTTTGTTTGCGTCGAAGACGCGAAAGATCTGAATATCGGCGACGGGGGCGGTGCGGTCGTTAATGGCGTTCTCGGCGATGCGGATGCCAAGGTTGCGTTCATACTGACGGGCGGCCGGTGTGGCCCGACGATTGGTGCGGTTTTCAAAGCGCACGGTCGGAGCGGTAAGCGCCTCTTCGGCGATGCTGGGCTTCTCCTGCGAGAAAACGGGGCCGGTGATGCCGGCAAACAGCATGACTGCCATCAACGAGGCTATGATTCTCAGACGGGACATTCGATTCTCCTTTCGATCTCTTTTAATAGAAGAATTGCGTGATCGGTCAATTCAATTTCACAGAGATGACGCTGTCTCTATTATCGTTTCTTTACAGGCTGAAATTCAAGGGGATTTCTGGTTTTTCGGGGTGAGCGGATGATTCAGCTCCCTGAAAAGGTATTTACCGATCTCCGGTTCATAAAAAACAGGAACCGGGTGTCTCTTTCTCCCGTTGTCGATCGTTTTGCCTCCCGCCATCTGGCCCCGCTGCTTGCGCGACCGGCCGAGATTACTACGCTTTTTGGTATCCTGCCCGGCTCCCGCAGCCTGGCCCTTGCCTCTCTATTAAAGCTTTCTCAGGCGTCGGGCCGTTCTGTGGTCTACGTGACGACGGGAACGCCCGAGGCCGATACGCTGGCCTCAGAGGCGTCGCTTTTTATTGATCCGGCGCGGATCGTCGTGCTGCCCGAGATGGACGGCATCCCCTATGAATGGTCGCGGCACGATATGGTGCTGTCAGGCCGACGTATTAGAGCGCTGGATCGTCTTCTGTCGTCTGATCCGATTCTGCTCATCGTTCCGGCCGGGGCGTTTTTGCGCAGGCTGCCCGATCCGCAGCTCTGGCAGAGCCGAACCGTTATTCTGAAAAAAGGGCAGACCATCGAGCCGCGCCTTCTTATGGAGCAGCTTGTCGCCATAGGCTATCATCGCTCTGAACGAGTGGAAGGGCCTGGCGAGTTCTGTCTGAAAGGCTCGCTGCTCGACGTTTACGCCGTGCAATCCGATCGGCCGGTGCGCGTCGACTTTTTCGATATCGAGGTGGAGTCGCTGCGCGAGTTTGATCCAGAATCACAGCGCAGTCTGAAGCCCGTCGATAGTGTGAAGATCCTGCCGGCCTCTGAGGCCATCGCCGATGAGAAAGGCCTTGCTAAACTGAAACAGGCGATTGCAAAGGCGAAGTTCGCCGATGATCTGCGTCGTCCGGACTGGCTGAACGATGAGCATGGCGGGATAAAGGCGGCGAACGGTCGCGACCAGGCGGGGCTTGAAGAGCTGCTTCCGCTGATCAGCCCGTACAGATCGGTGATCGATCTCTTTTCCGTTGCGCCGGTGTTAACCTTCGATTCGGATGGCGCCGCCCTGGACAGGGCTCTTCGCGTGGAGCGCGAATACGACACGTTATACGAACGGGAAAGCGAGGTTCGCATAACCGTTTCGCCCGATGATCTTCTGTTTCGGGACGCGGCCATCCTGCTCGATCGGGATAACGACGCGGCCAGCGAAGAGGATATACAGCGCATCGTCTTTCACAGTCATCATACGGATCTTGATACGGGCGAGGTGGCGGCGTCCGACATTCCCATTCGCGAGCCGTCGACCTTTTCGGGCCGCATGACGGAGTTTCGCAAACGCGCCCTTGAGATCCTTGAAGGCGGCGGCTCCGTTATCATCACGTCTCCATATACGGCGCAGATCCAGCGCATCTCGGGGATTCTGAAATCCGAATCGGTGCCGCATGAGGCCGTTGAATGGAGCGGACCGGATACAAAGGTCGCTTCTTCGGGCGGCTCTTCGCGCATCGTGCTTGTGCAGTCTCTTCGCGAAACCGGATTCGAGCTTCCCGAAGAGCGGTTGTATCTCTGGACCGATTCTGATATCTTCGGGCGCTCTTATAAGAAGCGGATGCGCTTCAAGAAGACGGGATCGGCGCCCATCGACTCGTATCTCGATCTGCGCGAAGGCGACGTCATCGTTCATATCAATCACGGCGTCGGTCGTTTTGTGAAGCTCGAACGCATGAAGGCGGCCGGTCGTGAAAGAGACTTTCTCGTGCTCGAATACGCCGAGCAGGATCGCCTTTTTGTGCCACTCGACCAGATCTCGATGGTGCAGAAGTATGTGGCACCCGAGTCGAATCCGCAGCTCGATCATCTGGGCCGCGCCTCGTTCAAGAAGATCCGCGAGAAGGTCGAGAAGAACATCGAGGCCTTCGCCGAAGAGCTCATACAGATCTATGCGGCTCGCGCGAAGAAGCAGGGTTATGCCTTTCCCGCCGATACGGTATGGCAGGAAGAGTTCGAGGCGGAGTTTCCTTTTGATGAGACGCCCGACCAGCTGATGGCCATTCAGGCGGCGAAAGAGGATATGGAGGCGCCGCGGCCGATGGACCGCCTGATCTGCGGCGACGTGGGCTACGGCAAGACCGAGGTGGCCATCCGCACCGTTTTCAAGGCCGTGATGGGCGGTAAGCAGGCCGTCGTGATCTGCCCGACGACGATCCTGGCCCTGCAGCATTTCAAGAACTTCAGGGAGCGGTTCGCGAATTTTCCCGTGCGTGTCGACTGGGTTTCGCGGTTTCGCACGCCCGGCGAGATACGTCGCATCAAAGAGTCTCTCGCTTCGGGCGAGGTCGACGTCGTCATCGGAACGCACGCGCTGCTTGCAAAGGACGTGAAGATCCGCAATCTGGGGCTTCTTGTCATCGACGAAGAGCAGCGCTTCGGCGTCGTGCATAAAGAGGCCTTGAAGAAGCTGAAAACGCAGGTCGACGTGCTCACGCTCTCGGCCACTCCCATTCCGCGAACGCTGCATCTTTCGTTAACCGGCATCCGCGATCTTTCGGTGATTCAGACGCCTCCGCGCGATCGCAAGCCCGTGCAGACCTTCGTGCTCGAGGATTCCGACGCAGCGCTCATCGAAGCGGTGCATCGTGAACTGGAGCGAGGCGGTCAGATCTTTTATCTGCATAATCGCATCCAGAGTCTCGACATGGTCGGTGCGCGACTGCGCATGCTGCTGCCCGAGCTGCGTTTCACGACGCTGCACGGCCAGATGCATGAAGACGATATCGAACAGATCCTGCTCGATTTCACCGAGCGCAAGTTCGATCTTCTGTTAACGACGGCCATCATCGAGAACGGAATCGACATCCCCAACGTAAACACCCTCATCGTCGACCGCGCCGATCAGTTTGGCCTCTCGCAGCTCTATCAGATTCGCGGACGGGTGGGGCGATCGAGCCGCCAGGCCTATGCTTATTTCTTTCACCAGGGCAGCAAGGTACTGACCGAGCAGGCGATGAAACGCCTGAACACGCTGCTTGAATATCAGGAGCTCGGTTCAGGCTTCAAGGTGGCCATGCGCGATCTCGAGATCCGCGGTGCGGGCAACGTTCTCGGTAAAGAACAGTCGGGCGATATTATACAGGTCGGCTATGAGCTGTATATCAAGCTTCTGGATAACGCCGTCAAACGGCTGAAGGGCGAAGAGCTTGAGATCGAGGTTCGCTGCACGGTGAACCTGAATACGGACTTCTTTCTCTCAGAGGAATACATCGAGGATACGCGGCAGCGCATCGAGTTTTACAAGCGTTTCGAGGCCGCTCGCACCGAAGAAGAGGTCGCCGCTCTTGCCGACGAGATGAAGGATCGGTTCGGGCCGCCCGATAAGGCCGGCGAGGTCTTTGTGCTTGTGGAGCGCATCCGTACGCTTGGCTCGCTCTGCGGATTCGAGAATATCTACGAAGAGGGCGAGCTGATCCACTTCAAGGCCGGGGAGAGCTTCCGCGTGCCCATTCAGCATATGATTGAGATTCTCAAGAAGAACCTGGGCTTCTTTGTGCGGGACGGGAAGAACAATGTGCTGTATTTTAAGGCTCTGCAGGCATCGCAGAAGGGTGCCTCGAAGCAGCCTGTATCTCATGACGCCATTCTGCAGTCGCTGCTGGTCGCCATGCGGGCCCTGACGGCTCCGCTACAGGAGCAGCTGGCAGCAAAGGCCGGTTAGCGGCCTGAGTCCTCTGCCTCAAGGGCACCGAAAAATCCCATCGGCAAAATAGCTTGACCGTTCCCGCTAAATAGAAAGAAACCGTTCTGAGCACCCGGAATCCGCAGCAGCGGTTCCAATACCATTTCAGGAGAACTGCATGTTCGTATTCAAGCGACTTTCGATCCTGCTTTTCGCCGTCGTTGCAGGCCTGGTCGCCTGTAAAGATCGCGGTAAGGTTATTGAGACGATCGGAAAAGACACCATCACGACCGACAAATTCGAGAGCTATTATTCCACCTATATCGAAAAGGCATCCCGTCTTGCCAATGCCGATAAAGAAACCCTTTACAAGCTGATGTGTAACCCCGATCAGATTCCGCCTGATCCGGCCATTCGTGAGCTGATCGGAGGGCTTATTCCCGAGAATAACTACGAGAAGTTCCGCGACATGAAAATCATCGAGCAGGCGGCGCTCAGTGAAAGCTTTCAGGATCGTCCGGTCATCAAGGAAATCCTCGAACAGGTTTACATGGAAACCCTCGTGAATCTCTACGTTCAGGAGAAGATCCAGGAGAGGATCAAGATCTCTGAAACCGAAAAAGAGCAGAAGTGCAACGACCTGCGTAAAGAACGTCCCGATCAGATGGCAGGACTGACTCTCGATCAGTGCCTGAAGGTTGCCGAGCGCTTCCTCAAGATGGAGATCGTGCAGCGTGAGTATCCGAAGATCATCGAAGGCATCAAGGAATCCGTTCAGATCAAGAAGAACAACGATTTCGATCGTGATAACTTCCTGAAAAACGATATGAAGCTTTATAACGACATCCGCAAGACCGGCGGATGTGTAGACGAGCCTTCTGCGAACCAGACGCCCGTTGCGCCCGCACCGGGCAAGTAACCTGAGCGATGGCTGAAAGAAAAGCCAGATGAAGCAAAGGCAGGCTGCATAGCCTGCCTTTTTTGTTGTCGAACGGCGTAATATCAATTCATATCATCGATTTTCAGGTCATGCGGAGCCGGTTGCCCCTTGCCCGTTTCGACGAGGCTTCGAAGGCTGAGCAGAAATACGGCCCATTTCATACTGCAATGAGCCGTGAATTCGCTTTCTGCCTTCCAGTCCTTATGACGAAAATAGACGAGTGTCATGGGCTCTCCTGCCGGAGACTTCGCCTCGCTGAGCTCGAAATCGATCAGAGAGCCGACCCAATCTTCGGGGCCTGAGGTGCACTGCCATACGACCGAACGGCTTTCCTGTTTCACGACCTTCATATCGAAGGCGGCGATTCCAAAATCGAAGCGGATCGATTCTCCCGGACTGGATGTTCCGTCTGCAAAAGGCCCCGACACCTGCGTCGTCCACCATCCGGATAAGCCTTTCTGCGTGGTTAACGCATTTCTGACCGACGTTTCATCGGCCTTTATTCCTATTTTGTGGTATATCCCATTCATTGTTGTTTCCCCTTTTTATATTGATAGATGTTCAAGAAATATTCCTTATCATCTGGAGCAGGCTTCGTTATTCATCCCCATGAAAGGCGCCCAGTCCTGAAAGGATACTCGTCCATCCGCCTCTGTGCGCTTCGATGACGGATTCTGCGAGTTTCTCATGCGTCAGCGTAATCAGGGTTTGTGCCGCTCCCGATGCGTCTCTTTCGAGAGCCTCAAATAGCACGGTCACAAGCGTGGACTCTCCGGCCGTCATATGTGATCGCCATGTGAAGACGAGCTTCTCGGGCTCGTCGATAACGAGATATTCCCCCTCATGAGGCAGTGATTGTCCGTCGAGCTGCATAACGATAGAGAACCTGCCTCCGGGGCGAGCATCCAGCGAAACGGACTCGATGCTCACTCCGTCTCCCGAGATAAACCATCTTGCGAAATCGCGCTCCGTTATCCATGCCCTGAAAAGCCTTTCACGCGAGGCCCTTATCTTTTTCTCAACGATCAATGTGGCGCTATTCATGATCTGCTCCGTTTTGCATAATGTAGGCCTCCAGTTGATTGAGTTTGTCGGTCCAGAATTTCTGATGATATTCGAGCCAGGCCGTCGCTTCATTCAGGGTTTGATTCGCAAGCTGAAGGCGCGTCTTGCGTCCGTCTTCGGAATCGCGAACCTTGTGCACGAGACCGGCCTCTTCGAGCACATGGACGTGTTTGGCGACTCCGGCAAAGGAGATGGAGTATTGCCCGGCCAGCTCAGAGATCGTCAATGGACGCTTGCGCAGCTGTACGAGCATCTGCCGACGTGAGCTGTCGGCGAGAGCAGCAAAGACTCGGTCAAGCTTCTGTTCCTTCTTTTTAGCGGATGTCATTTATTCAACCTTCTGGTTTAGTAAATGTAAAGATTGATAATCGTCAATTGTAAAACCAACTGGTTTAATAAAATTTTTCTGTCACCCAGCGTTCCGGACGGCGCTGGAACGCTATGCCGACACGCCTACCGTTCGCATACCGTCCCGATAGGCGCGGCTGTGCTGTGTAGTCGCCTTGACATGACTGTTTCTTCGGGATTTCCTATCCTGATTCATGCCTCGAACAGGTCTCACAGCGGAGGAAATCAAGGGCAGGGCGGTTGACGTGACCGCCTTTCTGATACGCGATGTCGGATTCGAGAAGCGCCTCTCTGACGTCGCCCGTCGGCTGGTCATCGCGATTCTTATTACGGTGCCCGCAGCTCTTACAGCCGGGCCCGACGGCTCCTTTGAGCGTATCGACGATCTCATGCGGCGCGGACAATGCGCCTCGGCCCTCTCACAGATCACAGGCCTTGATCCGGAGCTCAAAGATCCGGCGATGGTGAGGCGTTTGCTGGATCTCTCTTTGAATTGCAGCGTGAAATTGCCCGAAGCAGGCGATCGGTTCGGCTTCGTCGACCGCAAAGAAGGGGAGGCGGCAAGCGCGCATCTCCCACAAGGCGTTGTCTCGTTCGCCTGGCCCGTGCATGCGACGCTTGAGCGGCATGAAGCTTCGATTGCATCGGATGCCGTCTTCACTGGTCTTGCAGCCGACTATTATTCTCTTGTCTGCGCTTCGAAAGAATCGTGGCCCGATCTGAATCGCAGCATGGCATGTGCGAAGGCCGATCGTCTGTATACGCGTCTCCTGAGGGAAGAGGCGAAGCCGCAGAGCTGCGTGCGTTACCTGAGCTTTTTGAAATCAGCGTCGCCCGAGTATTCCAGACGTGAAGAGCCACAGCTGCGGCAATGCCTGAAAGAGTGGCCTGCCGATGCCGATCTACTGCTTTACGATGCCCTGTATCAGTATCGCCTGCGCCATCCGAAAGAGGCGATTTCTCAGGCCATGCGTTCGGCCGAGAAGAATAAAGACCGCAAGCGAGCAGCGCAGGCCCTGAGTTTCGCTGCAAGCGTTGCCTTTGAAACCGAAGACTACGCACGCTCGGCCGAGCTGTATAGGAAGGCGGTTACATACGACGCGACGAATCCGCGGTATCTTGAAGGGCAGATCACGGCTCTTCTGTTCGCTGATAACACGGCCCGGGCTGCAAAGGAATTGCAGGAGGCCATGAAGCGGCATCGTGAGATTCCACCTGTCGCAATCGATTTGATCCGTCGGGCCTATGCCGATCTGGACAGGCATGACGCCTTTGTTTCGGCGGTCACTCCGTTAGCCGAGGACGCGAAGCTTGACTTACTGAAGCGGGTTTTGTTGTATCGCTCCATCAGTCTCGCACAGATCGAACTGGGAAAAAGAGTCGAAGCCCGGCTTGCACTTGAAAAAGGGATTCATCTTACGGAAAAACTGAACGACGATCGCCGCGAGAGTTTGCTTGTTGAACTGCGCCGTATTATGAGAACGATCGAATCGAAATAGCCGTACGCCCGATCACGAGGCCTTTATCGCAGGCGTAGGCGCAGGAGCTGGAATGCAGAGAAGCAATACGATTACGACGCGTTTTCTACGCGAAGCCGGTATCAACGAGGGAATGAAGATACTCGAGATCGGTTGCGGGAACGGTGAGGTAACATCCGTGCTTGCCTCTCTGGTCGGCCCGTCAGGGACGGTGCTTGCCGTCGATCGCTCCGAGGCTCCGCTTGTTGCGGCGCGAAATAGACTCGATGCTGCCGGATTGACAGCGGTAAGCTTCTTGCAGCGCGACGTGAATGAGTTAACCGAGTCTTCTGACCTGTCTGGACTGGCGGAATATGAGTTTGACGCCCTTGTCGGGCGACGTGTTTTGATGTATCTGCCCGATCCTGCAGCTGTGCTACGCCGCCTGAAGCCGCTGCTGCGGCCGCAGGGCCTTGTAGTCTTTGAGGAAAGTGATACGACGATGGTGCCCGGAAGCAAGGAATCTCTACCGCTTCACGACCGGTGTATGGAGTGGCTGCGCGAGACCCTTCGAAACGAAGGTGCAAACATTCACATGGGATTCGATCTGCCGTCTGTTTATCTTGCCGCCGGTTATTCCGTTGAGGGTGTATCGGCCGAGGCCATCGTACAGGGTCAGGGCACGCAGTTTCTGCTGGCCGATCTTGTTCGCATGATGGTGCCCCGTATCGTGAAAGCAGAGGTTGCGACGGAGGCCGAGATCGATATCGACAATCTCACAGAACGTATGGTTCAGGAGCTGCGGCCTGGCGTCGTCTATATCAGCGACATGACCTTCTGTGTAAAGGGAAGATCAAAGCCGGTGTCAGGAACCATAAGAGAGTCCCCTCTATAGGATAATTTTGAGATAATCGCCGTCAGGATTCGCTTTTTCGAATCTGCGCGGATTGACAGAGACTGTGCTCTGTGCAGCCTGTTCGCTTATGACCCCTGCGGAGCTACAGGCCTTTCATAAAGAAACCGAAACGATCGTAAGGCAGATCTTGCGCATCCAGACTGCTCCTGAAACCCAGGATCTATTTGCCCTTGAACAGTTTCGCCACAGCCGCCGCGAGGCCTTTGAGAAGGCCGATGCAAAGTTCGACTGGTACGCCTTCCTGCCCACATACCGAATGATCGACCGCGCAATGGATGAGCTCTTCCTGCGCCGCATCGATCGCTTGAGGCACAATGCAGGGGATGTGCCGGAATTGTATGAGTTCTTTCTCGCTCCGTTTAAAGGACTGATGGATAAATACGGTTATGCTCCGCGGTGGGATATGATCGCAAGGCTTTCGCCTTTCAGCCATGACATGGCAGAGTACGTATTCGCTGAATATCGCAAACAGCTGAAACTTGATGTCGATGAACCCATCGATGTTACCGTATTCCGGGGCATGCACTATCTTGCCGCTACGGAGGCATATCAGGAGCGTGCCCGATCCGAACTGCTTTCGGGCTTTGATCTCGCTCTCGAAGGCTATGACGGAGAAGGACTTGTGAACGACATGGTATTTGTGCAGCTCGGTCATTCGTTGATCGAGCTGAGCGATCCGTCGGCGGCCGGGGTCCTCTACCGGGCCTTTATCTTTGCCGGCGACGACGAACGCAACTACGAGATGAACGTCGCAGCCTCGCATCTTGCGCAATCGATAACGGCCTTTGCTTATGACGGCCCGCTGGATTCCATCCGACAGTATATCGACAACTACAGCGAGAATTATACGGACGATGAGTTTGTGCTGCGTGCGCGTTATGCGCTCTGGTACCTGACAGGCGATCGGAACGGTCCGCTTGCCTATCTGCAAGACGGCGAACATAAACGGAATCTGAGCTTTGTCGTCTCGGCCCTCGTCGATCTGAACGTGAAAGAGGGTAAGCGGAGCATTAACCGCCTCTGCGGTGGCATCATAGATTTGCCGAAATTTCCTCCATCAGGAGGAATTAATGAAGGCGAAGATCGACTGGCAGAAGCATATCAAGGACTGGCAAGCGTCCGGACTCAGCAAGGCAGAGTATTGCCGGCAAAATCGGGTGAATAGGTATTCTTTTTACGAGAAATCACGGAGTCAAGGAAAGAGCAGATCTCTGATAGAACTCCCTTTTCCGATGCCGCAGCTCAGTATTGAAAAGCCTCCTTTGCTTGAAGTTCACTTTCAGGTGCCGTTCTCGATCAGACTGCGGCTCAATCTGATCTTTGGAAGAAGGTTGTGATTCCGACTCTATCGCAAAGTGTCCGCATCTTTCTGAGGCCTGGAGCTACGGATATGCGAAAATCCATAAATGGTTTAGGCGGCATCGTGCAGAATGACCTGAGACTGAACCCCTACGAGCAGAGTCTTTTTGTTTTTGGAAACCGCAGGAAGGATCTGGTGAAGATACTGTACTGGGATCGAAACGGATTCTGCCTGTGGCAGAAGCGTCTGGAGCGAGATCGATTTCCGTGGCCTCAGGATGAACAGGCGGTTATGGAAATCACTTCGGATCAGTTAAACTGGCTTCTCAACGGGATCGACTTCAGGCGAGCACATTCAACGCTTCATTACACAAAATTCGGATAAATGCTTGATCTGTATCTCTGTCTGTAATATCGGATTGTTATGTCTTTCGATTCTGGAAGCCTTCCTGATGATATCGAAGAACTGAAGCGCATTATTGCTAACCAGAATAACCTTCTGGAAGAGAGGAATGCGGCGCTTCGCGACTATAGTATTGAGGTGAAGATCCTCAAAGAGAAAGTTACGCTTCTTCAATCGCGCCTCTTCTCAAAGAAATCAGAAAAGCTGGGACCGATCGAACAACGACAGGCTCTTTTGTTCAACGAAATAGAAACGCTTCACGACAGTCATCCGGAATTAGCGCTCGATGAGGAGCCGGTCATTGTAACCTCGCCTCAGCGCAACAAGAAACGGAAGAAAAGAATCCCGGACGATCTGGAACGCAGAGAAGAAATCATCGATATCCCTGAAACGGAAAAGCTCTGTAGCTGTGGGTCAGAAAAAGCAAGGATCGGCGAAGAGGTCTGCGAGAAAATCGAGTATATACCGGCCGAAGTCTTTGTCAGAAAAATTATCCGCCCCAAATATGCCTGTCGGCAATGCTATGGAGCAGATGATGAAGGCCAACCTGTAGCAATCGCCCCCGTAAAACCTTCTCTGCTCGGCAAGTCTATTCTGTCAGAAGGGATCTTCGGGCACATGATCGTGTCGAAGTTTGCCGACAGCCTTCCTTTCTACAGGCAGGAGGTGATTTTCAGAAGAGCCGGTATTGAAATCAGTCGTAAAACGATGGCAATGACGGCCATTCGCGTAGCGCAAGCTCTGTTGCCGCTACAGTCTCTGCTTTACAGACAGATCAATGAAGCATCCGTGATAGGAATCGATGAGACGGTGTTTCAGGTGTTGAAGGAACCCAACAAAAGAGCGGATCAGCTTTCTTATCTGTGGCATATTCTTGCTCATACTCGCGAAGGCCCGGTTCCTCTTTTCTTTTATCGTTCCAATCGCAGCTCTGCGTTTCTTACGGAAATCTTATCCGATTATAAAGGAGCGATCATTACAGATGGCTACAGCGGTTATGGCGTTCTTCAATCCCGGAGCGAAATCGTTCATGCAGGTTGCAATGCTCATGCACGTAGAAAATTTATCGAGGCGGGCAAGGTCGTAAAAGGTAATGCCGACATCGATACGGTTCTGGAATTGTACAGGCAAGTCTATAAAATTGAATCGGACTGGCGTGAAAGTCATCCGGATCTCAAGGAGCTGGCGCGACTCAGAGACAAGGAAACAAGGCCGCTCATGGTTGAGTTGAAAAATATTATCAGTAAACAGGATGCATCATATAACCCATCCGGTCGTTACGGGAACGCCGTAAAGTATACCCTGAATATATGGCCGCAGCTAACGGCTTTCCTTGATAATCCAGAGATCCCTATCGATAACAACCAGGTAGAAAATGGCATTCGACCATTTGTGGTAGGCAGGAAAAATTGGCTGTTCGCCGTTACCACAAGTGGTGCCCATGCCAGCGCTCTTTTCTATACGTTGATCGAAGGAGCAAAAGCCGCCGGACTGAATCCATCCCTCTATATGCATTACTTGCTCAAGAACGCTCCCGTCGCCGTAACTGAATCCGACTGGGCGGCGCTTTTGCCATTGAAATTGAAAGACAGGGATTTCCTGTTGGCTGAGTAGAGGCGGTTATTGCTCCGCTTACCCACTTTCTCCATTGGAAAGTATCTGTGATGGAGTCCACGGACTCGCGGAACGGAGATCAGCGGTCGATCGGGAGGCATTTCTGCCCTGAGTCGCCCGTGCGGTGAATCTCTTCCGAGCGAAGAATGTGTGCGATCTTCATTATAATAGCGTATGTATTCTCTGACGAGACTTCTCAGATGGTTTTCCGAGAGAGGGATAACATGGTCGGTTAGTTCTCGACGAATCGTTCCAACATGGGCATGTGCGAACTTGGCAAGAGCTTCGTTCTGTAGATCGGAGTATTTTGACCGGTACCGGAAAAAGTGGACACCCCAGAAGGGTAACTTAATACTATGAGGTTACCATGAGGAAACGTAAACACTCGCCAGAATTCCGGGAACGGGCTGTAAAACAGACCCTTACCGGCGACGAGTCGATCAAGGACATCGCAGCCGGTCTCGGAATCAGCTACTGGACCCTTCAGGATTGGCGTCGGGAGTATCTGGAATCCCAGAAGAATGAACCGGAAACTCGCAAGAAGAGTAGTGCCGAGGAAGAATTGAAGCGCCTCCGAGCGGAGGTTGCAAGCCTCCGAATGGACAATACGATCCTAAAAAAGTATGCAGCCATGCTTTCCCGGGACGACTGAAGAAGTTTGCCTTCATGAAGGCGTGGAGAAAGGACTTTTCAGTGAATCGCATGGCAGCCCTGTTAGGCGTCTCTAAATCCGTTTT
>NZ_JH597773.1:0-4152 GCF_000243335.1 Leptonema illini DSM 21528 | reverse complement strand
TCGTTCCAATCGCAGCTCTGCGTTTCTTACGGAAATCTTATCCGATTATAAAGGAGCGATCATTACAGATGGCTACAGCGGTTATGGCGTTCTTCAATCCCGGAGCGAAATCGTTCATGCAGGTTGCAATGCTCATGCACGTAGAAAATTTATCGAGGCGGGCAAGGTCGTAAAAGGTAATGCCGACATCGATACGGTTCTGGAATTGTACAGGCAAGTCTATAAAATTGAATCGGACTGGCGTGAAAGTCATCCGGATCTCAAGGAGCTGGCGCGACTCAGAGACAAGGAAACAAGGCCGCTCATGGTTGAATTGAAGAATATTATCAGTAAACAGGATGCATCATATAACCCATCCGGTCGTTACGGGAACGCCGTAAAGTATACCCTGAATATATGGCCGCAGCTAACGGCTTTCCTTGATAATCCAGAGATCCCTATCGATAACAACCAGGTAGAAAATGGCATTCGACCATTTGTTGTCGGCAGGAAAAACTGGCTGTTCGCCGTTACCATGAGCGGTGCCCATGCCAGCGCTCTCTTCTATACATTGATCGAAGGAGCAAAAGCCGCCGGACTGAATCCATCCCTCTATATGCATTACTTGCTCAAGAACGCTCCCGTCGCCGTAACTGAATCCGACTGGGCGGCGCTTTTGCCATTGAAATTGAAAGACAGGGATTTCCTGTTGGCTGAGTAGAGGCGGTTATTGCTCCGCTTACGAAAGAGGCGTTGCCGGTGATCGAAGAACGCCTGAAAACGCTTGAGAATCCCGTAACGATCGAATGTTTCAAAGAAGCGATCGATCGCCTGCAGCGCCAGACGACAGCTCCGGTCGAGGCCGATCGTATGATCTGGATGCTCGGTCGAAAGACGCGCACCGAACTGGCGCTGGGCGAAGACACCGACAACGTATTTGTTCTGCGTGCACAGAAAGGCAGCGATACGTACTATGCCGGCGAAGAGGCCGACGATTCATCTCCGGAGGATTGAGAGGGGGAAGCTATCCAAGGGAAAATGGGCGTATTCTTGGATAGCAGTGAAATAAAGCGATCACCAGTAGGTATATCCAATACGAAGCTAGTGTAATCGTCCGGAACCTGAGGTGTTTGATAGTACCATGGAATGAATAGGCTGAATTTCACTGGCGTTCGGATTTCAGATGTTATAGTATTCAGCCATAACTGTAAAGATAAAGGATCATTGATCCAGAAATAAACGCTGCCAATTGAGTGGAAGCTTACGCAGTAGTCTTCGGTTTGGTGATAGTATTTAGTACGCTTCGCACGTCCTTTTTTTATGAGTCTCTCCATTGATTTATCATTCATCAACCAGCCACTCGATTCCATAGGCTTGAGCTTCTTAGTTTCGATCAGCGAAGCAAATGCTTCTTCACTCGAGCTGGAAACTAAAAGTAAGAATTGATTGTCTATTACAATAGTCTCATCTTTGGCTTGCAGGCGATTGTCCAATTCGGATATTAGGCTATTCCATTCATCCGCCGTTGGGGCAGATCGGAACTTAAAGGCAAATCGAGGGCAATAAGGATGATATATGAGGCGATTTATTAGATCATCGAGACATCTGCTTGCAAAACGTGACTCCCCGGATTCTTCCAGTCTCGTGATCTCAAGATGAAAGGATTGTCTGTTTGTTAATTGGACACTCAAATCGATTGTTCCAGACCCTATGGGGCGATCAATATCGATAGTCATGACAGGAAAGAATCGGCGAACGGCTGCCACTTCCAATATGAGTTCAAGGGCCTCATGAGAAAAATCGGCATTCGCAAATTTCCGAATAATCGAATTAAATGCTCTCTGGTGGTTCTTTTCAAGATATCGCAATTCTTCAACGATCCAGAGAAATAAAAAGCCTGCTTGAGGAATTAGGTTGGACAGCATATGCGAAATGCTGTGGTGGCTGCGCTTCCCTGGAATCCTTCGGCTCCCTGTCCAAGATTCAAACTGCTTAATCGCTTCGTGGAATTCCCTTCGATCGGGTTGGCGCGAATCGTTGCCCTTTGCCAGGTAACGTGTCCAGTAGTGCTTGCGCCAGTAGTTATCAAACGCCAGTCTGCGATATGAAAAATGATTCATAAGCTCTGTTTCGACGATTTGGGAAGTGCTGCAACGCTGTGCCGACCAATCACTCCTAATTCTTGGGAAGAAAGCTTTCAATTTTGGACATCAGCTTAGCTCGAATATTCGGAGGATAGTTGACGATTTTTTGAATATTTCGTTCGGCTTCGGGCCGGTTGCCTTCCATAGCATTGAGCGTTGCAAGCTTTAAAAAATAGAGATTATTCAGGTAAGAGTTTTGAATATTCATTGTTCCGAGGAGCTCAAGCGATTGTCTCATTAACCCTATGTCTTTATAGCGGATGCCAATTTCGATTTTTGTAAGGGCAATGTAAGGAGATGCTTCTGCTGTAGTTTCTTGATAATCCTCGATGCATTTAATGGCGCTAGCCTTGTCACCTAGTGTAAAGGCTTGGTACTGGGCTAGGGAATTTATGTAGATCTCTTCGGCAGCACTAGTTCGGATTCGCTGCAGCCTCTGGATGAGTTCCTCTATTTTTTCTCTATGAGCCGTAGAGTCTTGGCTTCTGATGAGGCATGTGAAATAAGATTGAATGAGATAGGGGTTGGAAGGTTCGCTGCGGTAATTATCTGAGGCCATATCAAGAGCTTGATCATATTCTTCGATGTTTAGGTATACGTGTACCAGCTCCCTTTTAGCCCGTGAGTGATTCGGCTTTGATTGCAGGACTTTGTTCAATCTATTGAGAGCGTCTTCATTTCGACCTGATATTCGATAGTGGAAGCCGAGAAGGTAGTGGTGTTCTATGCCGTTGATTTTGTGAACTTCTTCCATGAATCGACCATTACGGGTTCTGGCAAGCGACTGACAAAGCCGGTAGCGGACTTCTTGAGCAAATCTTCTATCGAGAAATTCTTCCCGGCTAAGCACGCGATCGGCAAGGTTGATAACATCATTGTAGCGGTTTTTGTGGTTGTTATATAGATCCACCATCGTCTTAAGATATATCGAAGGAATAATTCGATCATCATTAAGGTTGGGGTTTTCTGTAAGTAATTCTCGGAGTGAAATGATGTATTCTGAACGGTCTGAGAAGTCTCCTCTTGAGAGATAGTCTTTGGCTACCGACCGCAATTTTTCAGCGAGAACGGGGGGGACATCAATTTTGAGTCGAAGAATGTAATCTTTGATTGCATCGTTCACCCGAATATACTCAAGGTTTGTCCCGATTTGTTCGCAGAGCGAATGGGCTATCCATTTGTTGATACAGCTCGTGTAGGTGTTTTCTTCGGAAATCATTTCATTGAGTAGTTCGATGCTAATGAAGTCGAATCTTGCCATGAAAGAAAGGAACTGCATTTCTGATTCAAGGAATTCTTTTAATAGTGTAGATACTCTGTCTTGATTGAATTCAATTACTCTGAAAGATTCCCTTTTTAGTGATGATATTCCGATATCTTTGAGAAGGTCGACTGTGTAGATGGCCTGTTCGGGGAATCCTTTTTGCAGGCCCGCAAGAAAATCTATATCGTCAGCAGTAAGATCAATAGCCTCAATGTTTAAATACTTCATGAGTAAGCGTCTTCGCTCTTCTCTTTGACTATGTCCCAGTGATAGTTAGACTTTGAGGCGGGACCCACTGAATGCATCCTATGCCGAGATCCGCTCGTCAATCTTTTTATCCAGGAAGCTGTTTAAGAACTCATGGATATGAGTGTATGACCGCACCTTACGGAATTGTTCCTCCTGTGATAGCAGGAGACTGCCGACCCATCGGAGCACCTGGTCTGTCTGAGGCCTTGACCGTTTAACCCGGTTAAGCTGAGATCTGGGATTCGAGAATGCCGAATCGATCAGATTGGTTGTGTAAAAGGATGTTCTCAATTTCGGCGGCATATTGATGCGATGCAGCGTTAACAGTGCCTCTAAACCCTCCTGAAGACTCTGAGAGGCACTGTAGCTGATGGATTCGAGCCATGATAGAACGGACCGCATCTCGCTTGCGACATCTTCGTAACTGTTAGCGCTGAATGCCTGCTTGTATCTCTTGCAGAATTCTGCATGATACTTCCGTGGGAGCTTGGCAAGACATTTCTCTGTTTATGAAGG